>NZ_VCNC01000001.1:696250-1044375 GCF_006210265.1 Desulfovibrio sp. UCD-KL4C
CATCCAGATGATCTATTGGAAGCTGAACGTGAGATTCAATCGGCTATAGAAAGCTCTGGTCATTTTGATGGTGAATTTCGTGTTGTGTGGCCTACTGGAGAGACTCGCTATATCAAAGCCAGTGGACTTGTCAGCTACGATGAATCTGGAAAACCTCAGTCCATGTCAGGAATAAATATAGATATTACTGAAAGTAAGCGTATGGAAGATGGGCTACGCCGTTATGAGCAGATAATTTCTACCACACCTGATTTGTTCTCCCTTGTGAATTCTGATTGTAAATATGTTATGGTTAATGATGCCTATCTAAAATGTTTTGGTCGAACCAGAGATTCATTTCTTGGAAGTCATATAGGAGATGTTCTCGGGTGGGAAAATTTTAAAAGTAAGTCAGAACCTATGGTTAAGGCTGCTTTCGAAGGTAGAACCGTTGGGTATAAAGATTGGGTAGAAATTCCTGAGACTGGGCGTATGTTTATGAGTGTTACCTACCAACCAATTGATTCACTAACTGGGAGTGAAAGGTTTGTAGCTATTAATGGGCATGATCTTACTGCATTAAAGATTGCCGAAGAAGATCGTCAGCACCTATTTCAAGTGTCTATTGATATGCTTTGTGTAATTGATTTTGATGATCATTTTATAGAACTTAATCCAGCGTGGTCCAAAACTTTAGGTTGGAGTATAGAAGAGCTTAAGAAAAAAAATGTCTTAGATTTTGTCCATCCTGATGATAAAGCGAAGACCATTGAAATAAGGGATAAGTTATATTTAGGTGAGCCTTTGCATCATTTTGAACATCGATTCCAATGTAAGGATGGTTCGTGGAAATGGATTTCGTGGAATAGCACTGCTGATTTGGATCGTAAGCAGATTATTGCTGTTGCTCGCGATGTTACAATGCAGAAAAATATGGTAGATGAACTTAAGCGACTTGCTAATACTGATTCGCTTACAGGTGCTAATAATCGTAGATCTTTTATTGCAAAAGCTCGTTTGGAATTTGAAAGATTCAGAAGATATGGCGGTTCAACCTGTATAGTTATGATGGATATCGATGACTTTAAAAATATTAATGATACCTATGGGCATGATGTCGGTGACATTGTGCTTAAAGAATTAGTTTGTTGTTGTCGTGCAACATTGCGTACAGCAGATATTTTTGGACGGGTCGGAGGTGAAGAGTTTGCTGCGGTTTTGGTTCATGGTGATCTCGAATCCGCAAAATTGATTGCAGAACGATTACGTAATAAACTTAAAAAAATGGAAATAGAAATTAACGGGAAAGTAATTCAATTCACCGTAAGTATCGGGCTAGCCTGTTTGTCAGAAAAGGATTCACAAGAAGACACTGAATTTTCAATGGAAGGTCTGTTGAAAAAGGCCGACCGTTGCCTATACCGGGCGAAGCAGCAAGGTAAAGATCGCGTGGTCTGGCAGCTATAGTTTCTCTTGGTAGAGTGAGTCTACTGCAATTTTAACAACAACTTTTTTCACCGGTTCAGGATTAACTGCGCAAGTCAGTCCGGGCATATGTCCGTCTTCTGGGAAATAGGCGATAAACATTCCTGGTTTAAGCGTAGAAAGGGTTGGAATTTCGGGAAGAGATTTTAAAAATCCTACATCTCGTTCTGGATCGTATAAGACTTCAGGAACCAGATCTTTTAGAGCGGCCCAGCCAAGTTTTTCCCTTCCGGAAAGCAGAAATTGAATATCTACATATTTCCGGTGAGTTTCAAAGCGGCCTTCAGCATGAGGTTTCGTTTCATATTCGCTGACAAGAGCAAAGACATTCGTTCCATCGATAACATGTTTTCCAAGTTCGAGAGATAAATCGATATCATTTAAAAATTTAAACGTTTTTTGCCAAGCCGGTCCGAAGTTGTAGAAAGAAGATTGTTCCAGACTATCTATAATCATAATGGCTTCCTCACTTTTTGACGTTCTGTATCAGCAGAGTTTTAAAGTCAATATGCTAACTAAATAAGTTCAATTTCTATATGAATATTTTAGCTATTTATTAATTTCTTTAAGAGTGCGGATAATTTTGCCCAGTTCTGGATGGGTGTTAATGTCGTGAATGTCAATGTATCGAATGACCCCCTTCTTATCTATTATGAATATTGCCCGTTCAGTCACTCCGTCTGTTCTAAGAATCCCGTATAGCTTAGCAACTCTGCCATGTGGCCAGAAATCCGAAAGAACAGGAAACCAGACTCCTTTCTTGTTCATCTGATGTGTCCATGCAAACTGGCACGGTGTGTTGTCAGCAGTGATTCCTATGAGGATTGCATCATTTTGTTCAAAAAGATCTTTAGCAATATTATATCCGGGCCATTGATCTGAACATACTGGAGTAAAGGCAGCAGGAACAAATGAAAGTACGACATTTTTTTTATCGCGAAAGGAAGAGAGTTGTACCTTTTTGCCAGTAATAGAAGGAAGATAAAAATCTGGAGCATTTTCCCCGACAGCAACCTTTAAAGTACTGTCTACTGGTTTCAGTTTGCCTGGTTGGTAAATGAGTCCTTCAGGTATCTCTGCAAATGAAGGCACTGCACATAAGCATATTAAAAGTAGGGCAATTGAACTGCAAAGACCTAAATATTTAGTCATACGCTTTTCTCCATATTAAATTTAATTTTTTATTTATTAGATGTCTTTTGCAGGTTTTTCAAAAAATGCTGTGGATTTTTCATTCTTCCGGCAAAGGAAGTAACTGTTTTTAGCTCTTTTTGCTTGTTAAGTTTGACCATAAAAAAATGTGGTGTTCCCGGTTCTCCGATTTGTTCGTGAATTTTATACTCCATATCCTCAAAAAGTGGGAATTCAATTTGATACTTTTTTCTAAAGAAATTTACTTCAAAATCTGAATTTCCAACACCTATTCCGACAAGTTTTATAAGCTTACTTGATTTTGATTTTTTAAGGGCTTCAAACAAGCCGTTAACATGCGTAGCTTCTGCCTGACAATGCGGACAATACATACTGAATATTTCAATAATCACAAAGTCCGCATTAATATCCTTAAGCTGCCAAGGGCCGTGTCCGGATAGTCCAAGATAAGATAACTGCGCAGCTGTCTGATTGCCGCTAAGAGTTATGTCGGGAAAATTCTTCCCTACGTGTAACGGATCGGCAAAGGCTGTTCCTGCAAAAAGGAAAGAAGCTAAAACTACGGCTGAAAAATAACGAAACATAATACACCTCTTAATTTTTAAATTCTAATATTGACCAAAATAGTATAAAATAGTCCAGCATTAAAATATTATACTTAGTCTGGCACACGTTTATTGAGGACGAATCAACGCGATATGTTTTTATTGTAATACAACAAATAAAAGGTATATTCATAAAAGCTCTGTCGTATTTGTGTGGACCGTTTGTAACTTGAATCTTTATCGGGGGGCAAATGCTAAAGAATATTAAACTTGGAGTAAAACTAGGGCTTGCTTTTGGTCTAATATTAACACTTTTGGTGATAGTCATCTCTGTTGATAGATATGCAGCAAAATCAATGTTAACTGGATTTATGAAACATTTGGAAGTTGATATTGCAATTGGTGCTCATGCTGGGCGTATTGATTCTTTTATGTTGCAAGGGCGTAGAAATGAAAAAGATTTCATGCTCAGGCTTGATAAAAAATATTTGGCAAGACATGCCGACAATATAGCAAAGTTGACTGATCAGGCTAATTCTATTGTTCGTTTATCCGACCAAAGTGGAAATTACGAAATTAAAAATTTAGCTAGCAATATAATTGGTTTTGCATCCGTTTATGAAAATTCATTTCAAAAGCTGGTTGAGGCTCAGGAAAGAAAAGGACTCGATCATAAGTCTGGATTACAGGGGCGTTTCAGGGGCGCTGCTCATGAATTACAGAATTTTTTTGCAGAAAGAACTGTTGATGAATTATACCTATCTCTTTTACAGATTCGCCGATATGAAAAGGATTATATTGCTACAAAGTCTTTAAAATATAAGAATAAACTGTTGAGCGTTATAGCTATTTATGAGCAGCAGATCAGTGACAGTAAGTGTTTGAATTCTGTTAAGGTTGAAATGCAAAAAGGGTTGAAAAAATATTTGGGCGCATTGAATAGTCTCTTTAGTACGCAGAATAGTATTTATATTGAACGTATGCGCTCAGCTGCTCATGTGATGGAACGGAGTCTTGACAGTATATACATTCCAGATGGAACAGCTCTTATACTTTCGATTCGTAAAGATGAAAAAGATTACATGCTGAGAGGAAATAAAAAGTACACTGGAAATGTTGCTGCCGGATTAGCACGCCTTAGTAAAGCTCTGGATAGTTCTGAAATATCAGAAGCTGATAAAAATAAATTAAAAAATTATATTGCAACATATAATGAAGCTTTTAAAGCTCTTGTCGCAGAAGATCTGAGAATTACAGAGTTAATATCTTCGATGCGTACCGCCGTGCATAAAATTGAACCTGCTGTCGCAAGTATTATGCAGAAGTCAAATGAAATTTCAAATAGAACAGCGAAAGCTACTGCTGAAAGAGCTGATATGCTGGGAGTTATAAGTGGTAGTATCGGTCTTTTGGCTATTGTTGTCGGGATCTTGTTTGCATGGGGTATCGTAAAATTAATTACTGTTCCTATTCTTAAGGCAGTCGCTTTTGCTCAGGAAATTAAAAGAGGCAATCTCACTTCCACGGTCGATATTTATCAGAAGGATGAAATCGGGGTGCTTGCCGATGCCCTTAGGTCGATGGGTAAAAAGTTAGATAGCATTGTTTCGGACATTATCGGAGCATCGCAAAATGTTACGTCAGGAAGTGACGAATTATCTTCTTCCTCAAATGTGATGGCAGAAGGCTCAACAGAGCAGGCTGCTTCAATTGAAGAAGTAGCCGCATCCATGGAAGAGATGGGAGCGAATATTATAAAAACCGCTGCAAATGCAAAAGAAACTGAAGGAATCGCTGTAGAATCATCTAAGGATGGAGAAGATAGTGGTGTAGCTGTAGCTCAAACTGTTGAAGCAATGAAAGAAATTGCTGAAAAAATATCCATCATTGAGGATATTGCACGTCAGACGAATCTACTTGCCCTTAATGCCGCTATCGAGGCAGCCAGAGCCGGAGAGCATGGAAAAGGTTTTGCAGTAGTTGCTGCAGAGGTAAGAAAGCTTGCAGAGCGTAGCGGGCAGTCCGCAGCTGAAATAAGTGAGTTGTCTAGCTCTTCTGTTGCTACCGCTGAGGAAGCAGGGCTTATGCTGAAAAAGCTTGTACCCAATATTAAGAAGACAGCTGAACTTATTCAGGAAATATCAGCGGCTTCTGAAGAGCAGAGCTCAGGTACTCAGCAGATTTCAAAAGCTATTGCACAACTGGATATAGTTGTGCAGCAGAATGCATCTGTCTCTGAGGAAATGGCGGCAACTTCTGAAGAGTTGGCAAGTCAGGCACAGCAGATGCAAGATTTGATGAGTTTTTTCAGTACGGACTCTGCACGCAGGTATTCCCCTTCTACGTTGTCTTTACCGCAAAAAAACTCTCCCCCTGAGGAACTTCGCGCTGCATATGAGCAGGATGCTGAAGATTCAGGTTTTGAACAATTTTGAATAGGCTGTTAATGGCTTAACCTCGGCCGATGATGAAAATCGGCCGAGGTTGACTGGTTAGCATAAACCATATAGCTACCCTTGCCTTGCGGATAAGTCTTATATTTATGCACACCATTTCGATGTACCTCTCTTCAGTACCTCTTTCTGTTTCATAAGTAATAGCAATAATTCCAAATAATTGGTCTGTCAGGACCTTTGTCAGTATTATGGCAATTAAGACATAATAGCGCTTAGCGTTTGATTGCCTGCACTGTTTACTATTGCATTGTATTTCACCTTGTTGGGCCGGGCCTGTAGGTCTTGCCCTTTTTATTTAATAACTTAAAAGGATTTTTTGATGGCAGCAAGTAATACTATAGTTTCGAGTTCAAAGGGCAGTGTTCAAAGTGATATTTTTTCAGGTCTTACCGTCGCGCTGGCATTAGTGCCGGAAGCGGTCGCATTTTCTTTTGTCGCCGGAGTTTCACCTATTATCGGTTTGTATGGTGCATTTATGATGTGCATCATTACTTCCATTCTTGGCGGTCGCCCGGGGATGATATCTGGGGCTACAGGAGCTATGGCCGTTGTTATGGTCAATCTGGTTTTAGAAGGAAATGCTCTTGGTGGAGCTGGATCACATGCCGGAATTCAGTACTTGTTTTTTACTTTGCTTTTGGTCGGAATATTCCAAAGTCTGGCTGGGATTTTCCGTTTAGGAAAGTTCATAAGAATGGTTCCTCGCTCAGTTATGATGGGATTTGTTAACGGATTGGCAATTGTAATTTTCATGTCTCAGTTAAAAATGTTTCAGGCAGACGGTAAATGGATTCAGGGAGAACCTCTTTGGGTAATGTTAGGTCTGGTTGGCCTAACAATGGGGATTTTGTTTATAGTCCCCAAAATATACAAGAAAGCTCCGGGCGCACTCATAGCGATTATTGCGGTTTCTCTTTTAGTTATTTTTGCAAAGATTGATACAGCGACAGTTCTTTCTTTCATCAAGGTCAGTGGCGGTACGGGGATAAAAGCAGGGCTTCCTTCGTTTGCTATTCCTCAGATTCCCTTAACTTGGGAAACTGTGACCTTTGTTACTCCTTACGCTCTGATCCTTGCAGCTATCGGGTTGATTGAGTCTTTGATGACATTAACCCTGATTGACGAATTGACTGATACTCATGGAAGCGGAAATCGTGAATGTATTGCTCAAGGAATTGCAAATTTTACAAACGGTTTGTTCGGTGGAATGGGTGGTTGTGCAATGATCGGGCAGAGTATTATAAATATTACTTCCGGCGGTCGCGGTCGCTTGTCCGGTATGACTGCTGCTGTTGCTTTGTTATTTTTTATTCTATTTACTTCTACTTACATAGAGATGGTTCCCATTGCAGCTTTGGTTGGCGTTATGTTTATAGTCGTGATCAAGACTTTTGCATGGAGTTCATTCAACATAATCAATAAAGTCCCTAAGTGGGATGTTGCCGTTATCGTTTTAGTAACATTTCTAACGGTTAAATATGATCTGGCTATTGCTGTTATCTGTGGCGTTATTATTTCCGCTATGATTTTTGCGTGGGAAAATGCGCTGAGGATTCGTGCTCGTAAAATTGTTGATGAGCACGGAATCAAGCATTATCAGATTTATGGTCCGCTGTTCTTTGGTTCAACAACGCTATTTTTGAGTAAATTTGATGTTAAGAACGATCCTGATGTTGTTATTATCGATTTTCAGGAATCGCGAATCATGGATCAATCTGCCATTGAAATGGTTAATAAGATAACTGAAATGTATCAACGTGCAGGCAAAACTATTCATTTATGGCATCTTAGTAAAGATTGTGTGCGTTTAATTAAAAAAGCTGAGAAAATATGTGTTGTTAACGTACTTTCTGATCCTGATTATTTTGTAAGTATCGATAACTATGATGAATTTAAGGGTGAGCTTAAGGCTTAATCTTAACTGACAATTCATTTCAAATTAGAAATTTAAAACGGCTTAGAAGGTTAACCTTCTAAGCCGTTTTGTTTTTATTCTTTAATTGCTGAATTAATATATTTAAACTTCGGCGGTGTAAGGTGGTGCTGGATCATATTGCAGGATTTTACGAACCATGCGGGCGTGCTCGGGGGTATAGATTTGTCCAACCAGCCAAAGAGCCATGTCGATGCCAGCGGAAATTCCCTGCGCCGTTACTACATTGCCATCCCTTACGTAACGCATTTCAGGTAAAGCTGTAACTTCTGGATCTTTTTCGAGATACTCCATTAGGAGCCAATGAGTTGTAGCTTTACGTCCTTTGAGTAGTCCGGCTTTTTGCATAATTAATGATCCGGTGCATACTCCAGTCATCCATTTTACTTTATTAGCCTGTTTGGAAATCCATTCGACTGCTTCAGGATTATTAAGAGCATGTTCAGTGGCTTCTGCAGTACCAGGAATCAGAAGAACATCCAGCACAGGTGCGTTTTCAAATGAGAAATCTGGAATTACCTGCAACCCTCCTATCCCACGAATAGGCTCCGTTGAATTGCTTATTGTGATTATCTTATCTGATTTATCAAGAATTGAGTTGGATGTCGCAAATACTTGCAACGGACCGACAAAGTCCAGTTCCGCAACTTGATCATAAATATAAATTCCATAAGTTGTCATAGTCTACTCCTATAATTTTTGATTTGAGAAATGATTAATATATTGTCCTGGTGTAATACCAAGTTGCCGTTGAAAAGTTCTGCGCATGTGCTCTTCACTGCTGAAACCGGAAGAAAGGGCTACTGTCTGTAAATATTTTTGGCCTGATTCCAGCATTTCCCGCGCCTTATCTAAACGCATTTTTTCCACATACTTTCCGGGGTTGATTCCTGTTTCTGCATGGAAAACACGTGCAAAATTGCGCTGGCTCATTTTCATTTGCTCAGCCAGTTTGCCGACGCTTAAATCTTCACTTAAATGGCCTTCTACCCATGAATGAAGATCCGCAAAACGTGAACCAGCAGTGGATTGCATTTTTAAAGGCGCACTGAATTGACTCTGATTTCCGGTCCTCCTACGGTAGAGGACCAGAAGTCTTGCTACTTCCATGGCTATCTCAGGCCCGAGGTCTTCTTCAACAAGGTCAAGTGCTAAATCTATTCCGGCAGTAACACCGGCACTTGTCGCAATTTTCCCGTCTCTTATGTATATAGAGTCTGGTTCAACTGTTATCTTTGGGTAACGCTTTGCAAGTTGAGTTGATGATAGCCAATGAGTTGTTGCTCTTTTTCCGTCGAGCAGGCCGCATTCAGCAAGCAGGAAGGCTCCTGTACAGACAGATACAACTCGTTGCGCTTTTTTTGCTATAGCTGAGACCGCTTTAATAAGGTTTAAATTGGTTGTGGACTTTTCGGCAATTGTTCCTCCGGGAACAATAAAAGTGTGAGGGCAGCAATCAGTTGGGAGAGTTTCTGCCATCAGCATAAGTCCTGAGGATGTTTTAATTAGTCCTTTTTCTGTTGCTGCAAACGAGAATTCATACGCCGGAAAACCTGTTTTCTGCTCGTAAATCTGTGAAGCTGCGCTGAAAACTTCGAGAGGGCCTGTCAGGTCCAGTGAAGCGAAGTCAGTATAAATAATAAAAGTTATATTTTTGTTCATTCGAATTCTCGTTTATAGATTTAACAAGCTTGTTTTCTCATTGCGTTTATGAATAATTAA
Source organism: Desulfovibrio sp. UCD-KL4C (assembly GCF_006210265.1). Taxonomy (NCBI): domain Bacteria; kingdom Pseudomonadati; phylum Thermodesulfobacteriota; class Desulfovibrionia; order Desulfovibrionales; family Desulfovibrionaceae; genus Desulfovibrio; species Desulfovibrio sp. UCD-KL4C. Next base: position 705,523 of record NZ_VCNC01000001.1, read on the forward strand.
CTCGTGAGCTTGGTGGCCGCAATGTCATAATACAAGCAATTTATGCCAAAATATTTTAGTGTGCAAAAAATAATCTCGAGGAATTGTATTTTTTATTTTTGAATGATATGTTAAATATATACAGTCTTTTGTATATTCCCCATAAACGAAAATCCTCGAATTATTAGTAATAAGTTGTTATATTAATTGGATTAAGATTGAAAAAATATTCTTTACATATTATGTTTTATTTTTAAATTTGGAAATTTATGAAAAATATTGTCGTTATTTTACTGCTTTTTTTTACTGTTTTTTTTTACTTCGAAAGTACTTCTGCTTTTGCTGCATCTCCTTCAAGCGTTAAACTTACAGAAAAAGAGAAGGCTTTCATAAAAGCTCATCCTGTGATTACTTTGGGAACAGAGAAAGACTGGGAACCATATGTTATTGTGAATGCTGACGGTTCTATTTCAGGAATTGATTCGGAAGTTCTGAGTAAAATCAATAAGCTGACTGGAGCTGGTTTTGTGCTGCGTGCAGGCAGCTGGCTGGATATGCAGAAAAAAGCTAAATCAGGTATTGTTGACGGGCTAAGCTCTGGAGCAGCGCATGAAGAGCGTAAAACTTATCTTAATTTTTCAAATCCATACTCAACTATACAGAAAATGATGATTGTTCCATTAGGTAATCCTAAAAAAAATCTATCTAATCGTGATCTTGATGGTAAAACAATAGCTATTCATAAGGGGAATATGGCAGATGAACATCTTGCTACTAAATTTAAGAAATCTCGGATCTTAGAATGTGCAACAATTGAGGAAATGATTCAAGCCGTCGCAAGTAACAGAGCTGATGCCACTTTTGGAAATGGCGGGACACTATACTTTGCCAATAAACTTGGTCTTCCATATATACAGGTTGCCTATCCGTTAGGTAAAAAATTGAAGCCTGTTTTTGCTGTTCGTAAAGACTGGCCGGAAGCAATAGGTATTCTTAATAAAGGGCTTGCGGCAATATCTAAGAATGGGCTTGTTAAGCTACGTAACAAATGGTTTCAACCTGATGAAAAGATATTCCCGGAACCGATGATATTTCTCAATAAATCTGAACAAGAATCTCTTGCGTTAGTTGAATATATTTCGATGAGTATAGATCCTAGCTGGATGCCCTATGAAGCGCTGAACGATGAGGGGCGGTATGTTGGGCTTACAGCGGATTATATGGACATTCTCTCTAAGCGTATAGGTAAGAAGTTTCGGTTGATTCCCACTGAATCGTGGGCGCAGACATTGTCTTTTGCTCGTGCAAAAAAGTGTGATATTGTTCCTTCCGCTATTTCTACTCCAAGTCGTCGAAAGTATTTAAATTTTAGTTCACCTTATTTGTCATTTCCGCTTGTTGTTGCAACTGGGCATGATAAAATGTTCATTGATAATTTTGAGAGTGTTGCGGATCAGACCTTTGCTGTAGTCAAAGGGTATGCCGCTATTGAACTGCTTCGTTTGAAATATCCTAAGATAAAAATTGTTGAAGTGAAAGATGCCATTACAGGTCTTGAAAAAGTTCATGAAGACGGAATTTATGGTTATATTGATACGATTCCTTCAATTAGTTATCAAATCCAGAAAAATGGTATATTTGATGTTAAAATTTCTGGTCAAGTCGGCTTAAAGTACGACCTGACTGTCGCAGTTAGGAATGACAGGCCTGAGCTATTATCAATTCTCAATAAGGCAATAGCTTCTGTGACAAAAGAAGAGCGATTAAATATTATGAATCGCTGGATATCAGTCCGTTATGATAAAGGGGTTGACTATTGGCTTATTGGGAAAATCCTAACCGCATTAGTCGTGATTATTCTGTTATTGCTGTATCGATATAGTTTTGTTTCCAGATATAATAAGAAGCTTCTTTTAATGAACTCAAAACTAGATTTACTCTATAAGACTGACAGGCTTACACAAATTTACAACCGGTATATGCTGGATCGTGAAATGGAGAGGGAACTTGCAAGGGCTGCTAGATACAACTCTCCTTTTGCTGTTATTTTGCTGGATATAGATCACTTTAAAAAAGTTAACGATAACTATGGTCATCATGCAGGTGATACTGTTCTTGTCGCTATTTCATCACTGCTTTCAATTAATGTAAGAGAGACTGATGTTCTTGGTCGCTGGGGAGGGGAAGAGTTCTTGGTTATCTGTCCTGAAACTTCGCTTGAAGGAGCCGCTCTTCTTGCAGAAAAACTCCGCACAAAAATTGAAGAGTTACATTTCCCTGCGATGAAAGAAAATGTTACAGCCAGCCTAGGTGTCGCTGCATATGTAAAGGGGGAAACAGGGGAATACCTTGTTAAGCGAGCTGACGATGCCCTTTACAGCGCAAAAAGAATGTCGCGTAATCTTGTGGTTATCGCCCACGCTAAGTAAATACATTCCGATCCGTAAATTAAATTTTAAAAGGCTATCTCCATTAAAGGGGATAGCTTTTTTATTTGTAGTGTAGATTTCAATCTTTAACTCAGGTATGTTTAGTCAAATAGTTTGCTTAAATAGAGGGTAATTACACATGAGTGAAGAGAAACAAGGGATTGATAGTAAGATTAAATTAGGCATTGCAAAATGTCTTTTAGGGGAAAAGGTCAGGTATGATGGGTCGCAAAAACTTGATCGCTATTTACGTGACGTTCTCGGGCAATACGTAGAATGGGTCCCCGTATGCCCTGAGGTTGAATGTGGCATGTCAATTCCGCGTGAAGCTGTTCGCCTTGTTGGAGATTTGGATTTTCCAAGACTTGTCGGGCGCAGTTCCGGCAAAGACTGGACCGATACGATGCATGAATGGGGAAAAGAAAGATTAGACCGTTTGGCGCGTGAAGATATCTGCGGATATGTGTTCAAATTCGGTTCTCCCTCAAACGGTATGAATAGAGTGAAGGTTTATCAGGACGGTAATAGAGTTCGTCATGACGGAATCGGAATGTGGGCGCGCATGGTCATGGAAAAATTTACAGATTTACCGTTTGAAGATGACGGAAGATTGCATGATCCTGGTTTGCGAGAGAATTTTATTTCACGAGTCTTTACGCTGAAACGTTGGCGCGAAGCTATGTCTGAAGGTTTTACAGCTGGGGCTCTGGTTGAATTTCATACGTGCCATAAAATGTTGATAATGGCTCACAATGAAAAGATTTATAGAGCGATGGGAAAGATTGTTGCTAAAGTCGGAATAGCTGCTTCTGAATTAATTTTTCCTGAGTATTTTGAAATGCTTTTCAATGCCTTAACTTATAAACTTACAGTCAAAAAGCATATAAATGTTTTGATGCATGCTTTCGGCTATTTTAAAAAGGATTTGAACGCAGATGAAAAGCAGGAAATGCTCGAACTTCTGGATCAATTCAGCAAAGAACTAATCCCGCTGGTTGCTCCTGTCACAATGCTTAATCATTATGTAAGGAAGTATTCAAAAGATTATTTAGCAAAACAGTATTATCTAAATCCTTATCCTGCAGAACTTATGCTGAGGAATCATGTCTAAATTACAACAGGAAGCGAAAATCACGCAACTGTCTGAAAATATCCCTTTTAGCGAGCGGGGTAAGTATACAATTTGTGTTCTCGGGGCGACAGGCTACGTCGGCGGTCGCCTTGTCCCTGAGCTTCTTGAAAAAGGATGGAGGGTTCGCGCTGTAGGGCGTTCTCTTTCCAAATTAAAGTACCGAGCTTATGCCTCGCACGAGCGTTGCGAAGTTGTGGCTGCAGATTTGTTTGATCCCGCGTCGCTGTTAACGGCTCTTAGCGGATGTATCGTCGCTTATTATCTTGTTCATTCTATGCAGACCGGAGTCGGAGATTTTGCAGCAAAAGATAGAACCGCGGCTCAGAACACTGTGCAAGCTGTGCAGGATGCAGGACTTGAGAGGTTGATTTATCTTGGAGGACTTATTCCTGATGATCCGCATATCAGTAGTCATTTGAAGTCCAGAGCTGAGGTCGGAAAAATATTATCCGGAGGTACGGTCCCTTGCACAGTCTTTAGGGCAGGAGTTATCATTGGATCGGGTAGTGCTTCATTTGAAATAGTACGCTATCTGGCTGATCGTTTACCAGTTATGATCACACCGAGATGGGTACAAACTGAAACTCAACCCATAAGTATCCGTGATGTGCTGTTTTATCTTTCCGGTTGTCTTGAATATCCAAAAACATCAGGCGATGCCTATGATATAGGCGGACCATATATTGAAACATATGAGCGGCTTTTTCGTGTTTATCAGGAGGAGGCTGGGCTTCGTAAAAGAATCATTATTCCGATTCCGTTTCTTTCTCCTAAACTTTCTTCTCATTGGCTTGGTTTAGTTTCGCCAATACCTACAGCCCTAGCTAAACCACTGGTGCTTGGATTGCGCAATCGCGTGGTTTGTAAAGATTATAGAATTCGTGAGATTATGCCATGTGAGCTAAGCAGTTGCCGCTTAGCTATTCGTAGAGCTTTAGATAAGATCGCACAACATTTGGTTGACAGTTGCTGGTCCGATGCAGGGCTGATCCATTCACCAGAGTGGGCCGTTTGCGGTGACGCCGGATATGCGGGCGGTACAGTGTTTCATACGGCTTATCGCATTAAATTACAGATATGTAATGAAAAACTATGGGCAAGCGTTTTAGCGATAGGTGGTGACAACGGATGGTACGGATGGAATGCTTTATGGAGTGTTAGAGGCTGGCTTGATAAACTTGTAGGAGGAGTGGGGCTGCGGCGCGGGCGAAGAAACCCGACAAAAATCGCAGTTGGTGATGCTCTTGATTTTTGGCGCGTACTCGATGTCCAGGAAAATAAGCGTTTATTACTGATAGCTGAAATGAAACTTCCGGGTGAAGCATTGCTTGAATTTTCACTGAAAGAGGAAGAATCTGGTAAATCTGTACTGACTATGACGGCACGTTTTTTACCGCGTGGTGTTGCTGGATTGCTCTACTGGTGGGCTGTGTATCCATTTCACAGCGTTGTTTTTAAGGGTATGGCAAAGGCTATGGCTGAGAAAACAGCATGCGAAATTTTGGAGGGACCTATGCCGGTAAAAGGTGAAGCTCCAATGTGTCGTATTCCAAAATCTTAAGAATCATTCTGTAGGGTATTTATGCAGGTTCATGCTAAACGTATTCATATTTTAAACGGTTCTAAATCATATAGTCTTGATGGTCCTGTAATCTACTGGATGAGTCGTGAACAGCGAGTTCAGGATAATTGGGCTCTTCTTTACGCTAGGCAGCTTGCAGGTACGACTCGTCCGCTTGTAGTCTGCTTTGTAATGTCCCCAAGTTTAATGTGTGCTTCTTTTAGGCAATATGATTTCATGCTTAAAGGGCTTAAAGAAGTTGCTGACAATCTGGAAAAAATTAGTATCCCGTTTACCTTGCGAATCGGTCCGCCTGATTGTGAAATAGTGAGATTGGCAAATGACATAAGGGCCGGAGTTGTTGTTACTGATTTTGATCCCTTGCGGAATGTTGAGAGCTGGCAGAAAAATGCAGCTAGTGAACTTCATGTTCAACTCATTGAAGTTGACGGTCGAAACATTGTGCCTGCGAGAATTGTTTCAGATAAGCAGGAATATGCAGCCCGTACAATACGTCCGAAAATTAATCGCTTACTGTTTGAATATCTTGAAGAATTTCCGAAGCTGAAACCACAATCTGCTATGCCTCCTGACTTAGCTAAGCCGGATTGGGACGCTGCTTACCGTGCTATTAATGTGGATAGATCGGTTCTACCAGTGGAACTTTCTTCAGGTGAAAATGCTGCACATAAAGCACTTGCTTCTTTTGTAGATGATCGGCTGAAAAACTATGCTGAAAAGAGTAATGATCCTAATGAAGAAGCCACTTCTGTTTTGTCTCCATATATTCAATTCGGTCAGCTTTCAGCGCAGCGGATTGCTCTTGATATTGCTGTGACAGGAGCCGGAGATAGTCAGGATAAATTTTTGGAACAATTAATTGTGCGGCGGGAATTATCCGATAATTTTTGTCTGAATAATTCTGATTATGACTCATTAAATGGTGCGCCGGACTGGGCGGCTTCATCGCTTGATGACCATAGGGATGATCCACGTTTATATACATATACACTTGAAGAGTTCGATAAGGCGAAGACTCATTCCATCCTGTGGAATGCAGCACAAAATCAAATGTGCCAAACAGGATATATGCATGGATATATGCGTATGTTTTGGGCTAAAAAGATTTTAGAATGGTCAGTTTCTCCTGAACAGGCTCTTAAAACTATAATTGTTCTTAATGATCGTTATCAGCTGGATGGTAGCTCTCCCAATGGGTACGTCGGTGCTCTTTGGTCTATAGCGGGTCTGCACGACCGCCCTTGGAAGAAGCGTCCGATATACGGTGCAATACGGTATATGAATGAGCGAGGGTGTCGACGTAAATTTAAAGTAGATGAATATATCTCCAGATGGAATAGATGATTTGTGCTTTATTCTTTAAAAACAGGGTGTTGTTGTATTGATTTTTATGTAAAAAAAAGTGCACAAACAAAAACGTATGTGGTAATCTTAAAGCGTTAATAACTCTAAACCGATTGGAGGCTAGTTATGGCGAATATGGATTACCCAGGACCATGCCCAAGTTGTGAGGGGATTGATGGTTGCAGCACTGAAGCTGGAAAAAAGAAAGCTGTAAAGAATTATTGCAGCGGTCTTGAAATGGAGCTCAATTCATGGAAAGCCCGTTTATACGATGTCTTGGCTGATGATAAGTCTTCAGGCCTCGGCGATAATCTTATTATGATCAAATCTACGATGAAAGAGCTAGAATCCGTTATTGATCAAATGAAAGAAATTTGTCCGGTCAATATCGGGGATCAGGAAAAGATGATCACTGGTAAGCTCGAAGATTTGCGTGTTCATTATACTAAAGCTTTAGAAGTAATCTCACCGGGCTGGTTTGGAGGTTGATTGGTATAAAATTATTCTTAAACATAGGTAAAAAGCCCATGCGGATTAAACTCTGCATGGGCTTTTTTCTTTTCTTTGCTGGTAGTAGATTCAAGAATCCAGAGTAATAAACTGAGAGTAAGATTGGTGTAGAGAAATATTATCCATATTTTTTCAATAAAATAGTACTAATTGTTAGAAAAATGTCTTATAAATATAAGCTAGAATGATAATTAGATTTTTGGGGGAAATGTGAACAGTTATGGCTCAATGACTAAAAAAGAGTTGATTGCGGAACTTACGAAAGTTAACGCAGAAGTTGAACGGTTAGAGAAGAATTATACAGCTTCTATAGCTCTTCCCCCAAATCTGTCCGCTTCGCTTTCTTCAATTGATCTTGACCGACTGGTTGAAGGTATATGGATAATAGATCAAAATGCTAATACTGTATTTGCAAATAAAGCAACCGCTGCGATGCTTGGATATACACCACAGGAAATGCTAGGGAAAAATTTGTTTTTCTTTATGTCCGAAGAAAACACGAAAGAGTGTGAAAGGTATATTTCAAAACGCAAGTCTGGAATTGACGAGATTCATGATTTTGAATTTATTAGTAAGACAGGGCAATCCGTTTATACACGCATATCCACTTCTCCCATTATAGATGAATCCGGTTTATATACAGGGGCGATAGCTAGTTTAGTTGACCTCAGTGATCTACACCTCATTCAGGAACAGACTCAGATAAATTTTGAGCAGGCTCCTATAGCCATGGCTCATATTGATTTGGATGGTCACTTCATTAAAGTAAACAAACAATTTTCTACTCTAATGGGGTATTCAACTGATGAATTAAAGTCAGAGACTTTTTTATCCATAACTCATCCAGAGGATAGAAATGGATGTGTAAATTACAAAAATAAAATTTTGGCAGGTGAAAACCTTTCAAAATTTGTCAAGAGACAGATTTCAAGAAGTGGAGAAGTCATATGGGGTAATCTTTCTTGTTCTGTTATTCATGATGCGACAGGAGTTCCGCATCATTTGATTGTAACTTTAGAAGATATTTCAGAACAAAAACGCTCAGAAATGGTTTTGCAGGCTCGGTTAAAGCTTTTGGATTTTTCTTTTGATCATTCACTTGAAGAAGTGCTTATTGAAATAGTTAATGTCGTAGAAGAGTTAACAGATAGTCAGGTCGGTTTTCATCATTTTTTTTCAACTGATCAAAAAAAACTTACACTTCAGACTTGGTCAACACGTACTTCTACTGAAATATACAAAACAGAAGAAAAAGATTCAGTCTATCCTCTTGAAGGGACAGGTGTTTGGGAGGACTGTATCCGTACCAAAGAGCCTGCCGTGTGTAATGAATATATGCCATTTTCACATAAAAATGGATTGTCGGACGGGCATGCATCGCTCACTCGCGAGCTTTTGGTTCCAATAATTCGAAATGATAAGATTGTTTCTGTGTTGGGCGTGGGGAATAAGCTTACAGCCTATACTGATTCAGATATTGAAATAGCTACGTTTTTAGCTGATTTAGCATGGGATATTATCGACCGGAAAAAAGTAGAAGAAAGATTACTGCTTAGTGAAGAACGATTCAGAAATTATTTTGAATTAGGCTTAATTGGAATGGCTATTGTGGATGCTGATAAAAAATGGGTAGAAATGAATGATAAGTTTTGTCAAATTATAGGTTACAGCCGCAATGAAGTAGAGACGTTAAATTGGCCTGATTTTATTCACCCAGATGATATAGATAAGAATAATCACCTTTTTGATCAAATGTTGTCTGGTGAGCTGGATAGTTACACCCTGGATAAACGTTACATTCATAAAAATGGAAAAAATGTATACGTTTCAATCTTAACAGGCTGTACAAGAAAAATCGATGGCTCGGTTGATTATCAGATAGCTCATATCATGGACATAACTGATCAGGTTAAGGCTGAGCAGGAGGCAGAATGGAATTTAAAATTAAATTCTACTCTTGCAGGACTTTACCCTTCACTTGTGACTTCCGAAACAACTCTTGAAGATACCTCAGAAATAATACTGAATAAAGTTTTACATCTCACTGGAAGTCTTTTTGGCAATGCAATGACGATTGACGATCTAGGAGCTACAGTCCAAGCGTGTAGTGATTTAAAAGATGATTGTGCGATATTGAAAAATGATGATCTTTTGTTTCCCGCTAACGAAGATGGAACATACCCTGCCCTTTGGGGCCATTCTTTAAATACACGAAAACCTTTCTTCAGTAATAATCCGTCTAGCCATCCTATCTCTAAAGGTCTTCCAGACGGGCATGTAAAGTTGACCTGTTTTTTATCAATTCCAGTTCTTCTTGGGGATAAACTTGTCGGACAGATTTCTGTAGCAAATAAACCGGGTGGTTATAACCAGCGTGATGTTGATAATATGGTACATATTGGATCATATTACGCACTTGCCATTCAGAGAGTGCGTTCACAGCGGGAGCTTGTTGCAAGTAAGGATTTGATGGAAAATATTCTGGATGGTATTCATGCCGGAATTCTTATTATTGATCCTGAAACTAAGATTATAGAATCTATTAATAATGTTGCGTTGGAAATGCTTTGTGCTGATAAGGAGCAGATTATAGGGCTAAACTGCGATGATTTTGGTTGGCGGACTGCAAAAGGGGACCGTGTTGAAAGCTGCCTAGCTGAAACATGTAATATTTATGAGAATGAATTTATAATGAAGCGGATGGATGGGGTCAGTCTTCCTGTTTCAAAAACGGTCCTTAAAAGTAAAGTTAACGGTGAAGATCGATTTGTTGAAATTATTTTTGATATTACTAAACGTAAAGAGCTTGAACGGCAGTTGAGCTTAGCTCAAAAACTTGAATCCCTCGGAAACCTTTCTGCTGGAATTGCTCATGAAATAAATACGCCCATACAGTATTTATCTGATAACTTGATTTTTTTGTCCGAATCATTCGATCAAATATCATTAGCTCTCACTAAACATAAAGAAATTTGCCAGCTATATTATAATTCAAAATGCGAAGAAACGTCTCTCCTTTGGAAGAGCATAGATATGGATTATCTTTTAAGTGAAATACCTTCGGCTCTAACTCAATCAATGGATGGTGTCGAACGAATTACCCGTATAGTTCAGGCTATGAAACGTTTTTCTCATCCCGGAATGGATTTTAAACAAATTTCTGATATCAATTTGGCGCTAGATAACACGGTTACGGTTTGCAAAAATGAGTGGAAATATAACTCGGATGTTGTTTTTGAGCTGCAAGAGGATCTCCCGCTTATTCCATGTTTTATCAATGATCTTAACCAGGCCTTTTTAAATGTTGTTGTTAATGCTGCTCACTCCATTACTTCAAAAATGAAAAAAAACAGTGAAAAAGGACAGATAACTATCCGGACGCGTTTTGTTCATCCATGGGTTGTTATTGAAATTGAAGATACAGGAGAAGGTATTCCTGATGAAATATTGCCTAAAATTTTTGATCCTTTTTTTACAACTAAAGAAGTCGGACTGGGAACAGGACAGGGGTTAACACTATGTTATTCAGTAATTACTGAAAAACATGGCGGAACAATAGAATTCAGTAGTGAACTTGGCATTGGAACAAAGTGTACAATTAAATTACCCTCAGAGGAAGTTTAAGAAAATGAATAGCCGGAAAGTTTGTGTATTATTTGTGGACGATGAGACAAATGTACTTGCTGCCTTAAGACGTATGCTTCGCGGCAAGTGCAGTGATTGGGAAATGAGGTTTACTGACTCGGGTTTTGCAGCTCTTGCTTTGCTTGAAGAATCAGAATGTGATGTAATAATCTCTGATATTAAAATGCCTGGAATGGACGGTGCTGATCTCCTTAATAAAGTAAAAGATAAATATCCTAGTATGATCAGAATGGCTCTTTCCGGACAGGTCGGTTTGAATGAAGTTATGAGAAGTATTCGGTCCGTTCATCAGTATATATCAAAGCCATGTAAGGCTCAGGAGCTTATAGATAAGGTTGAAGGAGCTATTCAGTCACGTGATATCTTGGTTGATCCTATAATGCAAAAAATGGTCGCAGAAATAGAATCTTTACCAGTTATTCCTAGTGTTTTTGAAGCGATCGAAAGCGAGCTTAGATCTGATAACCCGTCCATTAAAAAAATTGCAGAATATATTTCACTGGATGTAGGACTTGTTGCGAAGATTTTAAAGCTTATTAATTCTCCTTATTTTGGACTTTCTTCACAGGTTGACTCTATCTTTCATGCTATAACAATGCTTGGACTTGAAAGTCTTAAAGCTCTTATATTGTCTACTCACTTATTTTCAATGTATAATGAAAAAAAAATCCCTAACTTTTCATTGAATCGACTCTGGGACCACAGCTTCCGCGTTTCAAATATTGTACGCCTTATTTGTGAATGTGAAAATATTGATAAGGGTATAGCTATTCAGGCACGTATGACAGGACTTTTACATGATATTGGTAAACTTATTTTAGCAAATTCTTTTTCTGAGCAGTATGCAGAAGTTATAGCGAAAGTTTCAAAAACGCATAAGTCAGTGTATGATTGCGAAATGGAAGTTTTTGGAACAAGTCATGCCCATTTAGGAGCATATCTTATGGGGCTTTGGGGGATATCAGGAGATATTGTTCACGGTATTGGACGTTACCATCAGTATACGGATTTTGATTTTAGTATTCCAATGTTGGTAAGTATTGCTAACACAATTGACCACCAGTGCGTTGTTATTAACCCTGATTATGCTAGAATATCATTTCAGCAGAATATTCATCAGGATGGAAAGCATGGACTATTAATCGAAAAATGGGTCAACTATGTTCAAGATAATTGGGATGGTCTTGATGAATTTAGAGCATTGGATGCAGACCTGCTTGCGCAACTGAGAAGTTAGGAAATTTTAATGAAGTTTAAAATTTTACTTGTTGATGATGAGCCGAATGTCCTTTCTGCGCTTAAAAGGCAGCTTAGAGGAAATTTTGATGTTGAAACATCAGAAGATCCCACGATGGCTATGCTTGCGCTTAATAGCAAGGCTCCATTTGCTGCAGTTGTTTCTGACTTTCGTATGCCTAAAATGAACGGGATAGAGTTTTTAAAGGAAGTGAGGAAACGCAGTCCTGAAACAACTAGAATTATGCTTACAGGCTATGCTGACCTTGATAATGCAATACGTGCTGTAAACGATGGTCACGTGTTTCGTTTTTTGACAAAGCCTTGCGAAAAAGACGTTCTGCTTGAAAATCTTAAGGAAGGTGTTGAACAATATGAACTGGTAACCGGTAAACGGATCTTACTTGAGAAAACGCTTAGAGGAAGCGTTGAATTGCTTGGTGAAATTACTTCTCTCGTTAAGCCTGAGGCTGGAGCCCGTATCAACAGAGTCCGCCGTTATGTCAGGTATCTTGCTCAAAAAAAAGGTGTAAAAGATTTATGGCGGTATGACATTGCTACTATGCTGTCTCAGCTCGGGACTCTTATATTGCCCCCTGGAACATTAGATATACTGCTTGAAGGGAAAGAGCTTAATCCAGAACAGCTCCAAATGTTTGAGATGCATCCGGTAATAGCTAAGAGTCTTATTGCTAAACTGCCGAGGCTTGAAGCAATTGCTGAAATGATATCGTATCAGCTTAAGGGGTTTGACGGTTCAGGAACCCCGCGCGATGCCGTTAAAGAACAAAAAATTCCTTTAGGTGGTCGTATTCTTAAAATTGCTTTGGATTATGACTTGCAATTACAACATGAGGATAATCCGAAGAAGGCATTTGCAAATATCGAGGAAGCTTCTGAGCTGTATGACCCTGAGCTATTGTATTATCTGGAAGGCATGCTTGGTGTAGAAGCCAGATATGTGGTTAAGGAACTTGAAATTGATGATTTGTATCCGGGAATGATTTTGTATGAGGATGTTACATCAACTCAGGGCGCAATGCTGCTTAGAAAGAGTTTAGAGCTTGATAAAGATAAAATTGATCGTATTCATATGTTTGCAGCAAAGGTAGGGATAAAATTACCTTTGTTAGTTCTGACTTCGAAGTAGAGGAATGTTATGGTTGAAGATATAAACTATACAGCAGAACGTGTTCTTTTTGTTGATGATGAACCTAACATTCTTCAAAGTTATTCACGAGCTCTTAGATCTAAATTTGCTGTCAGTACAGCACTTGGAGGAAAAGCCGCTCTCAAATTGTTAGAGACATCACCGCCGTATACTGTTGTAATTTCGGATATAAAAATGCCTGAAATGGACGGAGTGGAGTTGTTATCCATAGTCCGTGAGCTATATCCTGACACTGTAAGAATGGTTTTAACAGGCTATGCGGACTTAAATATTGCAATGAGCGCAGTAAACCAAGGTGATATTTTTAGATTTTTAACTAAGCCTTGCCACCCTGAGGATTTAACTAAAGCTATAGTATCAGGGGTTAAGCAGTATAAAATGACGCAGGCTTCAAGAGAACTTGTTGTAGTTAAACGGATGAAAGATGGTTTGGAAGGTTTATTGCGAGCTTTTACCCGTTTGGTAGAATTTCGCGATCCATATACAGCAGGACATATGGATCGAACAGCAGAAATTTCCTCGCTTATAGCAACTAGGCTCGGTCTGAGTCCTGATATTATTCAGGGGTTACACTTGGCAGCTTTGGTCCATGATATCGGTAAAATAGCGGTTCCGTCAGGTGTTCTGAATAAGCCCGGTCCGCTAAGCCATGCAGAATTTGCGCTTATTAAAATGCATTCACTAGTCGGGGCAGAAATCTTTGAAACATTGGAAACAGAGTGGCCCATTCAGAGGATTGTACTTGAGCATCATGAACGCATAGACGGTTCAGGGTATCCAAACGGTTTGAAAGGTGATGAGATCTTGTTTGAGTCAAAAGTCATATCTGTGGCTGATTCTATTGATGCTATTTTGACGACACGTCCTTATCGCGAAGCTTCAAATAAGCAAAAATGTATTGATCTTCTTGAGAAAGAAAAAGGGATCAAGCTAGATGCATCCTGTGTAGATGCAGGTATCGCTTTGCTTAAAGAAGGAGTTATTTTTAAGGAGCTACCTTTTTGATTAAGTTATTGCCCGATTTTTTTTAAAGGTAGTTTAATCGTAAATGTTGTTCCAATATTTTCTTCAGTTTCAAAATTAATCACGCCATTATGCATGTTTACAATCACGTTGTGAGAAATAGCTAAGCCCTGACCCGTTCCATGGCCTACTTCTTTAGTAGTAAAAAATGGATCAAAAGCACGCTTAGCAACATTTTCTGGCATTCCCGTTCCTGAGTCGGAAATCTTCAGAACAGCCCAGTTCTCTTTTTGGTAGGTTGATATGGTGATGCGTCCTTTTGCTTCAGTATCTTTTCCTGACTTTGATTCAATGGCATGAGCTGCATTGATAATAAGATTAAGCAAAACCTGTCCTATTTCACCTTTTAAACAGTGAATTTCCGGTAAATTTTCATCTAAGTTTAATTCAATATCTGAGACGTATTTCCATTCATTACTGGAAACCGTTATTGCATTGCGAATTATTTCGTCTAAATTATAAAGTCCTTTTTGAACTTCACCGGGGTGGGCCAGCTGCTTAACTGATTGCACAATCTCGGTGATTCGTTTCAACCCTGTTTCTGATTCCTCAATCGCATTTGGAATATCTTCCTCTAAATAGGTAAGTTCATCGTCATCAAGCCCGCTTTCCGCTATTTTGAGCAATTCTTCCTGAGATTTGCTTAATTGGACTGCTTTAATGAGCTCTCTGTAATTATTAGTCATAGCAAGAAGTGTAATGAACGCTTCTTTCATAAATTGATTGTTTGTACTTACATATTGTGTAGGTGTGTTAATTTCATGGGCAATTCCGGCTGCCAGCTCGCCTATTGACTCAAGTTTTTGAGCTTGTCTAAGTTGCGCTTCAACAACTAATTGTTTGCTGATGTCACGTGATACACATACAAAGTTTATGATTTTACCTGTTTCATCTCTAACCGGACCTATTGACGCTTCCTGTGTGTAATGTTTTCCATCTTTCCTGATATTAATAAACTTTCCTTCCCATATGTGGCCTGCTAAAATTGTGTCCCATAGATTGTCATAGAAAAGGATGTCGTGTTCTCCGCTTTGAAGAAAGCGTGGGTTTTGTCCTATAGCTTCATCTGCCGAGTAACCTGAAATTTTCTGAAAAGCTGGGTTTACATAAGTTATCATACCGTCAGTGTCTGTGATCATAATAGCTTCCGCAGCTTGATCAATAGCAGCTGTAAGTCTTGTGTGTTCCAATTCTACAGTTTTGATCTGGGTTATATCTGTCATCGTTATAACATACCCGATCATCTGTTCTTTTTTGTCTTTCAGTTTAACTATTTGCCCCAATATCCATAGTATTATTCCGTTGTTATGGACAATTCTAAATTCTAATCTGTCTTTACTTATAAAATCAGCTTCATACCAGTTTGTAATTAAATTTGATTTATCCTTGCTGTGGATATTGTTCATCCAAGATAGTCCTGTCTGTTCCGTATAATTTTCACCAGTCAGTTCCGTCATTCTTTGATTAGCGTAAAGAAGGCTTCCTTTGATGTCTGTAATGATGATCCCGACAGGAGAAGCCTTTGCTATTCCTCTGAAACGTTCTTCACTTTCTGCAAGGTTTTTTTCAACTTCAATGCGGTCAGAGATATCTTCCAGCGTGCAAATTACCTCCGTGGAGGAATTGCCTAATGTTACTGGATTAAATATGGCTCGTACGTAGATGGTTTTATTCCCAGTTACTGAAGTATAGAGATCTTCATAAATGCTTGATTCACCTGCCAGCGCTTTTTTAATAGCTTCTCGCATTTTAGAATTACTTTTCTGGGCAACGTTAAAGCCGATTAATTTTTCTTTTGTAGAATCTAGCAGCTCTACTAACTTGTTGTTACAATCTAGAATTACTCCTTCAGGGTTAAACCGGACCATTCCTAAAGGAGAGTTTTCAAATATTATTCTATGCCGTGATTCGCTTTTCTTTAAATTCTCTCTGGAGAGATGGTTGTCTGTTATGTCATTGCCTATGCAAAGAAGCTCCTCAACATCTTCACTTGAATTTATAATTTTTCTGACTCTCCAGGAAATCCATGCAGTACTATCATCATTACGGATAGGTTTTTCATGCGGCCCGTCTCCTTCACCAAAAAAATCTATAACTCTGTTTAGAGAAGATGAGTTGTTTGCATATTCAGATTGCGGCTCAAGGAGTAGCATTGCTGAAAGACCAACTAAATCTTCCCATTCTTGACTGAAAAAGTTCTTTGAAAAACTATTCGCAAAACTGATTATACCTTGCTGGTTTATGTGAAGAATAATGCTGTCGGATCCTTCCACTAAATCACGATAGTTATTTTTACTTTTTCCCATTTCAAGAAGTAGCGGTTCACTGATTTTGATAAAGAAATAAAGACCTATAGTAGTCAGTATAATTCCTAAACCGAATATAATGAAATTAGCCCAAAAAAAAGGTTCTTTTATTTCGTGCAGGTCAATTTTAGCAACAAGCCCAACTTGCTGATCTTTAAGAATTAGTGAAGTGTACGCAGCCAATACTTTTTGGCCTTTGTAGTCACGACCTATCACTGAACCGGATTTTCCTGAGAGTGCTAGTTGCATGGGGGCACTGTTTGGACCTCCAAATGGAACAAATGCGAATTTTTGGTGCGCAGTTGGTCTTTCACCGTTCAGAATAAGAAAGTTGATTTGGTTGCCAACTTTTAAGCCTACAGTGAATTCCCCGGTGTCGCTTGCAACTATGAATTTTTTATGAGCTCTAACTAAATGAGAAAGAAGGGTTTCGAAGTCTTTATCTGTGTCTTTAATAAGATCCAGCTCTGTACTTAAATTGGATAATTCCTCAATCATACCGGCTTGACTGTTGACCAATTCTCCTAACCTATTTCGTTGTTCATTAAGTGATGTGTCATAAAGTAGACGCGTGCTGATGAGGGACACAGCTCCGACAAGAATTACCATTATCATGGCCAAAAGTATAATACGTCTTTTTTGCTGAAGCATTCATTCCCCTTTTAATGATTCTTTTATACACTAACTAATGTTGTTTTGTCTTTTTTTTGTTAAAAATGATGATGTGTGATTAAGGAAGTTTTTTGTCTTTTTTTAAAAAATATAATTGCAGATATTTTCAAGATGTCCAGAATTGTGTATGTTACTATTTATTAGGAAAGGTTTAAATCTAATTAAAAATTTAACAAAAGAAAAATTATGAATGCAACTACCGGAATAGTAGGAAAAATGTTGGTAGATTCTAATCTTGATAAACAATTAAGTTTTCTCAAGCCTGATTTTTTAAGAGATATGTTTGAACAGAGTATAGGATTTGTAAGTCTTTACGGAGTAAGGCTTCTTGTAGCCCTGTTGGTGCTTCTGGCAGGGAGGATCTGTGCTCGGCAAGCTTCAAATTTGATTACACGGCTTATGGCAAAGGCTAAAGTTGACGACATCTTAACTTCATTTATTCAAAATATTGTTTATTATGTAATGCTTGCCGCGTTTGTTGTTGCTGCGCTCGGGCAGGCGGGAATTAACATAACTTCATTCCTCGCTGTGTTGGGTGCCGCAGGTCTTGCTGTCGGTTTGGCGTTAAAGGATACACTTTCTAACTTTGCAGCCGGAGTCATGCTCATAGTTTTGCGCCTTTTCAAGAAAGGAGACTACGTAACAATTGCAGGAACTTCTGGAACAGTGCAGGCATTGTCAGCATTTTATACAGAACTATCCACACCGGATAATCAGAAAGTTGTTGTTCCTAATTCCTCAATTCTTAATGCCGTAATTGTGAATACAACCGCTAATAAGACAAGACGCATTGATCTGGTTATAAGCATAGGATACCAAGATGATATTCCAAAAGCCAAAGAAATTCTTGCACAGATTCTTGCTGAAAATACGACTCTTCTCAAATCTCCTGCACCTACAATTGTTGTAGGGGAGCTTGCTGATTCGAGTATAAATATACTAGTGCGTCCTTGGGTAAGAACCTCTGATTACTGGGCTGTTCGGTGGGATTTGCTGGAAGGTATTAAAATTACTTTTGATAAGGCCGGTATTTCGATTCCATATCCACAGACTGATGTTCATTTATATAAAGAAGGCAGCGAAAGCTAGATCTTTTTAACAAAGAGTTAAAAGAAAAAGGGAGCAAATGCTTCCTTTTTCTTTTTGAGGCAGATTCGAAATAGTGTGATTAAATATTAATTAAGAATATTGCGTAAAGGGCGCGGACGGACTCGTTTCGTTTCTGCATCGGAAGGAGGTTGAATAAAGTTAATTATTTTATCAACTCCATCAAAACTTTTAAGCAGATTAAGTGCTTTTCCCTGTTCTTCAGCGGTTAAGACTCCAAGGACTATAACCACATTTTGTACTACTTTAACTGTGAGTTTTGATGAAGGGTAGTTCGGTTCCAGCATTCCGTTGACTTTTATTTCAAAAGCAGAAGATATTTCGGTGTTTTCATTACTTTTTTTAAGCGGCAGGTAGTAGCTGACTCCGTTTAGTCCTCTGACTTTTTTAGCCGAGTCTACTAGGCTTCTACTCTGACTTTCACTGGCTACTTCTCCCACAAGAAACCCGTGTCCAAGATAAACAAATGTACTTATGGCTAATATGGAAGATGGATTCTCTGTTAATATAGCTTTATGAAGCTGTAGTTGAAGTCTTGTATCACTAGCTTGCACCATATATGTGCGATCATCTTTTGCAGCTTTATACATTCGTCCAAAAGGCATAAATCCGGCATGGGCAGTGCTAGCCTGAAACATGCTGCCCATGGGTAGAGAAAGCAAGAGTAAAAGGCTGATAGAAGATAATATTTTATTCATAAAATTCCCTCAGTCTTTACTCTTGTTTTGTGGATTTTTTGAATTTTATTCAGGGATTCCATCAATAAAATCATAGAATTCAATGACTGGCTCTTCAGCTATTAAGTCTTTGATTTGTGCGCCAAGGTTTGAGCAGTATTCAGAGGAAGAATGTGCGTCAAACGCTGCTTGGTCTATGTATTTTTCATAAAATAAATAACTTCCAGAATTGTTTTTTGATTTATGCAGCCTGTACTCCATTGATCCATCTTCCTGAGCAGTTTTGGAAATCATGTTGAGGAGTACTTTTTCGAGTTCTGCTTCTTTACCTTTTTTTGCCTTAATGGCAGCAGTCAATATAATCATTTTTAAACCTCTGCTTGAGTTGTTAATAGTTTTATAATTCAAAAAAAACTTATTTTAATATAGTAACTATGATCATTAACTCTGTACAGTATGGATTTATAACGAATTTATTATTTATCGATACATGTGTAAAGAGTCTTTTTGGAATATTAAATGCAGAGAGTTGGTAATGACAAACAAGCAAACGACAAATAGTATTAACATACTAGAAAATAGAATTTTTTCGGAAAATTTATCCTGTCAGATTTTTGGCTCAGGGAATAAGCTCTATTCTGGGGAAGATCGTAAAAATTTGTTACCATTTGAATTCCTTGAAAAGAAGATGGGATCTTCAACTGTATTTATTCTTCAGGGAATATGCAATATACAAACGGTTAAATATTTAAAACCTCGTTTATATGAGCTAGCCGGAGAATGGGAAGGTAAAACCATTATTGGGCTCAAGAAAGTCTTATTCATAGATGTTTCGTGTCTAGCCGCTTTTTTAAAGGCTCACATGTTGGCTGAACACAATCGTGGCAAGATTGTATTTATAAATAAAAATGAGAAAATACAAAGAGCTTTTCAGGCTGCAAAGATTGACAGTATTTTGAATATTGTTTCCAGCTTGGAAGAGGCTAAAAAAATATTAAATGACAAGGTTTATGCTTAGTAATTTAGTCTAGGTAGACGAACATTTTTGAATAACGGAAAAGTCAGACTTCAATTTAGAAGTTTGGCTTTTTTGTTTTTAAGTCAAATAATCGGTGAAATATATATTCTAATTCATAGAAGCTAATTCACATAATTTTTAGTATTTTTACGAAATTAATGATACAGTGTATAAATATAGGTGATAGGCAGAGTGGACCATGTCGTCAGCTAGGGAGGAATCAAATGTCGTATACCATACTAGTTCTTGATGATGATTTGCATGTAAGAGACAGTATGGCGATTGCTCTAGAAGATGCAGGATTCACGGTATATCAGGCTGAAAGCTCTGAAGTAGCTTTCAGGATGCTTGATACTGTTCAAATTGATTTAGTCATTGTTGATTTGAGACTTCGGGGAATGGATGGAGTTGAGTTTATCTCTACGGCTATAAGATTATGGTCTGATTTGAAGTTTATTATTTATACAGGGTCTCCAGAGTACGATATTTCTCCGGAGATTGCTTCTGAACTGAGCGTGTCAAAAAATATTTTTCTCAAACCTCTGATGGATAGCAAAACCATATTTGCTGAAATATACAAAATGCTCGGTCAGTGACTTTTTTAGCAGTATTATATTCTAATCAAGCATGTCGTTTTCTCTGAACCATTTGATAGAATCTTCAACAGCCTCAATTGCTGGGCGATGCGTATAGCCGAGTTCTTTCTCTGCCCTTTTTGAACTGTAAAACATTATTTTGCTGGCCATGCGGATGCTGTCTAAAGTGGCTACAGGTTCTTTTATAAGATTAAGACGGGCAAGCAATTCACTGATGATTGCAATAGGATAGAGGACCGATGGCGGAACTTTGCACATTGGACCAGGCTTCCCTGCAGCCTCGGCAGTTATCTTAAAAAGTTCTTTCAGATGAAGGTTGTCACCGCCAAGAATGTATCTCCGTCCGATAGTTCCTTTTTCTAGTGCCAGCAGGTGGCCGCGTGCAATATCTTGAACATGTGCAATGTTCAAACCTGTATCAGCATAGAATCTTCCACCGTCACGGGCGGTGTTTAGAATCATGGAACCTGTGGGCGTGGGGCGGGAATCGCCGGGCCCGACAGGGGTAGATGGACTAACAATGACCGCAGGAAGACCTTTCTCGCGAATCATTCTGGATACAGCCTTTTCTGCTAAAAATTTTGATTTTTTATACGGGCTGATCATGTCCTTAAGACTGGAAACAAGTTCTTCATTAACTGGGTTCCCATCGTGGCTCCATCCCAGTGTGCAGACGCTTGATGTGTAGACAATCCGTTCAGTCCCAGTTTCAAGAGCTTTTTCCATTAGTAGGCGAGTTCCGTCTACATTGGTGTGGTACATTGATTGCGGGTCAGGAACCCATAGCCGATAGTCTGCGGCAAGGTGAAAAAGGTATTTGCAACCCTTTAGAGCTGTTTCAATTGCTTTTTCATCATTTAAATGACCGTGGTATATTTCTACATTATCATTTAGAGATAGCTTGGCTTTTTGGGGATCACGAACAAGAGCCCTGACTTTGTAGCCCTGCTTGATTAGGATAGGTACAAGATTGGAGCCTATAAGTCCGGTTGCGCCGGTGACAAGTACATGCATTAATGGAACTCGTTTATAAAGAGTTGATTTAATGAAAATTGCATATTTAAATAATTGTAACAGGTTTTGTAATACTGTTAAACTCTAAACTGATGCAACTTTAGACTTCCTTAGAACGTGATTGTTTAGAATAAAAAACATGACTTAACGGAACAATTGAAAGATGCTTACTGCGTTAGCAATGTACTTATCTAAGGATAGGAATATGTCAAGAAAAGCAGCCCTTATAGTTGATTGCAGGTAATAAGGGTTTTAATTTGTAAGTGATTATTTATAACTTAATGCGTAGCCGTGTTTAGTGTTTTTTAAGTAAATTTCATTCAAAAAGCTTAATTATACATTCGTATGTTGAAGGTAGAAATAGTATCTGAGTATTTAATGAAGTAATTAATAATGTGTTTTTGCCGGAGGCAGACTAAACATAGAGGAGGATTTTATGATTAAATACTGGCTTATGAAGTCAGAACCGGGATGTTATTCTATTGACGATCTTGCTGCTGAAGATAATCAGATAACTCCTTGGGATGGTGTTCGTAATTATCAAGCCCGAAATTTTATGAAGAATGATATGGAGCTTGGTGATATGGTACTTTTTTATCATAGCGTTAAAAATCCTTCAGTAGTTGGCCTTGCTGAAGTGGTTAGAGAGAGCTACCCTGATTTTACAGCTTGGAATCCTGATGATCCTCATTTTGATCCCAAGTCTCCTGAAGATAATCCACGCTGGTTTATGGTGGATGTTAAATTTGTTGAAAAATTTTCAAATCCTTTGCCTTTAAAATTTTTGCGAACAGTTAAAGGGCTAGAGGGGATGGAACTTCTCAGGAAGGGATCAAGACTTTCTGTCATGCCAGTATCAGGAGGAGAATTTGAAATTATTTGTAAGATAGCAAGGGAGTCGTAACTATAGCGGCTAGTCATATTGGCTCATATTTTTACACAGGACTATTTTGATAATTCATTTTTCTTTTAAGGTTCAAATTGTTTTAGCTTGTTTTATGTTAAGCACCACCCGCTTGGGCGGTGCAGTAAGTGTCTATTAAACCATGTGTTGGTTGTGGATGGTGCTGTCTTTCAGATCCATGTGAAGTTTCACATAGAAAGTATGGCTATATGGTTCGGTGTCCCGATCTTTTTTGGGACAGTAAATTAGATCGTTATATCTGCCTGCTTATGGGAGATCTTGTTGGCGGAACTGAAGCTCGTCGGCAACTTTTTGAAGGGCTTGGTTGCTGTGCTCCACTTGTTCTATGGAGAAATAATGTCCGAAATCGTGATGCTGAGTAGTATCTACGGTTTCGGTTTTTTTATGTAGTATTATCTTTTCCCATTGACATATGCTATTATCATACTATCTAAATTAATAGTAATAGTTCCTATTGTGAGGTAGTTAATGAAAATTAAAAAAATGGAATCACTCAGTTTATCTGTTTTAATAATACTCGCCATCGGAATTTTTCCGCCTTGGTTTGTAAGTAGTGTGGAGGCTAAAATGGAAAATGAAACTAAACTTAAAGTTGCCACCGTTGCTGGAGGATGTTTCTGGTGCGTAGAATCTGATCTGGAAAAAGTATCAGGTGTTGAGAAAGTCATTTCCGGATATGCAGGAGGAAATGTTGATAATCCTACGTATGAGCAAGTCAGTTCGGGGAGTACTGGCCATCGAGAGGCTGTGCAGATTTTCTTTGACCCGAAGCAGATAAGTTATGAAAAAATTCTTGATATATTTATGAAGCATCATGATCCAACTGATTCGGGAGGATCATTTAATGACCGTGGTTTTCAATACACTTCAGCAATCTTTTATAGTGATGAAAATCAGAAAAAAATTGCAGAGAAGGTGGTTGCAGAATTTGATCAATCCGGACAATTTGAAAAGCCTGTTGCAACTCAGCTGATACCGTTTACTGAGTTTTTTGATGCTGAAGGGTATCATCAGGATTACTATAAAAAGAATCCTGTGCGTTACAATTGGTATCGGTATCTTTCTGGAAGGGATACTTTTATTAAGGATACTTGGGGAGATGAGGTTGATGTCGCTACTCCTCCTGTTCAGGAAGGAGCTTATACAAGGCCGAGTGACAAAGAACTTGAAAAGAAACTTACTCCTATTCAGTTTGAAGTTACGCGTAAGAGCGGAACAGAGCCTGCCTTTAAAAATGAATATTGGGATAACCATAAAGAAGGTATCTATGTAGATATTATTTCAGGTGAAGCTTTGTTCAGTTCTACGGATAAGTTTGAATCAGGCACAGGATGGCCTAGTTTTATTCGACCAATTGATGATGAAAATATAATTGAGCGCGAAGATGATACCTTTTTTACGAAGCGTACAGAAGTTCGCTCAAAAAAAGCGGATTCTCACCTTGGTCATGTCTTTGCGGATGGCCCTGCTCCGACAGGACTCCGTTATTGTATTAATTCAGCTTCATTGAAATTCATTCCAAAGGAAGAGTTGAAAGAGAAAGGATATGAAAAGTATCTTAACTTATTTAAATAAAAGTAAAATTGACAATTTAAGCCGCCTTCGGGCGGCTTTTTTATGAAAACTGAAAAGTATATATAACTGCCTATAATTAGATTGTATAATTAGGTAGAAAGTTTTGTCTGTTTATTGCGATAATTAAGAATGTTTATTAGGTATTAGTTATGTGATGTAATTAGTGTGTAATAAGCCATAACAAACATTAGTTTTCGTATCAGGCAATTTCTATATGACGCTACTTTCGATCATTATACCAAATTATAATTACGGGCGGTTTGCTGATAGATTTTTCAGTTCTGTCATAGCTCAAATTATGGATTTTCAAAAAGTAGAGATACTTTTTGTGGATGACGGAAGTTCCGACAATTCAATTGAGCAGGCGCAGAAATGGGCTGAAAAGATTGAGTGCGAGAAGTTTGAAATACTGAGACCGCCTAGAACAGGAAAACCAGGGCTTGTCCGTAATTATGGTCTTGAACGGGCGAAAGGCGATTTTTTAATATGCATTGATCCTGACGATCTTCTCCATCCAGAATTTTTATCGATATGTCTTGAAACTCTTAATCAGAATCCTAAGACAGATCTTGTCTATACCAACTATCTTGAAAACCGTTTGAACGGTTCGCGAGAAGTTCATCTCCCTAAATTCAGTAAAGCCCATTTACGAACTCAAAATACATTATCACCTTCTGCTATGTATCGCCGTAAATTATGGGACAGTGGTATAAGATATAGAGCTAATACAGCCTATGAAGACTGGGACTACTGGGTGCAATGTTTAATGATCGGTGCCACATTTCAATTAATTCCTAAAGTTCTGTACACTTACGAAGTTCATGAAAATAATTTTTCTATCAAGGCCGTTATAGATGACGGCAGGGCCAAGGTGCAGATTGTGCTTAATAATCCATCCTTTTTTCATCCCATGGTGGTAAACTGGGCAAAGGATCACTTGCGAGGTAGGATGCATGCTGCTGCATTTCAACGCGGATACATCCCTCGACCGGAAGATATTAAGGCTCTCTTAAAAATAATTTAAGCTCGTAACCAGTAATTTTGTTTTTGTGTTTACGAATATATGAAAAACTTAGTTAAAATTATCCGATAAATTTAAAATTTGTAAAAATATTTAATAAAAGTTTAAAAATAACGCATAAAAATTACCTTTACTGTAATATTTGAAGCTGCCTTGACACATTAATTCTCGCAGTGCACTATTCTTACAAGTTTTGGACACATTAGTGACATTACCGAAATTGTAAATTAAAATGCAGGAAGCTTAAATGAAGATAGGATGCATCGGCCCCTCAGATTCGATTGAACTTATTAAAGAAGTTGTCGGTCGATGTTGCCCTGAAATCACTCTTTTAACATATGTGAGAGAGCGTGTAGCGGATTCTTGGGAAGTTTTGGAAGAGTGTCAAAGAGAAACAAAGGGAATACTCTTCAGTGGTATAGCTGTTCAAGAAGCGACTAAAGCTCATGGAGGCCTGACCCTGCCTTATGAGCATATTCCGCGCGGGGGATACAGCCTGCTACGTGTTCTTTCTGAAATGCTTCGCCTTGGTATTAAATCAGGCAAAGTTAGCATTGATGTCGTCAATGATGATATCCTTACTGAAGTTGTTAAAGAATTCGGTGTTGAATTTGAAAATATCCACTCTATGCCTTTCGCTCGTCACCACGGTGAGCAGGATTATCTTAATCGCCATGTAGAACTTTATGAAACCGGACAGACGGACGCCGTAGTAACCGGATTTGGATATATTTATAAAGAGCTGAAGGGCAGAGGATTTCCTGTTTTCAGGCTATATGCCAGTACTCTCCAGATTCGCGATTCTCTCGAAAAACTTGTAGATCGGATTAATTCTCGTAGCTTGCGTTCTGCCGGTATCGCTATTCAACTTATTAAGCTTAAATCAATCACCCGCAATTCTATTAATCAGTATGATGATATGAAAAACGGCGGGATATTTTATCTGGAACTGCTTGAGTATGTTCGGGCCATTCAAGGCAGTCTCTTTAATTTCGGCACCGAAGAATACGTTATATTTTCTACCCGCGGTATAATCGAAAGTCAGCTTCACCTGAATCATTTCAAAAATCTTCTCAACTGG
This sequence comes from Desulfovibrio sp. UCD-KL4C, assembly GCF_006210265.1. Classification (NCBI taxonomy): domain Bacteria; kingdom Pseudomonadati; phylum Thermodesulfobacteriota; class Desulfovibrionia; order Desulfovibrionales; family Desulfovibrionaceae; genus Desulfovibrio; species Desulfovibrio sp. UCD-KL4C. The sequence goes on from NZ_VCNC01000001.1 coordinate 731,566, forward strand.
GGAAGAGAGCGCAATATTATTTTTTCTTCAGGCATCGGCATCGGATCTACAGCGTTTCAAGCTGAAAAATCTGCCCGCAAGGCTCTAGATAACGCTACCAAGCTGAATAAAGGCGGTTTTTATATTGTGGAAGGACAGCATATTCGAGGCCCAATCGGAGAATGTGATGAGCTTAAATATAAGACTCATGTCGTTGATTCGCAGTTTCTTAAAATGTCCAAAGACATAGGCATCAGTCCCAGCTATCTTGATAAAATTAAATCTTTAATCATCGAAAGTCATAAGGATACCTTTGATTCCACTGATCTTGCGGCCTGTCTCGGTATTGGGGAACGCAGTGCCAGACGGGTTCTTAAAAAATTTCTGGACAGCGGCTATGGTGAGCTGAATGGAAAGGAAATGTCCACTCAAGTAGGGCGTCCTAAAAAAATGGTGCGTATTTTGATTTAAGTACTGGTTTTTATTTTCGGACAATTACGGACGTAATTATGTCATGTCCGTAATTGGTTGGAATTTTGGAATTCTATTGTTTTATAGTGTGTTGAGGAACCGTTATAGTTTGACGGAGTGAGTTTAAGATACGCAAATTACATAATTTATATGTAGTTTGCCTTAATCGGAGTTGATTATGAATGATGCAGTGAAAAATGTGAAGTTACACCTGCTCGTGTTAGCATTGGTGGTAATTTCGGAGTTAATTGGAATTATTACATTCAAAGTAGGACCGGGGAAACTCGTTCTTCTGCCTCTGTTGTATGCAATGGCTATAGGGATCTTTACTGGTCCTAAATTCTTAAAAATTGCTAAAGATAAAGATATGTTTCAGGCAAGTACACTTGTCGGGCTTGCTTTGCTTCTGCTTATGGCAAAATATGGAACACTTGTCGGTCCTAAATTTTACGACATATTGAAAGCCGGACCTGCTCTTGTTTTGCAGGAGTTCGGTAACTTAGCGACTTTAATTATCGGTGTTCCGCTGGCTATGTTCCTCGGGCTTAAGCGTGAAACTGTTGGTGCAGCACATTCTATCGCCCGCGAGCCTAACGTTGCTCTTATCGGAGATATTTACGGACTTGATTCAGCAGAGGGACGCGGCGTAATGGGCGTTTATATCTGTGGAACTGTTTTCGGTACAATATTCTTTGGAGTTATGGCTTCTTTCCTTGCTGCATTCCAAATTTTCCATCCTTATGCTTTGGCAATGGCTTCCGGTGTAGGTAGTGCGAGTATGATGACAGCTGCAGTCGGTACTTTAAGTGCAAGTTACCCTGCAATGGCTGAACAGATTCAGGCCTTAGGTGTAGCAAGTAACACTCTCTCTGGTCTTGACGGTGTTTACATGTCTTTAATTCTTGCTCTTCCTCTCTCTAATAAGCTTTACAGCTATATCTACAAGCTTAAGTACAAAACCAGTGCGGAGAATGTATAATGACTAAACAACATACACTAATAGAATCATGTATAGTGCTCCTAATTGTAGCAGTTATTACTCTTATCGGAAATCATATCGGTTTTCATAACAACGTGATTGATGCTCTGCCGGGTATGGGAATATTATTTCTGCTTTGTGTTGCAGGTGTTGCTACCAATATGTTCTTGATCAGGAAAATACCTTCAGTACTTTTTGTTATCACATATGGCGTAATTATCAGTCTTCCTTCTTTTCCGTTTTCAGCAGTGACTAATGCATATGTTGCAAAAGTTAACTTTCTAGCACTTACTACCCCTATTCTTGCGTATGCAGGTGTTGCCATTGGTAAGGATCTGGATGCATTTAAGAAAAGCGGATGGCGTATCGTTATTGTAAGTTTGGTTGTTATGTTCTCAACTTATATCGGTTCTGCTGCTATTGCTCAGGCTGTTTTAAAGTATATGGGAGCTATCTAAATGGCATTGAATGCGAATGTGGTTGCATTGCTGGATGAGTTTAAAGACATACGCCATCAGATTCACCAGCACCCTGAAGTAGGTCTTGAAACAGCTCAGACTGCCGCTTTGGTTAAATCAAAGCTGGATGAATACGGTATTTCTTATGAAAATATCGGAGTTAATTCTCTTGTGGCTAAAATCACCGGTAAAGAAGGCGATACAACTGTAGCTTTCAGGGTGGACATGGATGGGCTTGAGATGAGCGAAGAAAATGACTTCGCTTATAAATCGCAAGTTGAAGGCCGCATGCATGCGTGCGGACACGACGGTCATTGTACTTCGCTGATTGCACTTGCCGCCTATCTCTCTAAAAACAGAGATTTCAACGGTACTGTTCTGTTGCTCTTTCAGTCAGGAGAAGAAGGCTATGAAGGCGCGTTACGTGTCATTGAAGATTCCTTTTTTGATAAGTATAAAGTCGATTATATATTTGGCTTCCATGCATGGCCGGGCCTAGCTTCCGGTAAAATAGCCGTTCACAACGGTGCATGTATGGCTTCTGAAGATCGTTTTGAAGTTATGGTGACAGGTAAAAGTGGTCATGCATCTATGCCTCATGTCTGTAACGAACCTTTTGCCGCAGTTGCGGATATTATTAAAGGTCTGCAGACAATCGTAGGACGCAAAGTTCCTTCACATGAGCGCGGAGTTGTCAGCATAACTCAGGTTCACGGCGGCAGTCTGCGTAATGGTATCCCTGATAATGTTATGGTTCAGGGAAACGTTCGTACTTGTAATGAAGATGTGCAGGATTTAATTGAAGAATCAATAGCACAGACAGTTGCAGGAGCTTCTGCAATCTATGGAGTAAAAGGGGTGCTGGACTATGTCCGTAAACATCCTGTTCTTATAAATTCCACTCCTAACGTTGCAATCAAAGCGGCTGAAAAAGTTGTTGGCTCAGAAAACGTTGTGACAGATTTAGAGTCATCAATGGCGGCCGAAGATTTTGCCTTCTTTATGAAGCATACCAAAGGTTGTTATGTGTGGATCGGAAACGGCGTGGATTCGCCTCCGCTGCATAACAGTAAGTTTGACTTCAACGATGAAATCCTGCCTATTGCGGCAAGCTTTTTTATCGAAGTGATTAATGAGCTTTTATAAGCTTCATTAATCTGGCTTATATAAATTGTCAGAATAATCCTAAAATCTCCGATTCTTTAACAAGAATCGGGGATTTTACTATTTTTGAGTGTAAGGGGTTTTCGTTACTGTATTCATATTGATTAGATTCGTACTGCGTAGACAAAGACGCTCGCTATGCGTAACTCTTTAGTAGTATTAAATAATAATATCAGAATCAGTTACCGCAGCTACGGAGCTTTGCATGAAAATTATAATGATCGGTATTTTGGCCGCATTCTTTTTCAGTACAACTTTTGTTTTGAATCGGGCAATGAGTCTTGATGGAGGACACTGGGTCTGGTCAGCAAGTCTTCGTTATTTCTGGATGTTGGGATTCTTGTCTGCAGGGCTTTTTGCAGTCAGGCGAAAACTTTTTATTGAAACTTTGAAACTGTATTGTCGACATTGGCTTTTTTGGACCATAGCCGGAGGAGTCGGTTTCGGGCTGTTTTACGCTTTGTTATCATTTAGTGCTTCCTACGCACCCGGATGGGTAGTTGCCACAACATGGCAGACAACTATTTTAGCTACTCCGATAGTACTACTGCTTTTTGGTAAGAAAATACCGTTGCGAGCCATGCTTTTAACCTTAATAATTTTTGCAGGAGTCTTGCTCGTAAATGTTGAGCAAGCCGGATCAAACCCATTAAGTGAAATTCTGTTGGGAGCTATTCCGGTTTTTATTGCAGCTTTCGCCTATCCGTTCGGGAATCAGATGGTATGGGAAGCTCGGCAGGGAGGCTCGCGCTTAATTCCTCACCTTGATAGTCCTCCCATGGATGATCCGTTTTGTAGAGTGCTGCTTTTGACATTAGGTTCGCTTCCACTATGGGCAGTGCTTATAGTTGTATTATCGCCTCCACAACCTGCTGTGAATCAGATTTTAAATACCGCTTTAGTTGCCATTTTTTCTGGAGTGGTTGCTACGAGTTTGTTTCTTTATGCTCGAAACAAAGCCACTTCTGCCGCAGAACTGGCTGCGGCAGATTGTACTCAATCAATGGAAGTGGTTTTTTCTTTGCTAGGTGAAGTTTTTTTGCTTGGCGGAGCATTGCCGGGGGTGATCGGATGGACGGGTATTGCGCTCACCATGCTCGGCTTAGTCCTTTATATCAGAGTACAAAATGTTCGTTAATTCGAGCCTAATTCATCTATAAGATCATCCGTTGAAACCATTTTTGCGTAAACCGAACCAAGAGCTGCCATGAATGATGCGTGAACCTTGCCGTCTGATACTTTTTCTCCATTAAATCTAAGCGCTGCTGCGGCGCATCCGTCGTGAACTACGGTGCAGGAGTATCCAAAATCAAATGCTGCTCTAGTTGTTGCATCAACACACATATTACTCATCATTCCAGCGATGGTTAAGTCTGTAATACCGAGTTTAGTCAGCAGTTCTCCAAGCTTAGTTTCGCGAAAGCTGTTCGGAAAATGCTTTACAATTACATGTTCTCCCTCTTCTGGCTTAACCAGTGAATGAAATTCCATTCCATATGTGCCGGATATAAAAAAGGTTGATCCATCTTTAACAGATTCATGTTGCACATGAATGATTGGAAGTTTTTTTTCCCTGAAAAAATTTAAAACTTTAGCTGCATTTTTTCCGGCAACTTTGCTCTTTTTCAGTTCCATTTTACCACCAGGGAAGTAGTCATTCTGGATATCAATAAGGATTAGTGCTTTTTTATTCATGTTGAACCTCTTTCAAGTTTATATAGTGTTTCACTGTGTGTCTAAAAATAGAATACACTTTGCTCACAAAAAGAAAACAGGTCTGACCCCGCTTGAATACAGAAATAAATTCAACCGGATTGCTTAAATCATTTTTGGGATTCTATTGCTTTTCAATATCCAGTTTACGCTTTGTGGAATAGAGGAAACGTATAAGGTCATATTCGAATGGTGAACCTGTCTGATAGTATCTGAAAGGAGTATTGGCCCGTAAATTTAGTCCTCGTATTGTCGCATCAACAGCCCCGATAAGAGTTCTTCCATCTTTTATTTTAAGCAGATCATAGAGTTGTACTGTTTCCACCCAGAGCAAAGCCGAATCTGCGGCAAGTCCTACTGAGTCTCGAACATTGGAAGGGCCGAACAATGGTAGAACAACATATGGTCCGTCTCCGAGTCCCCAAACTCCCAGCGTGTCAGCCGAACTTGTAATAACTCTTTCAATTCCCCAGCCCGTTGCCACATCAAATATTCCTAAAACGCCAAATGTTGAATTTATAAGCACGCGGTAGCATGATCTTAAAGCTTTTTCTCCACGTCCTTGCAGGGAACTGTTCAGGATAGCATTAAGTTCGTTCATATTATTAATGGTATTACTAACTCCTTTGCGAACCGGTGCGGGAAGAACCGTTGTATATAAATCTGTCGCAGGGAGGAATATGGCTCGGTCGAATAAAGCATTAAAGGCATAGATGTTGCGGTTCATCGGTCCCCATGGATCGTAAACATTTAGGAATGCCAAGTCTGCTTCTTCACGCGTTATGTTTGCAGATGTGGGAGAGTGTGACACTGGAGTCATAAAGCGTGTCGGCGGCAGTGTCATCGTAGGGTCATTTTTTTGAATAGTCGCGCAGGCAGGGATAAGTGAAAGAACGCAGAGCAATAATAGAATTTTTATGCTGGTAGTCATCATTTCAGCATCTCCTGCGCTTTAGCCGCAAAAGGTTTGAACATGATGTTTCCGCAGTGTCCGCCATGAGCGAAAAACACAGCTCTGCTACCGAATGTTTTTTGCAGAAAATCTACTTCACTTTTATCCAGAATAACATCGTCCAGATTTCCCAGTACAAAAATTTTCTTTGAAGTTTTAAGATACTCTTCAATGCTCTTCAAGCTGCAATGACGAATGAGTTCTTCTTTTGTTATGCCCGGCGTAATAAATTGTTGATACGGCAGCAGATATTCATCTACGTACCTTTTAAAAGTGATTGCAGCTGCAATTTTTGTATAAGGCAGCAGGTTGTCTCCGGTAGACAAGTGTTTGCTGACAGGGACAATATATCCGGCATTTATGCATACATCAGAGGTGAAAATCATATTTGCAGAACTCATTCTAAATGATGCGGCAATAATGGCTTTAAGGTCCATTTTTGAAAAATTGTTATGATTAGATAATGCATAAAGAAAGTTATCATCAAAGTCGGTTACATCTGTATTCAGATACATTTCTGAAAAAGAGTGAATCAATTCGTCAATGACTTGGCGCGGTTTTTTGCCGCCGAGGTTTTCAGGAGTAAGCCATGAATCAAAACGCAGTGCAGTGTTATAAAGGTTTACAGGAGGATTGATCATCAGCACTTTGCTAAAAGAGAAGTCTTTGCGTGTTTCATCAAGGTGAGCAATAAATGCTGAGTGCATAGCTCCGAGACTGTATCCGGTGATTTCATAACCGCTGATTTCGTATTCATCCTCAAGTTCGACTTTGATCCATTTCATAACGCGGTATAAATCTTCAACATCATTTGGAACATAGCCTGGCGCTGCATATCTTGATGCACTGACAACAAAATTCATATGGGTTGGTGATGAAAGTGCCACAATATGAAATCCAGCAGCGTAAAAAAGCTGTACTAAAAATTTCATTTTTGTAGAGTTATGTTCTGAACCTGTTCCGGCTATAATAAATAGAAGCGGAGCTTTTTCTTCCTGCATAGCTGTGGTGTAATTAAACTCTTTACTATACCAAAAAATACTCGGGATTCTGCGATCTTCTATTTCTATTTCACATTTTTTAGTGTTGGCAGGTTCAGAAAAAGTTTGAATCAGGTTCGGTGGAGTTCCAAAGATGGTAGCCTTGTATGGATCAACTATAGGAAATTTGGCTGTGGCGTTTGTGGTAGATCCGAAAGATGATGTGTAAAAAAAAAGTATTAAGAAAAAAATTGTAATGCATATCACACAAACTGATTTTCCTTTAATATATTTCCAATTATCCATTTTAATATAGTAACATTGCAAAGAGTATTTGTAAATGTGATAAGTCTAAACTAAATGGTCAATTGACATAAATTAGTATAGCTACTAAACAGTTTTTATGCGTAAAGTTGAAGATATAATGCCGAATATGTGTGAACTTGGCAGAGTGTTAGTAAAATACTCAATGATTGAGCGTAGAGCTTTTGATTTTGGAGTAGGTATGGACCTTTATCCAGCTGAAATCCATACTATTTCTACCATTAATAGGATGGGACCAAGCGGGGTGAATGATATTGCTCTAGAATCTGGAGTGACAAAGGGAGCCGTTTCGCAACTGGTAACAAAACTGGTTAAGAAAGGGTTGCTTGAGAAAGAAAGTGATCCTGAAAATGGTGCACGTGTAATTGTTAAGCTTACTTCTTTAGGTAAAAAAGCAAGTAAGAATCATCATGATTTTCATTTGGAACATGATCAGGTTTTCATTAATTACTTAAGATCCATGGATGACAAAGAGCTTAGCAAGTTTGATGATCTTTGTGTTGAGATGAATAAATGGATGGATAATTACTCAAAATAATTTTTTTAACAGAAGGGTTTAGTTGCTAAACTCTTTGCGGAGGAAGTTATGAATATTCCGTTTCCTAATGAAAGTTTTACACCGGTCACAGATATTATTCTTCAGAGTATTACTGCTCAGGCAATACTTGAATCTATAAAAGTAAAAATGTTTGATATCTTGGAGTCTCAAGATTGTTCGGTTGAGGAACTTGCTAAGAAACTTGGGTTTATACCTTACAAATTAGATTCGTTAATGGAGTTGCTTAAAGAGAATGGACTAGTCATTAAAAATGGTGAAAAAATTTCAAACTCTAAATTATCCTCGGAATTTTTAGTAAGTACGGCTCCGCTTTACCAAGGATTGGCAGTAATGCTGTCTATGGAATTTCGTGAGAATGTTAATGAATCGATTGGAGAGTGGCTTAAAAAGGATGTAAAAGAGCGGAAATCAACTGATGAAAAATGGTCAACTCAAAAAGCAATGGAAGGAACAGCTCAAGAAGCTCTTACCGGTGGACTACAGCGAACTGTTGAGATTATAAGTAAATTACCAGGTTTTAGTTCTTTTAAATTAATGGGTGATTTAGGTGGTAATCATGGAACTTATACAATGTCATTACTCGATAAGAATCCTGATTTATCGGGAATTATTTGTGATTTACCTAATGTCATAGATGTTGCTGAAAAAAGATGCGAGCAAATGGGATATGGCGGACGTGTTAAGGGATATGGATTTGATGTACATACAGGTGAATTACCTGATGAAAAATTTGATTTAATTTTAACTTCTCATTTTTTGTATTGTTGTCAGGATAACCTTGAGTCTGTATTTCAAAAAATCAATCACTCTTTGGTTACCGGAGGTTGGTTTGTGGCACATCATTACGCAAAGCAGGATAGTGAAATGTCGGGAAAAACAGTTGCTGCACTAGAACTGATGACACGCCTTTGCGGATACCATTCGCATTTTATAGAGGGTGATGTTTTAGAAACAAAGTTGTCAGCAAATGGTTTTGGGAATTTTCAGCAACAATGGACTGATGAAAGTAGCGGACTATTATTTTTTGCTGCTCAAAAGGTCTAATCAGTTAAAATTATTTTTGGACAATATATTAATAGATAAGTTTTAATTTTACACAGATTCTGAAAGGTTGATTACGTTTTCTCTATAATTGGGAAAACTTGATCAGCCTTTTTTATATAGATAAAGTTTATTTGCTTATAAGTTACATGTCTTATAACACTTTTAAAAAATTGTATTACTCTTATTTGATACGTTCAATATCTATATTATAAATGCATAGTAGCCCGGCAATTATCAAGCGGAGTTCTTTATGTCTAAATTGAAATTTCTTGATTATATAAAACCGAAAACAATTCAGGCTTATCTCGTTTACATGGTAACTGGTATGGTTCTGATTCAGATAGGTATTACATGGTTTCTGGTTTCAGATCTTACTTCGAATACCCTTAAAGAACAGATAGGAATGCGTGCAATGCAGACTTCGCAAACTATAGCCGAAGTTCCCATGATCCGCGAGGCTTTGCTGGCTGAAGACCCTGATGGAAAGATTCAGGTTGTGGCTGAAAATATCCGGAAGAAAATAGGTGCGACATATGTTGTTGTAGGAGACTCCACAGGAAAACGTTACTCTCATCCCGTGCAGGAAAGAGTCGGTAAATATTTTGTTGGTGGAGATACCGGACCTGTTCTAAAGGAAGGTAAATCGTATGTTTCAGAGGCTGTCGGAACTCTCGGGCCTTCTATGCGTAGTTTTGTTCCTATTTTAGGGGATGATTCTAAAATATTAGGTTTTGTTTCCGTTGGTTATCTGACCGAAAATGTTCAGAAAAACATTTCAGAACATCTAAATAGACCCTTGTGGTTTATATTAGGGCTGACTTTAATCGGGCTTTTTAGCACTGCATATATCGCCCGTCATTTGAAAAGAATTACACTCAACCTTGAGCCTGCCGAAATTACGAATCTTTATCTGGAACGCGGAGCAGTTCTGGAAACCATTCGTGAGGGAGTCATTGCAACTGATGATAAGGGGGAAATACGACTAGCTAATAAAGCTGCTCTTAATTATACCTGCTTTAATTCAGCTGAACTTGTTGGAAAAATGATGGGGGATGTGATTCCGTGTGCTGGGCTTGATCATGCCCTTACGACAGGGGAAAGTGAATATGATCAGGAGCGTATCGTTAACGGGCAGGAACTTATTTTTAACATTGTTCCGGTCTTACAAGGTGGCGAGGTAAAGGGATTGGTTGCCAGTTTTCGGCGTAAGGATGAACTGGATAGAGTCTCGCATGAGTTATCAAGTATTCAGGCATATTCTGAACTTTTGCGCGCTCAAACTCACGAATACTCTAATAAATTGCATACCATCGCCGGACTGATCCAGATCGAAGCTTATCAAGAGGCTTTAGATCTCATTACATGTGAATCATCCGGCTATGAAGATCTTATTATGTTTCTTAATAAAGCCGTTCCGCATCCGGTAATTGCTGCAATTGTTATTGGTAAGTTTAATAGAGCCAAGGAGCTTAAGGTTAAGTTTGATGTAGACCGCGAAGGAACTATGGTCGATGTTCCGGATTGGATTAAACAGGAGAAAATTGTTACTATTGTTGGCAACTTACTGGATAATGCTTTTGATGCTGTAGTCGGGTGTGGGAAAAAAAATTGCAAGGTGCAGCTTTCTTTTACGGACCTCGGAAATGATATTGTCTTTGAAGTTGAAGATTCAGGCCCCGGAATACCTTCGGATAAAATTGATCATATTTTTGAGAAAGGTGTTTCTTCCAAAGGGACAGGGCGGCGCGGATTAGGTCTTTATCTAGTTAAGCAAAGACTTGATGAACTCGGCGGTTTTGTTTCGGTTTCTTCTGATGGCGTGGGAGGAACTTTGTTCTCTGTAATCATTCCTAAAATAAAGCGTAGTGGAATATGAACTCGATTAAAGTCATGGTTGTGGAAGATGATGCTAAAATAGCAGATCTCCATCGCAGGTTTACTGAAAAAGTAGAGGGTTTTGAGGTTGTTGCGATAGCTCAGAGTCTTGATGATGCGAAAGAAATGATCGAATTATTCGAACCAGACCTGATATTGTTGGACCTCTATTTTCCGGAAGGTACAAGTCTTGATATGTTGCGCGAAATTCGTACAAAAGGGGTGGAAACTGATGTGATACTTATAACCGCTGCGCGTGAAATGGACCCCCTTAAAGAAGCGCTTCGCGGAGGAGTTTTTGATTATATTATAAAGCCGGTTATTTTAGAAAGATTTAAGGGGTGTCTTACAAAGTTTCGTGAGTATTACAGCCGCTTGCATAATTCAGAAACACTGGAACAGAAAGATGTGGATAATATGCGTCATCCCTCTACGGCCGCATCAACGCCGCTCCTGCCTGTAGATTTGCCGAAAGGTATAGATCCTCTCACTTTGAAAAAGGTTAAGGATGTATTTAAAGATCCTGATACAGTGAGTGGGTTAAGCGCTGAAAATGTCGGAGAGCTTATCGGAGCGAGTCGATCGACTACCCGTCGTTATCTTGAATACCTTGTCTCAATCGGTTTTATTTATCCTGACTTGGTTTATGGAACAGTTGGACGACCTGAGCGCAGCTATTTCCGCAATTAATTCTTACGTGAACATTATGAACAAAATCACCGTAAAAAATTAAAAAGTCATTAAACCCTCAATAAGTTTTTTAATTGTTTTTTCTATAAAGTCCGGCCCAGAGCGAGATTTTATTCGAAAAGGCTTTGTTAATTAAAGAATTTAACATCTGTTCAGTCAGAGGAGGGTCCATGAAACGTTTGATCACCATCATGTTTGTTGCTCTTTTAGTAGTAACAATGTCAGTTCCCGCATTTGCAGGAAAAGTTGTCCTTAAACTTGGTCACATTGCTGAACCTGTTCATCCTTACGGACAGGGTGCTGAAAAATTTGCTGAACTGGTTAAAGAAAAATCAGGCGGCGATATCATTGTTAAAGTATTCCCTTCCTCACAGCTTGGTGGACAGAAAGATCTTATTGAAGGTTTGATTTACGGAACCATCGATATGGCTCTGGTCGGTACAGCTGTTTTAGGTCAATTCCAGCCACAAATTTCTCTCTTTGATCTTCCTTTCCTTTTTGAGAACAGAGAGCATGCTTATAAATCTCTTGATACCGTAGGTATGGAAATTGGTAAGCCTCTTGAATCAAAAGGCATTAAACTCCTTGGTTATATGGAAAACGGTATCCGCCACGTCACCAATAATGTTCGTGAAGTAAAAACTCCTGCAGATATGAAAGGGCTCAAAATCAGAGTCATGACCAATAAAATTTACATTGAAATGATGAAGTCACTCGGCGCATCTCCTACACCTATGGCTTTCGGCGAACTTTACTCTGCAATGCAGCAGGGAACTGTTGATGGCCAGGAAAACCCAAGTGCTCATATCTGGACTAAACGTTTCTTTGAAGTTCAAAAATACGCTTCAAAAACAGCACACTCATACGCACCGGAACCTCTCGTAATGTCTATGATCAGCTGGGGAAGACTCGACGCAAAACAGCAGCAGATTATCATGGACGCAGCTAAAGAAGCCGTTGCATGGCAGCGTGACCTTTCAACCAAAAAGGATGAGGAATACTGGAAGCTTATTGAAGCAACTGGAAAAATCAAAGTTATTGAAGTTGATCGTTCTCTCTTTGCAGAAGCAACTAAGCCTGTTTACGAAAAATTTGCACCTATCGTAGGGCAGGATAATATTGATAAGGTTAACGCCCTTAAAAAATAGTCATCATATTTCAGGGCCGGAAGTGCTTTTCGGCCCTGTTTGTTAAGGAGGGGGTCTGATGGATAAATTATTTGATAGATTACGCACAGTTCTTTACTGGATTTCAGTATCTTCAATGACTATTATGCTGGGGTTGATCTTTTTTCAGGTTGTGTCCCGTTATTTTTTTGGACATACATTTGAATGGTCTGAAGAGCTAGCGAGATTCTTGTTCGTATGGGTTGTTTTCCTCGGTTCAGCACTCATCATGGGTGAAAGCGGGCATCTGGCAGTACAGATTCTGCCTAATAAATTTAAGGGGACAGGGTTAGGCGTTGCTATTGAGATTCTTATTAATCTTTGCAGTTATGCTTTTACATTGCTCCTTCTTATTCAAGGGGCAAAAATGACCTCAGTAATGACATTCCAGATAGCTCCTGGGCTCGGAATTTCAATGAGTATAGTCTATTCAATCATCCCCATCAGTGCCTCACTTATGATGCTATACCTATTTAAAGATACAGTGCGGATTGTTAAAGAAATTTCAGCACGGAAAAACTAGGAGCGCATCATGGAAGCAGTATTATTATGCACATTTTTAGGATTGACTTTTTTAGGAGTTCCAGTTGCGTATGCGCTAGGTCTTTCTGTTTCAGTCATTCTGTATCAATATCTTAATATCCCGCAGGTCATGATCACTCAGGTTATGTACTCTGGAATTGACTCCTTTTCCTTCATGGCTGTTCCATTTTTTATGCTTGCAGGCGCATTCATGTCAGCCGGAGGTGTAACTAAGAGACTGGTAAACTTTGCTCAGTCACTGGTTGGTTCATTTACCGGAGGTCTGGCTCAGGTTGTTGCTGTTTCGGGTATGTTCTTTGCGGCTATTTCAGGTTCATCCGCAGCTACAACTGCTGCAATCGGTTCAACGATGGTCGATGAAATGGAGAAGAAAGGATATCGTCGTGAACTTGCAACAGGGATTGTTGCCGCTGGAGGAACTGTAGGGATTGTTATTCCGCCTTCCATTACATTGGTCGTTTTCGGTGTTATTGCCGGAACTTCAATCGGTGATCTTTTTGTAGGCGGTTTAGTTCCCGGATTGCTCATGGGATTTACCATGTGTATGGTCAGTTATTTTATTGCTAAAAAAGAAGGGATTCCTGCTGAGGGGTCATTTTCAGTCATGAACGTTCTCAGGTCATTCAAAGAATCTTTCTGGGCGCTTATGACTCCGGTAATTATTATCGGAGGAATTTATGGCGGTATTTTTACTCCGACTGAAGCAGCTGCGGTTGCAGCCGTTTACGGCATCTTCGTAGGGTTCTTTATTTACAAGGAACTGACAATAAGAGATTTTCCTAGAATAATCTTTCAGGCTGTAATGGGAACGACAATGATTATGTTTATTGTCGGCGCTGCAAAAGTTTTCGGATGGATGCTCACTAATCTGGAAATTCCCCATCATATCGGTGAGTACATTGTTTCTCTGACAAGTTCTCCGATAGTGTTCCTCTTGTTAATGAACGTCCTTCTGCTGTTTATCGGAACGCTCATCAATGCTTCGGCAGCTATTGTTATTCTTACTCCTATCTTCCTGCCGGTAGCAATAAAGTTGGGAATTGATCCTTTGTTCTTTGGAGTGTTGATGGTTGTTAACCTTGCAATTGGGTGTATTACTCCTCCGGTCGGGCTTGATCTATTTGTTGCCAGTGCAATAACAAAGGTTCCACTGGAAAAAGTAATGAAGGCCTCAACCCCTTACCTCCTTTCTTTGCTTGCTTCGTTGCTTTTGATGACATTTTGTCCGGCAATTATAACTTTCTTGCCTAATCTCTTACGCTAAAGTAAAAGATCAGAATCCAAAAAAGGCGTTCCGGTATTACACTGGAATGCCTTTTTAAGTTTAAGTGAAGTTATAAGCTATAGAATTACGTGAGGTTCAGGCAGGTATTCCACAATCCATTTCGTCCATTTTTCAGGCTTAACTATTTCTAAAATTTTAGCGGAAATCTCAAACGGTTCAAACGGTTCTTTATAGTCATCAAGAATTATCGGCCCCTTGAATACCGGAGAAAATTCACCTTTGCAAAATGGTTCAATGCTGAAATCAAACATATCAATTAAATAGCCATCAAGATTACCTTTCGCTATCCAGTCAAAACAGATTTCAAATCCCGCCTTGCTGTGTCTTGAGAATCCAATAACGTATGCTTCTTTTTCAATTCCATTTTCTTCATCTTCCATTTTGAATGATGATTCAGTTACTTCAACATAAGGCTGCAAGGATATGACCTCGAGCACTATATCTTGAAATTGCTTAAGCGTTAAAACCTTTTTCATATATTGGAACCTTAACTTTTGTCTTGTTGTTGTCAAAATCTGTGTAAGTTGAATACAGTTTTATACAGCACATGCCAATCAGGAAGTTGGGTATAAAAAAATAGGTAGCTGAAAATGTTTTAGAAATTATATTTGTTCTTGTAGACATATAAGCCCATGGATAATAGAGTGGATAATACTATGTCTATTGTTGGAGTCGGTGTAGCACCTTGCAATCATGATGAAATGAGTGACTAGTAAGTCTAGCGGAGGACTTTATGCTCAATTGGATTTCCAAAAGTCTTTTAAGAGTTATTTTAGTTCCGATTATATTCTTAATTGCCGTAAGTATATGCGCATTGATTTTTTATGTGCAAAGTTCATCTTATAAAATGGTTTTAAAAAATGAAGTCCGATCTGCTACAAGTCAGGCTGAATTAGTTACTTCTGCATTAGGATTGTTCATAAATGACTCTGTCTCTGCTGCTAAAAGCTTGGCAAGTCGTACAGAAGTGATAGACATTTTTAATGGGAACCCTGGTTCGGCTGAAGTCTTTTTCAAGGAAAAAGTAAAATCGACCCCTGAAATATGGGGGATTCTCGTATTTGATAAAAACGGTAAAGTTGTTGTCAGCTATAATGAAGATGAACAAAACCTTGCAGGTTTTGATATGAGCTCCAGAGATTATGTTAAATCTATTTTGAATGGCAAGAAAACGTATATAACTAAGTCTATAATTAAATCTAAATCCAGTGATGATCTATTGTTTGGCGTAAGTGCTGCGATTTTTAGTGCAAAGGGCGAGTTAACAGGTGGCTTAGCTATATTCGGTGACTGGGCAAAATTCACATCCACTTTTGTGGCTCCTATTGTTATCGGCGCAGATGGCTATGCCGCTGTTTTAGATGCTTCAGGTAAAATGCTATATCATCCATCTAGCAGTCTTATTTTAAAAGATTTAAGCAGTGAATCTTTTATCAGAGAAGGTTTAAGCAAAAAAAATGGGGAGAGTTTCTATAACTGGAAAGGTCGCTCGAAATTAATGACTTTTCGAACGGATCCAACCACCGGATGGTTGGTATGCCTTACTGCTTATGAATCAGATCTTGCCTCTGTAGCTTTACAACAGCGTAATGTCCTATCGTTTATGGGGATAGGAATTATTTTATTGGTATCTTTATTAGTTTTTTATTCTTTACGGAAATTAGTAGTTGGACCGGTAAAAAATGCCGTAAGTGCTTCTGGTTCGATGGCGAATGGAGATTTAACTCAATTAATTTCCAGTTCTGCGCAAAATGAAATAGGATTACTGATGCGCTCTTTGGGTAGCATGGTATCTTCGTTACGAAGGGTTGTTGCTGATGTCCAAACGGCTACTTATCAGGTTTCGGGTGGAAGTGAAGAAATCGCCGCAGCGTCAGAGGATCTGTCTAGCGGAAGCTCAGAGCAGGCCGCTTCTGTTGAGGAAGTTTCTGCTGCAATAACCCAGATGAATGGGAATCTTGAGCGGAGTACCACTTTAGCTGAAAAAACACGTAAAGTAGCTGTTAAAACAGCCAAAGATGCCGTTGAAGGAGGTAAGGCTGTAACTCAAACTGTTGCAGCCATGCGTGATATTGCTGAGCGAACATCTATCATTGAGGAAATCGCTAGGCAGACAAATTTATTGGCCCTTAATGCTGCTATTGAAGCTGCAAGGGCAGGTGAACATGGTAAGGGATTTGCTGTAGTTGCTTCAGAAGTCAGGAAACTTGCAGAGCGAAGCGGAGTTGCAGCCGGAGAGATTAGAGAACTTACAGGTTCAAGCCTTGACGTTGCTGAAAAAGCAAGACTTATGCTTGATGGAATTATTGTTGATATCCGTAGCAATGAAGAGATGGTTGCAGAAGTCGTTGCCGCTAGCCGTGAGCAGCATGAGGGTGGGGAGCAGATCTCAGCATCAGTGCACCAGCTTGACGAAGTTATTCAAAGAAATGCTTCATTTGCAGAAGAGCTTTCTTCAACAGCTCAGGAACTATCAGCACAGGCTGTTAAGCTACAAGAAACAATGCAATTTTTTGATGTTGATGGTTCAAAAAAAGTTTACGCAGGTGAGATTGAATCTGAAGAAGGTGATGACACTTTATCCTTGCCGGCATCTGATTTAGATGGTTTTGAACGTATGTAATTCTGCTTATGAAAAAGTTATTTAGCGGCAGTTTCTTTTAAAGAAACTGCCGCGTTTTTTTGTCAATGTGATTTATTAAGTTGATAAGATTTTATTCTTTCAGCAATATTTTCTTTTAAATTTTCAAAGAATAAAGAGTAATCATATGCATGATAGACTCCTTTCCCAAAGGGCATATTGGTCATTTGTGCCGTATCCTTTGGCTCAACAACAAGCCCTCCATTTTTAATCTCAGCCGAGCAGAAGTTAGGAATTAACTTAGGTTTTAGGTTGTTGCTGATGAAAACCGATCCCTTATTCAGACTAGCTGAAACTTTTTTAGAACTTGTAGTCCAGTTAAGTGGATTCACTACATAAGTTCCCTGTAAAATTGTAGGAGATTTTTTTTGGTAACCATCTTCAACGCAATTATAGGTCACAATGCATCCGGTTTGATTTGACTTTTCACAAATTTTTAGAAAGGCAAAATTCTTTAAGTCTTTCGCAGTAACTCCCCAGCCTATTGCATATGCTGCAACCATTTTATCGCGAAGGGATTGATTTTCCATTACCTCTTTCATCAGTGATATAACTTGAACAGAGCCTTGACTATGCGAAGCCAGGATAAAAGGGCGTCCATTATTTAATTCTCGTAGGTAGTAATTGAATGCCGCTCTTATATCAGATTTGCCATAGTTCAAAAATTGGTTTTTATGGAGATCATCCAGCCCTAAAATAGACATATTCACTTGGCGATAAAGTGGAGCAAAAATATTTGCACTATCTTTAAAAACTGCTGCCTGAGTACTAAGGGTCAACTTAGCTGCTTTGCGCATTTGTACGTCATCAATAGCTGCTATAGGGCTTTTACCTGTATAAACAGTTGGGTAAACCCAAAAAACATCAACAGGCTTGTCAGTAGATGTTGGTATGGTAAGCCATGTATCTGGTTTAGAGTAATCAGGGTCAATTCTTGTCTTTTCTGAGCAGTATGCGGATGTAGCAAGAATGAGTGGTAGAAGCAGAAACATGAAGTTTAAAATTATGTTCTTTTTTTTCATAATTAACCTTTTTTTTATGATTTAAGGAGAGTAGTAGTTAACTTAGATATGAAAAGTAGTAGATGAACCAAGTTCTAAGAGCAACATAATGTTAGAACAAAATGGTAGCACTAATGCTATTCCAGTGAATTATAAATTTTATTATTAATGTTGGTAATCTGTTGATAACATATTTTTCTCAGAATTCTGCGATTGACCTAGAATCAATCTTTAAGCGCAAAAAACTCTTAACATTAGTTAATATGATTTATGTGTGTTTTGTACTATGCTTTATGCTTTTTTTAGTACCTGCACAGGCTGCTACTGAAAAAAAAGTTGTTCTAAGTACGCTTGAATGGCCTCCTTATACTGGTGTTAAATTACCTGATAATGGTAGAATTTCAAAATTGGTAAAGGATGCTTTTAATGCTATGGGGTACAAGGTCGAATTTAAATTTACTCCGTGGAAAAGAGCCATTCGAAATGTGCGTAAGAGTAAAGATATACTTGGGTATTTCCCTGAGTATTATTCAGCAGCACGTGCTCATGAATTCATATTTTCTGACACTATAGGCTACAGTCCTATTGGGGTTTTGATGAGAGTGGAAAGACCTGTTATATGGGATAGTGTTGCTGATCTTAGCAAGTATCGAATAGGTCTTGTTTCCGGATACATCAATACTGATGATTTTGATAAACTGGTTGCAGAGGGGAAAATGAATATTGATTACGCGCCAAGTGATTACAGCAATATAAAGAAAGTTATACGAAATCGGGTTCGCGGTGCTGTCGTAGATGTTAATGTTTATAATTATATTTCCCTTGCAGATTCAAATGTTACCAAACTTCAAGCTAAGCTCACTTTTTTAAATAAATTATTAGGTATTAACAAATTGCATGTGTGTTTTAAAAATAATGAAGAAGGGCAAAAGTTAAACCGTGTTTTAAACGAAGGTTTGAAGAAAATAGGACATGCAGATTTAAATTCAGACAGGTGCAAATAGAAAATTACTCTATAATTTTAGCTCGATTTGCATAGAAATAATGCAGTATTTTCGATGTGTGTTTCTTTATAAAAAGAAGTCAGCGGTTCTGATATTTCAATCATATCTCCATTCAGAAGACTTTTCAGGTAATGTAAATTATTGTCAATTATTTCAGACCCGCTAATCATTCCATGAGCAGGTATCACCGTTTTTAGCTCAGTATTTTTTTTCCACTTTTCAAGTTCAGTAATCCAATTTGCCATTTGAGAAATTTCGTTGATACAAGGGAAAGGTGTTTCTAGGCTGTCACCGGCTAAAAGGATTCCTTTTTCTGGTATGAAGCAGACAATGGAATCAACCGTGTGACCTGCAAGGTGGGAAAGTTGAAGCGTAATTCCGCCTAAATCCATCTCCAGTTCAGAATCAAAAATAACATCAGGTGGAATTAGTTTGACTGTATTATACAATTCAGGCTGCCTTTTTTGGTATTCTTGTAGAGTCTCAGGAACGTCATGTAAAAATCTTTTTAAGCATAAACGGTGAGCAATGATTGATTTGATAGGTCTATTAACCCCCGCAGTTCCCCATATATGATCCCAATCAGCGTGACTGTAGATGATGGACAGCTCACGGTTGCCGATAAGTTTTTCATAGTCACGCATGTCATGCGGTCTGGATAGAGTGTCGAAGATTACTGCTTTTTCCGTTCCTAAAATTAAAGCTCCACGGACATCATAATCTTCGAGTTGAACAGTCTTGAAATAAATTTCATCATCAAATCGGTTAAGCAAATTGAATCTCCAGAAGGTATTGCAGATAATATTTTTTTCTACGGTAATTTCTAAAAGTGATAAGCGCAATTAAAATGGAATCAATGGTTGCGTGGTTAAGTTAAAAAAATAAATATTGAGTTTGATTCATTCTTTCATTTGGGTTGGTAAAAGGGTAAGTCTTAAGTAAAAGATAACGCGTTATGCACTGATAACATTAGATAACTGTAATAAGGATGTTGCAAATGTATTCAGCTGGATTGACCTCACTTAGTTACGAAAAATCTGCTCTATATCTTCTCTCTGTTTTGCTAGATAGCGGATTCCAGCTTGGTGCACAGCTGGCAATTCCATCAGACATGGGGGAGCTGGTTTTTAAATCCATCGACTTGATTCAGGAGCGGGGCAAAATTCCGTTGCTTAAGCTTGATTTTGAAGGGGCAGTGAGTCAAACCGTGTTTGAGTTTCAATATTTCGGTCATGTCGCACCGCAAAAATTCCATTCAGTAAAAGTTGTAAAAAGTGATAATGAATTGATCGAATATACTTTTGCAGATGTGAACAAAGTTTATGGAAAGCTTAAAGCTGATTATGATCAAACGATAAGTCTTGATTCAATAAATATGAAGCTTTTATGCGGCAGTCTTTATCTGTGGAGATCGTGCGTTGCATTTCCTAAAATTTGTGAGGAATCTTTATCTAAATATTTTAAAAAAATGAAATCAGTTTCGCGGTATGAGTGGGATCTTGAATCATATTTTGTTGATATGGATAAGATTCTTGAAAAATGGTCGTGTGTTATCCCTACTGAAAGTTATGCCGATAAACATGTTTTAGTGACTCTTTGTGACGGTATCGTTGAGAATGTTGAAATGGGTTAGGTTGATTTTTCACCATTGTATTACACAGTGACAGTCTTATGAATTAAGGAAATTTTATGTTTGGTCCAAGCCCTGATGAGAAGGAGCCAATGAAGGGGGTCCCTCAAGTTGGTTACCTTAAAAACTTTATTACGTGTGAGAATATTTTAGTAGGTGAGTATACTTACTATGATGACCCTGAAGGTCCAGAAAATTTTGAAAAGAATGTGCTTTATCACTTTCCGTTTATCGGGGATAAACTCGTTATCGGTAAGTTTTGTGCCATTGCTAAGGACGTAAAGTTCATAATGAATGGTGCAAATCATAAAACTTCTGGTTTTTCTACTTACCCATTTCAAATTTTTGGAAATGGCTGGGAAAAAGTTATGCCTAAAGCTGGAGAACTGCCATTTAAAGGTGATACTGAAATCGGAAACGATGTTTGGATAGGGTATGACGCAACAATAATGCCTGGTGTTAAGATTGGACACGGTGCTGTGATAGCCAGTAAGTCCGTTGTAACAAAAGATGTACCGGCTTACAGTATTTGTGGTGGGAATCCTGCAAGCCATATTAAATATAGATTTGATAAACCGATCATTGACGAACTGCTAAGCATTGCTTGGTGGGATTGGACCCCAGAGAAAATTACCGCAAATTTAGAAGCTATTGTAGGGTGTGATATACTCGCATTAAAGAACGCAGACTAATACTAGGTTATTAAAAATGCCCTCATAAATTTTATGAGGGCATTTTTAATTTTAAGCAAAGAGCAAATACTTAACGGGTAAGTTTGCGATACTTGATGCGGTGAGGCTGGTCAGCTTCTTTACCGAGTCTTTTCTTTTTGTCTTCTTCATATTCGGAGTATGATCCTTCGAACCAATATGTCGTTGAATCTCCTTCAAAAGCAAGAATATGGGTAGCTATGCGGTCGAGGAACCAACGGTCATGGCTGATTACAAGTACACATCCGCTGAAGTTATTCAGTCCTTCTTCAAGAGAGCGCATGGTGTTAACATCAAGGTCGTTGGTAGGTTCATCGAGTAGAAGTACGTTTCCGCCTTCCTGTAGCATCAGCGCAAGATGCACGCGGCTTCTTTCTCCACCGGATAGAACAGAACATTTTTTCTGCTGTTCAGATCCTGTCAGATTAAATTTACCTACATATGCGCGCGCATTAATTTCCCGATCACCAAGTTTAATGAATTCATTACCGCCGGAAATAATTTCGTAAACAGTTTTGTCAGGATCAAGAGCGTCACGATGCTGGTCCACATGAGTGACCTGTACTGTTTCACCAATGGATACTTCACCTGCGTCTGGCTGTTCCTGTCCTGAGATCATCTTGAAAAGCGTAGTTTTACCTGCTCCGTTAGGGCCGATAATTCCAACAATCGCTCCGGCAGGGATCATGAAGTCAACATTATCAAGAAGCAGTTTGTCTCCGGCTTGTTTACGGATTCCTTTTGCTTCAATGACTTTTTTACCTAGACGAGGCCCCGGTGGGATGTAAAGTTCAAGATCTTTTGCCCGTTCATTGGATTCTTGATTTGCCAGCTCTTCGTAGGCTTTAACTCTGGCTTTGCTTTTCGCATGTCGGCCTTTAGGGGACATGCGTATCCATTCAAGTTCGCTGGAAAGAGCTTTGATCCTTTTGGCGTCGGTTTTTGCTTCGTTGGAAAGTCTTTTCTCTTTTTGTTCAAGCCATGAAGAGTAATTACCTTTCCATGGAATACCACGGCCGCGGTCCAGCTCCAGAATCCATCCAGCAACATTATCGAGGAAGTAACGGTCATGAGTTACGGCAATGATGGTCCCAGCATAGTTTTGCAAATGTCTTTCAAGCCATGCCACAGACTCAGCATCAAGGTGGTTTGTAGGTTCGTCAAGAAGTAGGATGTCAGGTTCTTGAAGAAGCAGGCGGCAGAGAGCAACACGACGCTTTTCACCACCGGAAATAACTGAAACAGGTGTCTCTCCTGGAGGGCACCGCAGAGCGTCCATTGCCATTTCCAGTCTGGAATCAAGATCCCATGCTCCGCTTGCATCCATTTTCTCCTGAACGTTTGCCTGCCTTTCCAGCAGTGCATCCATTTCTTCAGGTTCCATCGGTTCTGCAAACTTGGCGTTAATTTCATTAAATTCGTTAACAATTGCTGCGATTTTGGCAACGCCTTCTTCAACTACTTCACGAACAGTGCGGTTCTCATCTACTAATGGCTCTTGTTCTAGGAAGCCGATTGTATAGCCGGATGAAACATGAGTTTCACCTTCAAAGCTTTCGTCAACTCCTGCTAAAATTTTAAGAAGTGAACTTTTACCAGACCCGTTAAGTCCAAGAACACCGATTTTAGCTCCATAAAAATAAGAAAGAGATATGTCTTTAAGGATCGGCTTTTTATCATAATATTTGCTGACCCTGACCATTGAATAAATGATCTTATCAGGTTCGTTACTCATTTTTTATAACCTCTTTAAATAAACGTTAGAAGAATACCCTTTTGGCAGAAAAACACATTGTAGGCAATGGAGGATTGTTTGGCAGATTGGTATAGCAAAGTCATTTAGCTCTATATTTAGCGATAGTTTCCTGATTAATTTTATTAAAAAATTGAAGTTAATTATGCGATACTGTACGTTTGTACATATTTGTACGAGAAGAAATCAAAGAAGATGTTTTAATGTCCTTTAACCTTGCTTGTGCGGTGATGCAAGTTAAGTTAAGCATAATTGCAGGGGAAAAACTTTAACATGGATGCCATAAAGAGGTTTTTTTATGAAAATTAAGAGCATTAATACAGTAATGACTATTATCATCTTTGCACTTGTCGTAACAACGGTTGTAGCTTGTGTGTGGTGGGTAGCAGGTGATACTTATGATGCTGTTTTTAAAGAGCAACGAAAATCAATGCTCAGTATGGTTGAAGAATCAATGAGTGCCCTTGAAATGTACATGGGACAAAATTCTGATTTTGCACAGATTATAGCTAATAATCCAAGTTCTGTTGCCGCTTTAACTGGTGGTAGTATTGAGGGAGCTGATAACCTTTTAAAATCTATGATGAGTGTATCAAAAGATTGTGTGTCAGCAATGATTTTCGATACGAAAGGTAAAATCATTACAGGATATACTTCTACTGGTAAAAATCTGGCTGGTGGTGACAGGTCATCACGTGAATATGTAAAAGCAATCGCTTCAGGAACTGATCACTATATTTCGAAGAATATTTTAAAATCAATAAGCAGCGGTGGGGCATTAATTTTTGCCGTTGCCAATAGTATTCGTGATGCAAACGGAAAAGTTGTCGGCGGTGTGGGGATTTTTCCAAGGTGGGAAAAGTTTACAAGTACTTTTGTGGATCCTTTCCGTGTCGGTGCAGATGGGTACTGCGTAATGATTGATGGCAAGGGAAGAATTATTGCTCATGCTGTGAGTAAGGATTCGGTTTTGAAAGATTTTTCAAAATTAGATTTCATACAAGATATTTTGAAAACTAAGAACGGTAGCCTTTCCTACGATTGGAAAGGACACAAAAAGTATATGGAATACAGAAATTTTCCACTTACAAATTGGACTTTTATCGTAAGCGCGTTTGAATCTGATTTAACTTCCGCAGCAACCCATCAGCGCAACGTTTTAATTGTTGCTGGAGTCATCGTTGTTCTTTTGCTCAGTGGAATAATGGTTGTACTTTTAAGATTTCTCATTGTTAAACCTGTTTCAAATATTCTTGAATTTTCAAGTGAAGTTGCAGAGGGTAATCTTCAAGCAGAGCTTGAGGGAAATTATAGATATGAATTTGAAGTGCTGGCTGACAAAATCAGCCATATGGTTCACGAGCTGAAAGAGAAATTAGGGTTTTCCGAGGGAGTTCTCAAGGGGCTGGTTCTGCCATGCGGTCTTATAGGACCGGACGGTAATATTATGTGGACGAATAAAGAATTGTGTGAACTTGTTGATAGTCCGCATAGCCCTGAAGAGGCCGTTGGTCTTGCTGCCGGAGAATTTGTATTCGGCGATCCAAATAGAGAAACCTTGGCTCAGGCTTCATTTAAAACACAGAGTAAGCAGGAAGGGGAGATTGAGCTTAAAACTTTTAAAGGCAATCTTAGAAATATCAAAATCACAACGACTCCTTTCTACGACATGGATAAAAATTTGCTTGGCGCAGTAGCCATCTGGGTTGATATGACAGATATCAGACAGCAGGCTAAGAAAATCGCTGAGCAGAACGAAAGAATGACTCGTGCTGCTGACGAAGCTGAATCTATTTCACAAAATCTTTCAAGCGCAGCCGAAGAGCTGTCTGCTCAGATTGAGCAGTCAAGCCGGGGCGCAGAGGATCAACGTGATAGAGTCGGCGAAACTTCTGCTGCAATGGAAGAGATGAATGCGACTGTCCTTGAAGTTGCGCGTAACGCAGGAACTGCTGCGGAAGATGCAGACAGCGCAAAAGATAAAGCTCAAAATGGTGCCGCAATAGTCCGTAATGTTATTGAGGCTGTGGAAGGAGTTAAGGGGCAGGCCGACTCCCTTAAGCTTTCAATGGAGCAGCTGGGCGTTGAAGCTGCGGAAATAGGTACTGTCTTAAAAGTGATTAACGATATCGCCGATCAGACTAATCTACTGGCTCTTAATGCTGCGATTGAAGCTGCCAGAGCTGGTGACGCAGGACGTGGATTTGCCGTAGTTGCGGATGAAGTCCGTAAACTTGCCGAAAACACTATGTCGGCAACTAGCGAAGTCGGCGGAGCTATTAATAAAATACAAGGTATGACGACTGAAAATATCAAGGCTACTGAAGATGCCGCTGAATCTGCTCACCGTAGCAGTGAATTGGCTAATGAGTCAGGTAAAACTCTTACCGAGATTGTTCAGCTTGTAGAAAATGCCGCTGACCAAGTCAGAGGTATAGCCACCGCCGCAGAACAACAGTCCGCCACCAGTGATGAAATCAATAGAGCGACAGAAGATATCAGTAGAATCTCCATGGAAACATCGCAGGTTCTGGATGAAGCTGCTAAAGCTATTCATGAAGTTGCTTCTATGGCTTCAAAACTTAATTCGGTGATTGAAGACATTAAGTCTTAGTAATAGTTCTTTAAGTGTAAATTGTTTTTAGGATGAGAAAACCCTTCTGCTAATGCAGGAGGGTTTTCTTTATATAAAAGCATTTCTTTCAACTATACTGTAGTATATATTAAAGTTAATAGAATCTGTATTTTGGGTTCTGGTTGATCTATTTGGACTGTTTAAAATATTTTCGGAAATATAATTCAGGAGTTCTTTTGGGAATCGCCTCTGATCTTGTAATATTGATTTTAGCCGGATTGCTCGGTGGTTTTTTGGCACGTTTATTACGTCAGCCATTACTGCTTGGGTACATTGTTGCCGGAGTTATTGTGGGTCCGCATACAGGAGGAGTAACTGTATCGGATGTTCATGATATTGAAATGCTGGCTGAGATAGGGGTTGCATTGCTCCTGTTCACACTTGGTATTGAATTTTCAATTAAGGAACTCAGGCCTGTAAAAACTGTGGCTTTGCTAGGAACTCCTCTACAGATAATTTTAACGATGGTTTTCGGATGGGGAATCGGGTTGCTTATGGGGTGGGATTCACATCTGTCGCTATGGTTCGGTGCTTTTATTTCCCTGTCCAGTACAATGGTTGTTTTAAAAACTCTTGAGAGTAAGGGACTGGTGGGAACTCTATCCAGTAGAGTTATGATTGGAATGCTTGTTGTTCAGGATTTGATTATGGTTCCTATGCTTATTCTTATGCCACAATTAGGTTCAGAGGCATTTGGGCTGGAGCAGATTGGTTTTGCAGCGTTTAAAACTGTTCTTTTTCTTGCTTCAATGTTTTTGCTGGGAACACGGATTATTCCTTCTGTCATGAAGGTTGTTGCAAGTTGGAATTCCCGTGAAACCTTTATGCTTACTTGCAGTGGAATAGGTCTTGGAATTGGCTATGTTACCCATATGCTGGGACTATCTTTCGCTTTTGGGGCTTTTGTAGCAGGCATGGTTCTTAGTGAATCTAAATATGCTTATCAGGCTTTAAGCGATATACTTCCACTCCGTGATGTCTTCAGTCTAATTTTTTTTGCATCAATAGGGATGCTTATAAATCCTGTATTTATTTGGCATAATTTACCTACAATTCTTCTACTGACATTTTGTATTTTTGCCGGCAAGGGGTTCATTTTTGGATGCATATCGTTTTTATTTAATTATAAAAATGTAATACCGTTAGCTCTTGGATTCGGCATGTTTCAGGTCGGTGAACTGTCTTTTCTGTTGTTGCAGCAGGGAGCAGACTCAGGTTCATTCCCAAAAGAATATTTTCCATTGTTTATGGGATGCGGAATCCTCACCATGATGCTTACTCCAATTCTTTCATCGTTCACTTCCCCGCTATATTCTTTTCTTAAAATGCGTAAGGGAGGTGATCCCTTACAAACAGTTCATATTCCAGAAGAAGGTTTGGATCAGCACGTAGTTATTTTAGGTGGCGGAAGATTCGGTGCTTATGTTGCGGATGTTTTGGGAAAAATTGATATACCATACGTAATTATTGAACTTAATTCTAATAAGGTCGAGCATATCGTTGATAGGGGACAGAATGTTATTTACGGAGACGCGGCACAGGAAATAGTTTTAGAGGCTGCAGCGGTGTCTCGTGCACGCATGGTGCTTATGACAATACCATCTATTGAAGGGGCCAGTGCTATTTTTGAAAAGCTGCAAAAACTTTCTCCTGGAACGCCTGTTGTGTCTCTTTCTAGAAATTCAGAACAGTTAGAGGTCCTTAATAGTTTAGGAGTGCATAATATTATTTTGCCTGAGTTTGAAACAAGTCTTGAAATGATTCGTCAGATACTGCGCCATTTCAGCTTGCCTGCAACAGAAGTTCAGAGTGTAATGGATTCTATGCGTAGAGATAGGTATACAACAGATGTTGAGCGGCAGAACCCAGAAAATGAGTTGTTGTCAACTTTACGAGCTGCATCTAACTCTATTGAGCTTACTTGGGTGTACGTTGAAAATCTGGCGTACATTGCAGGGCGGACTCTGGCCGAAAGTAAGGTACGAACTCTTACAGGAGTTTCCGTTGTCGGTGTTCTAAGAGGCAAAAAATTCAATATTAATCCTGATGGATGTTTTGAGTTACAGGCTGGAGACTTTGTCGGAGTCATGGGATCAAACATGAATGTTGCGAAATTTAAAAAATTTGCAACTATTGAAAGATTAAGTACTGTTTCTAAAGAAACAGATATATGATAAGGTGGTAAGTATGTATTATTTCAGAAAGTTTTTTTTGACTTCATTGATCGGGCTTAGCTTTTTAGTCTCTATTGGATGTGCTGGAGTAAATATACCTACCCCTTCAGGCATGACGGGAGGACTTGAAGCTGGAGATTCTGCTGAAAAAATTTTAGCTTTTTTCGACTCCATACCTTACCGCGAAGACGGAGCTATAAATAAAGATGGGGACTTTACTCTTTTTGCAGATCAGCAGGCCCGCTTTGAGACTCCGGGGCTTAATTGCAGCGGTTTTACAGTGGCTGCATCACGTTATTTTTTTAAGCGTGACTATGTACTAAGTGATGTTATGATTGACCGCCTTGCAGACAGTGGCGCTGATGCAGAATTGGGCGCAGACTGGGATTTCGGCTATGATGTTATCTTGAATTTGACCGAGGGTATGGATCGTAAGGCTATGCTTCCTTTTGGAGATACTGTGGACATTTCCAGCAGCAATGCAATGAGTCTTCGTGGTTTTGATTTGCATGATCTAAAGGCATGGGCTGACGTAATCTCTAAGATGAAAAAAGGTAAAGTTTATCTGTTTTCTATGAGTAAGCCTGTTAGCTTTAAGAATTACAAGGTACTTCATTACCATGTAGGAGTTATTGTTCCTGATGGTAAAGGGCATGTCTGGCTTTGCCATGCTACGCATAAAGGCGGCGTTAACAAAGTCGATATCAGTGCCATTCGAAATCTTAAACGAGTTGTTGATGCAAATCCTGACAGCAAGCTTGGCAAGCGTATGATCTTTATTGTTGAGGCTTCTTTGAAATAAGAAATCTTTTTTATAACAATCAGTATTTGTCGTTTTGTGAGGAGTTGAAATTATGTTTTCGGAAAATGTCAGCTTTGCATTGGGGCTCACTTTGTTTGCCGGGCTTTCTACGGGGATCGGTTCTGCGTTGGCATTTTTTGCCAAAAAGACAAACACCCGTTTTTTATCTATTTCATTAGGATTTTCCGCCGGAGTAATGATTTATGTCTCTTTTATGGAGATTATGAGTAAAGCTAAAATTGCTTTACAGGCAGATCTTGGTGACGTTGCAGGAACGTGGGCGTCCGTAGGTGCCTTTTTTGGTGGGATGTTGCTTATTGCCTTAATTGATAAATTAGTTCCAAGTTACGAGAATCCTCATGAAATGCATCGCATTGAAGAAATGAACGAGAACGACCCGTTTGCCGGAAAGAGTAAGAAAAAACTTTTACGCATGGGAATGATGTCTGCTCTTGCAATCGGTATCCATAATTTTCCGGAAGGCCTTGCCACATTTACAGCCGCTCTTAAAGACCCGCACCTTGGCGTGCCCATCGCCGTTGCAATTGCGATCCATAATATTCCTGAAGGAATTGCTGTTTCCGTTCCCATCTATTATGCAACCGGCAGTAAGAAAAAAGCCTTTGCCTATTCATTTTTATCCGGTCTTGCAGAACCTGTAGGAGCTCTTGTCGGGTATGCGCTGCTAATGCCTTTCATGTCGGATACTGTTTTCGGGGTGATTTTTGCCGGAGTTGCCGGAATTATGGTCTTTATTTCCTTTGATGAACTATTGCCTGCTGCTGCAGAATATGGGGAGCATCATCTTTCAATTTACGGTTTGATTTCCGGTATGGCGGTAATGGCAATCTCGTTGCTGTTGTTCTTGTAGTAGAGTCTGATTGAAGACTTTAAAGTAACAATAAATTTTTTGATAAATGGAGTCGTAATGGGAAAAATAAATATTGGAGTACAAGGTTTCACTATGCCCATGCCTCAGACTATTTTGGGGTGTCGACAAGGTGGGCGTAGTAATTTTATGGCTTTGGCATGGACTACAAGGGTGAACTACAATCCTGCGTTAATCATGGCCTCAGTGGGGAAAAAACATTTTTCTAATTCTGCCATTAAAGAAAGCGGTGAATTTAGTATCAATATTCCCTCCTCAGATATGATCGAAATTACCGATTTCGTAGGGCTTGTATCCGGGAGTCAGCTCGATAAGTCTGAATTGTTTACAATTCATGAAGGAACTCTTGAAAATGCTCCTATTATTGCTGAATGCCCTATGGGGCTGGAGTGCAAGGTTATCGATTCTATGGAATTGCCAAATGATACTCTTTTTGTGGGAGAAGTGATTGCAACATGGTGCAATGAAGAGGTCCTTAGTGAAGGAATTCCTGATGTAAAAAAGGTAGATCCTTTCACTCTCACAATGCCTGACAATCGGTATTGGACGGTTGGTGAATGCATAGGGCGTGCGTGGCACGAAGGGAAGAAATTAAAGTAATAGTTTGCTGAATCTAGTTGTTAAAATAAATTCACTGCTAATAATAAAGCCCATGAAATAATCATTTCAGGGGCTTTATTATATAGAACTTTATTTAGCTAATTTTTAGTGGATACCATGCTCGTTCATAAACTGAGAGTACTTATGATCGACAATCATAATGTGTTTAACCAGCCAGTCTTTTAAGAATCTTATAACTTCGCTGGAAACAATTGCTTTACCTGAAGCAAGCCCATTACCGAATTCTTCAATCTTGCTTTCAAATGTGCGGTGAAGTTTTTTATGTGAATCTGTATCTGGGTACTTGTATTTGTCAAAAATCTTTTCTTCGTATCCGAAGTGATATTTGGTGTATTCAAGCAATTTATCCACAATTGCTTTGATTACAGAGCTTGTTTTGCGTTGGCGCATTGCCTGATATAGCTCGTTAATCATGTTGATCAAAGTCATGTGATGTTCATCGATGGTTCTGACATTAACAGAAAGGTCGTCTGACCATTCAACAATTTTACCTGAACTTGTGTCAACAATTTTACCAGTAGATATACCCTGAACAATTGAGTCAAGCTCTTCAATTATACCTGAAATCTCCGCAAGAGCTCTGGCTGAATCGGTCATGCCTCCTGAGGTTTCCTGAGAAACTCTGGCAACATCACTAATAGCCATATTGATTTCTTCTGAAGCTGCAGATTGCTCTTCACTGGCTGCCGCAATGGATTCTACCTGAGAATTGGTGTCATCTACCATTCCAACAATAGCTTCCATGAGGCTGCCGGATTTAGCGGCTGATTCTGTGGAGTGAACAATCTCTTCAGCAGCTGAGTCAACCGCATTAATGTTCTCGCGTGCGTTGGCTTGAATTGTTGATACCGCGTCACCTACATCTTTTGTCGCACTCATGGTTTTTTCAGCCAGCTTTCGAACTTCGTCAGCAACAACAGCAAATCCACGTCCAGCTTCACCAGCTCTGGCTGCTTCGATAGCAGCGTTGAGAGCTAGTAGATTAGTCTGATCTGCAATGTCGGTAATTACAGTCATGATCTTGCCTATGTTGTCAGCCTGCTCGCCAAGAGAGCCCATGGTTATTTTTAAATTTAGGATTGTTTTTTTAATTTGTTCAAAAGATTTAATCGCATCAATTACACCGTCAGCTCCTTGCTGTGCATTTTCTTTAGACTGACTTGAGCTTTGGGCAGCCATGGCAGCATTTTGCGCAACTTCAAGTACCGTGCTGTTCATTTCTTCCATTGCAGTAGCTGTTTCAGTGACTCTGTCACGCTGTAGAATCATTCCTGTGCTGACTTGATTTATTTGTGCACTGAGTTCATCAATTCCGGAAAACAGTTTGCCGGAAATGCCCTGAGCGTTGGCAGCTGACTTGATAATAGACTCCATCGCAGTCTTTAAATCTTTAAGCTCCGCTTGCGAAACTTTAAGTCTTTGTTCAAATTTTTCAGCTTTAACTTCAAGTTCTTTGTTCGTCTTATTGCTTTCCTCAGTTTTTAAAATGAGGGCTTCGAATGCCGCATATAAAATTTTTCCAACCTCAAGTACTTCATTATTAAGTCCTTGTGGAAGAGTCGATTTTGATGTTCCCTTTTTTACCTCTTTTGCATATTTGCTAAGTAAATCAAGCTCTCCAAAAATGCTTGAATTAATAGTAATAAATGAAAAAACAGCGCCGATTATGGCTATGATCAGGAACGAAGTCTGCCAAACAAGCATTGTTCCGCCTGTTCCGGCTGCCGGAGAAAACGTTGAAGCGAATAATGCTGCAGTCATAATGAGAACAACTGTGACTGAGAGGCTAAGCCTCATTTTAGATGTCATATATACTCCTTGATAGTGGGGAAACTTTATATTTTGATTGCTTTGACAAAGCTATAAAAAATGTTCAAAATTAGCAAGTAATAAAATAGTAATAGCTATCATTATCTTGTTATACTCTTTAAATTAAAGGTATTTTAATATTTGTGTTTAGTAAGCTGTGGTAGAGAATCTGCAACATGTTTTAGTACCGATCTCATCCAAATATGCGCAGGGTCATTGTCATTGACGGCATGCCAGTGTTGAAAAATTTCAAACTCAGTGTTTTGCAGTGGAAGACGAATGATTCGTAAGGGCATGATTTTAGTATAAATTTGAGCTAATCTTTCCGCCAAAGTCCCTACAAGATTTGATGAGCTCACAAGGGAAGGGATTACAGCTTCCTGCTGTACAACTACCTTTATCTTACGTTGAACTCCTTTGTGATATAGGTAATCTTCCAGAAAGCCTAAACCTGATTCAGATAGAGATAAGGCTACAAACTCGGCATGTGACACTTCATCTTCGGTCATTACTTCTCCAGTAATGGGATGATCTTTCCGCAAAATACAAACTTCTCTGTCTTGAAATAGTTTTTCCTTAAATATCCCCGCTCCATAATCTCGTAAGCAACCGAGAAATAAATCCAACTTGCCATTTTGCAGCATCGCAGTTCTTTGTTCATATGTTGCCTGAACTATTCTAAGCGTAACATTCGGAGCTTGAGTCTGGAGTATGGAAATTATTTCAGGCAGTAATAGGTTGCATAGGTAGTCGCTTAATCCCAGTCGAAATGTGCGTTTAGAAGATTCTGGAGAAAATTCACCTCTGTCATCAAGGGATTCAAGTATCTTCTTCAAAGATGGAGAGAGTGACTCATGAAGCTCTTCACAAAGCGGCGTCGGGTCCATTTTATTACCGCGCCGGATAAAAAGGCGATCTTCGAAATGATCCCTGAGCTTTGAAAGGGCATGACTGATTGCAGACTGAGTCATAAACAGTTTTTTCCCTGCAAGCGTAAGGCTTCTTTCTGAAAAAACAGTGTCTAATATTACAAGTAGGTTGAGATCTAGATTTGATAGATTCGTTTTGCTCATACTGGGAATGAATACCTTTCAGTGGTCATATTAATTTTAGCAAGGTAGCTATTGATCTTCAAAGTTGCTGACATATTAACTTAATTTAAAAGGAAATTGTAATGATAGCTGTTTATGGTTCAATCGCAATTGTCGTTGCCTCATCTGTTATATATCATCTTGCTCAGAAAAGTCTTTCTGGTGGCAGTTCCATGTTTGCCTCTCTGGCGTCTGCATATGGCATGGCTATGTTGCTCAGTCTTGCCGGCATGTATTTTCAATCAGGACGTATAGAAATTACGGAAATATTGAGTACTCGAAATTGGCAGGTTTTACTTCTTGGTCTGGCCATTTTCGGGATCGAGGTTGGCGTTTTGCTTACCTACAGGGCGGGAGCTAATGTCAGTACTCTTCCTGTAATCGTAAACGGAGTGGTCATGGCCTGCCTTATACCGCTTGGGATGCTGCTTTATCGTGAACATGTCACAATTAATTCAGTGCTTGGTATTATGCTAGTTGCCTCCGGAATATGGGTTCTGTGCTCCTCTGGTCATGCATAAATTTACATTTGTTTTTACTGGATGGAGCTTGCATTGAGTTCTGCTTTTTTAAATAATTTCTTAACAGCTTCCCTTTTTTTTATTTTTTGAAGAGCCTGACTGAATTTTTCTGCTAACTGCTCATTACCTGGTTTTTTGGAAAAGGCTAAAAATAAAGCGACGCGGTCAACAGGGTGTGAGTCGTAAGAAAATTGATCAATAAGGTTTAAGTTTTGCAATGTATGCAGAGCTATATTTTTGTAAGCAATTACAAAATCAATTCTTTTTGCTTCTAGCTTAAGGAAATTAAGTCTTAATGAGCTTACTTTTTCTTTTTTGAATAAGTTACTTCGATCGAATTCTTCTCCATATGAATATCCATATATGGTGCCAATTCGTTTACCGGACAATGAAGCAATACCATCAAATTTAAAATTTTCATCTTTGCGTTGAAATAAGACTATATCAATTATT
The DNA here is from genome assembly GCF_006210265.1 of Desulfovibrio sp. UCD-KL4C. Lineage (NCBI taxonomy): Bacteria > Pseudomonadati > Thermodesulfobacteriota > Desulfovibrionia > Desulfovibrionales > Desulfovibrionaceae > Desulfovibrio > Desulfovibrio sp. UCD-KL4C. The sequence goes on from NZ_VCNC01000001.1 coordinate 765,482, forward strand.
GAAATAGGTTCATTAGGAAAAATCAGAGATTGTTCCCTGTTTTTGGTTTTTACAGTACCTAGAATGCCATCTGATTTTTTAGTTTCAGCCATGCGCAATGCTCTTTCCCACGGAACAAAAGAAAGATTGTATGAAATATTCATTTCTTTGAAAACGAGATCTAATATTTCGCAGTATACACCTTTATTTTCACCGTTTACTTGATAATAGAGTGGAGGGAAAGGGTCGGTGATAAGGGTGAGCTTTTTTTGAGCCATTAAAGGATAAGGCGTGAATAAAGTTAATAGCATGATTGTTGCGATTAATATTTTCATGCTTCTTTTCCTCTTAGTTGGCTCGATGCGTTTTTTGCAATTTTAACAGCTTGTCAAGTAACTGGCTAAAGCGATAGATAAAAATTTAGACCTATCTGAATCTCCACGGGAAGGAACAACCACCGGGATATCACTTCCTACTACAACGCTTGCCATACATTTTCCGGCGATTGTATTTAATGCCTTATAAAGAATGTTGCCACTTTCTATGTCTGGTGTGCAAAGTATATCGGCATGTCCTGCAACAGGATTTGTTACTCCTTTGCGAGCAGCAGCTGAGGGAGATAGAGCAATATCAAGAGCCAGTGGTCCGGCAACAAATGCATCACCGAAAGCTCCATCAATAGACATTTTGGCAAGTATGTCTGCATCAAGCGTGGCAGGCATTGCCGGATAATTCACTTTTTCAATTGCAGCTAAGACTGCAACCTTAGTTTTTTTGATTCCAAGCTTACGGGCCACTTGCAGAGCATTACGGATAATATCAGCTTTTCGTTGTAAATTCGGTTTAATATTTACTCCTGCATCAGTTATTAAAATAAGCCTTTCAGATTCAGATGATTCAAATATGGCAACATGGCTGATAATACCTTTGGTAGGTACTCCGGTTTCCTTATTCAAGATTGCTTTTAGCACAACACTGGTGCTGACAAGTCCTTTCATAATAAGTGCAGCCTTGCCTTCTTTAAAGAGCTGAACAGCTTTTGCCACAGCTGCTACATCATCGTTTTCTTCATAAAAATCGAATCCGTCTATGTTCAGATCGTATTGTTGTGACACCTCATCAGCTTTTTCACGATTTCCTATAAAAATAGGCTCGGCAATTCCTGCTTGGTAAGCTTCAATGGCAGATCTCATTACGAATTCTTCTGCGCAAGGAGCTATTGCAACTTTAGGCTTTCCGCCGCACCGACGTACTTTTTTTATGAGCTCATCTAGCGAAGTTATAGTCATGGACGCACCTTTATAAAATTATTCATGTGCCTGATATGTTACCTAGCGCAAAAGCTATTCATCGCCTCTTTTCAGCGCGATCATACCTGTGCGGCACATACTTTTGATTCCGATAGGCTGGAGCATTTTGATAAGACCTTCAACTCGTTCCTGATCCCCGCTGAGCTCAACCGTGATAGTTTTTTGTCCCATACCTACGACGTCGGCTCTGAAAACTTCAAAAATCTGCATAAGCTGACACATGGAATCTTTTGTGACATCAACTTTGATTAAAACAAGTTCACGGTCTACAAAATCTTTACGGGCCAGATCATCTAATTTTATTACAAAATCCATTGCCTGTAGATCTTTTGTGACCTTGGCAATTTCTTCATCATTACCCTGTGCACATATAACCATTCTTGATACATCCATATTTTCGGTTTCACCGCAGGATATGGATGTAATGTTAATACCGTTTTTTTGAAAAGCAGCTGAAGATTCTGCCAGAACTCCGGCTCTGTTTCTCACCAGCGCTGAGATCGTATGTTGCATTCGGAACTCCTTATGTTAGTGAACACTTGAAAGTTTTTTTGCTAGACAAATAATACACTCAATTCATTTTGCTAACAAGCTGCATAGTATCTTAAGCGTAATAAAAAAAAGGAGTCTTTATCCGTGGAAGGGCTGAATAATTAAAATTTATTCAGTGTAAAAGAGAGATGAAAAAACGGAGTTAAATAGACGTTAGGCCTGGCGGACAGAATCCGTCTGATCGCATTTTGATAAGTTGTAACGCAACTGCAGGAGGTTGCGGTTTGTCAAAATAGAATCCTTGCACACAGTCGCAACCTATTTCCTTAAGTAGAGTCAACTGTTGCTTGGTTTCAACTCCTTCTGCAATAACATCCATGCTGAGACTATGGCCCAGAGCATTTACTGCGCGGACAATTTCAAGTGATTCGTGATCTATTGCCATACGGCTGATGAATGATCTGTCAATTTTTACTGTTGAGGCAGGGAATCTTTGTAATTGCGACAGGGAGGAGTAGCCGGTACCGAAATCGTCTACCGCAAGTCTGATACCCATCTCAACGATTTTTTTAAGATTTAAAGAGGAAGCGGCGTTTCTTTCCATTATTGCGGATTCGGTGATTTCAAGTTTCAACATATCTGATGGGAAATTTGTTTCGTTGAGTGTTCTTGAAATTGAATCAGCAAGATCGGGGCGCGAAAGTTGGCCCGAGGATAAATTGACAGTGAGGAACATGTCTCGTGATGAAGGATATTCAGATAGCCACGCAGCAAATTCCTGACAGGCTTTTTGCAGCATCAACCTGTCCAGTTTTACAATCAGCCCCGTTTCCTCTGCAATAGGAATTATTTGATCAGGGGTTATGAAACCTCTTTCAGGGTGATTCCAGCGTATAAGGGCTTCAAACCCGGCCAGCCTTTTAGTGTGCAGGCAGTAAATCGGCTGGAAATAAGGAATAAACTCATCTTCAGGGAGGCCTTGTCTGATTTCTGTTTCAATAAGCATATTTTCAAGTGCTTTTTCATGCATAGCTTTATTGAACACTTTGAATTTATTAACACCCTGTTTTTTAGCTTCATACATGCTGATGTCTGCATCGCGCAAGATGTACTCCGGGTGTTCATATGCAGCAGTTTTAAAGACAATGCCAATACTTGAACTGATAACAACTTCTCTATCGGAAACAGTTATGGGCTTGTGTATTTTGTTTCTGATGCTTCGGATTATTTGTATTACCTGCTGAGGTGTTTTGAAATATTCTATGAGTATTGCGTATTCGTCTCCGCCCATTCTGGCGATTGTATCTACAGGGCGAAGGCAGCTTTTAATTCTTTCACCGACTGTAATTAAAAGAGAGTCTCCTGCCTGATGGCCGAGACTGTCGTTTATGCGTTTAAACATATCAATATCGAGCATAAGCACCGCAAAATTATGCTCAGGTTGTTTCTGAGATCGGAAAAGAGCCTGCTCAAGGCGTTCAAGGAATAGAGTTCGGTTAGGCAGACCTGTCAGAGAATCATGCAACGATTGGTGAGAAAGTTTGCGTTCAAATTCTTTGCGGTGTGAAATATCGTCATAGATAATAAATGTTCCGGATATTGTATCATCATAAACAAAAGGGTATCCGAGTATAGATACTGGAATTAATCTGCCGTTTTTATGTTTGCGCAGATCTTCAGTCCTAAATGTCATGCCCGATAAAATTTTCTTAAAATTTTCTTTGATTGCACCTTCACCGCTAGGATTTAGATTCTCACAGCAAGGCTTCATCTGTTCGGTTTTGTATCCGAAAAGTTCGGTGAAGGCTTTATTGGTGGCCATTATATTTCCCTCTGAATCAGTCAGAGCAATGGCCTGCGGTGAACTTTCAAAAAGCTGCATGAAGCGTGCTTTATGGGTGAAAGCATTTCTTTCTGCTATTATCCTCGGCGTAGAATCAAAGGCTGTTCCTGAGTATAGAATTGGCTTTCTTTCATCATCATACGTCGTTGAAATATTGATGGAGCACCATTTTTCTAAGTTCTCTTTATGTTTGATGCGAATACGTTTTCCGCTGACAGCTCCTTTTTTAAGCAGCTCCTTTACCAGATTTAACCAGTCTCGTGTGTTATGGAAATAGTCAGAAGACTTGGGGCATTGTTCCAGCATTTGCGCGGCAGAATCATAGCCCATAATTCTTTCCATTGCGGGATTAGCCATAAGCATTTTCCCGTCAATTGATGTCTGAAAAATTGCAACAGTGGCATTTTCAAATATTGAGCGGAATTTTTTTTCGCTTGCCAGCAGTGCTCTTTCAGTCTGCCTGCGTTTAATGGCAGACGCTATCTGGTCGGAAATTGCGATCATTAAGTCAACATCATGCTCTGTATATGAATTATCCGACTTGTAAGATTGAATTGTCATTACGCCAACGACTTGATCGCCGTGGATGAGCGGCACGCCTAGCCAGGATTTTGCTGCTGAGCCGAGACTTTCTAATTCCTGTTTGCGATATTGGTCTATATTTTTCTCTTCTAGCAGAAGAGGTTTTCGCTGTTTAATTACTTCTGCGCTGAGGCTGTTGATATTTTTAAGACTAATCCGCTCGTTTGGTGAAATACTTTTTTTTTCATCAGAATAATAAGGAAATGAAATGGTTTCATCTTTGTCTTCATACAGAGCAACATAGAAATTTTCAGCTTCGATAAATGGCTTAAGAGTCTCATGTATAAATTGGAATAAACTGAAATTGTCGGTAGTTGATTTTGCGGCCGATGAAATTTTGTAAAGGATGAGATTAATGTTTTCAGTTTGCTTACGGGCAGAAATATCTCGGAGCGTTTCGATTGCTCCTATTATTTCTCCCGTGTTATCCGTAATCGGTGCGACTTGGACCCAGAGGTGTGTGTTCTTTCTAAGCCCAATGTTTTTAGCTCTGATTTCAGCTGCTAAAGAGTTTCCGTGTCGCCTGATAGATTGATATTCAAGAAGGCTCGTTGCCTCGCAGCCTCTAACTACATCGATTAACCCTGATTTTCGGATGCCGTGGATAAGGTTTGTGTATTCAAAATCACCTTTACCTATAACTTTTTCTGCCGCTATTCCGGTTAGTTTTTCAAGTGCCGGATTCCAAGCGATTATTATGCCATTTTTGTCAACAACAAATGAAGGGTCTGGCAGAAAATGAAGTGTTTTGATGAAGATAGAATCAGGAAAATCCATGCAGGATGCATCAAGGTTGGAATAAGTTTTGTCGACGAGCATCAGAAATGACTTCATTTCCTCAGGTGAGTCAGCAGTTGAGATTCCGATTGTCTCTTCTAATTGTTTTAGTAGTAACTTGTGCATCTGATTCTTTTTATTACTGTATAAATCTTTGCTGTGCAAGGTTTCTGTTTGTTTTGTTAGAGAATAATGTAGTTATTTAGGTGTATTATAAATAGTATCATTGTGTTTTGTTTATGGGAATAATTGAAATAGTAGGTTCTCCATTAGCGTTGCGGTTTCCACTTATAAGGTAGTATTCGCCGTCAGGAATATTAATTTCCCATAAATTTTCAGTACATGATCCATAAATTGTTTTCTCAACAACTTGAAAAAAAGAATCATTTTGTAATTTGGAAATTGTGAAGTCTTTAAAATATTGAGGAGGTTTATTTATTTTGGGAAATCCATTTAAACTAAATTTGATAGTTCTCCAGTTTGAATAATAAGCTGTGCTTTCGGCCGTTGCATTTTTATCTCCTGTCATGGAATCGTTTTCAGGGTAATACGGAATCCATTTTTGTCCATTGAATAGTTCTATCCAGCCTTGCTCATCGAGATATCTGGCAGGGATGCCAGCTGAGCGCAGAGCTGCAACCGCAAAAATGTTTATCTCGTCATTATTTGATGCTTTTCTGGATGTGAAGACCCCAACAGGAGTCAAGCCGCATCCTAAAGGACCACGGGACACAGCTGTTAAAGTTTGAGCAAATCTGCTGACAGAGTTTATTTTGTCTGAAATTTTATATCCTTTTTTCAGTTTGAAAAAAGGATATAAACAGTTCCGCCACGGTTGAAGTTGCTCATACATGATCCGCGGACTTAAGACATATTGCGTGAATATTTTGTCATTATATTTCAGTCCGGCTTTACTGATTTCTTCTCTGGCTTTAAGAGCTAAGTCTGTATTGGATGTCAGTTCATCAGATTTTATTTTTGTGAGGTCAGCTGTTTCCATCTGGCGAATAGCTTCAACCATAAATGGTCTATCTTTTTCAGAACAGCTATTTAGAGCATTAAGTATTTGCGGAGTATTCAGTCCTGCTTTTGCAATGGAACCAGCCAAAGTTCTATCAAAGATTTCAGCACCTTTTTTCATTCCTTCAATTTTTGTAAGCCGACCTTTCTTCATGGTGTCAAATTCAATCTTTTTAGCTCCTTCTGAATTTTTTGCCGGAGCCGATTGCGCGAGTTTATCGGTGTAATTGAAGCGGAAAAGAATTGTTCCTTCAGGTTTATTGTTCGGAGAAAGTTTCAGTTGAATATTTCTACGTGATGCTTTTTCTCCTGGAATCCAAGTTGAGGCAGCATATGCGGTTGCATTATTATGAGCGGCAGAGACAAGGATAGACCCAGGGCCAAGGATAATACTTGTTTTTCCTTTTTCATCGGTTTGCTTGACCGCCACAGGGCGCAGTGATGCATAATTGAAAACTGAAAAATAAACAGTGACATTGTTAAGCGGTTTGTTTTCATTATCGGTTACAAGAATTTCAGTGCGGCTGGCTGGGGCGTACATGGAAGTCGTGTTTAAAAGAGTGCAACCTACTTTGTTTCCCAATACTGGAAACTTCGGTTGCTCCACATTGCCGTAGGCATAAGACTCAACCAGAGGAGCTTTGCGTACAGACCCGCTGAACCAAGCGTAATCAAGTCCGTAGTCAGGATTTGCAGATTCCAGATAATGCCATTTCCCGCCAATTAAAACTTCGGTCCATGTATGATTATCGTTTGAGTGCTGCCATGCAGGGACCATTGCCTGACGAGCCGGAATTCCGACACTTCTCAGGGCGCAGATAGTTAAAATTACAGCTTCTTCGCATCTGCCATAGGTCCTGTTGATAGTCATTAGAGGATTTTGATCCCAGCGCTGAGTGGATTTGAATCCCGTCTTTGAAAAGCACCACAGGTTTACCGCAAGAATTGCTTCACGCATTGTTTTGCACTTCGAAACAATTGGCAAAAGCTCTTGATAGAAAATTTTCCGCCACTTAACAGCTTCTTCCTGACTGACCCGGTGCGGCAGAACGTAATTTAAAAAGTCTGCCCATGAAACATCCTTTCCCCATAGCGTGGATTCTCTGGCAAGAAATGCATAATCCAGATTTTCTATAAGTAAATCGCTTGAAAGCGTAGCACTGTCGCAAGGTGGAAGGTTGGCCGTAAGAAAGTCCGCAGCTTGCTTTTTTTCAGGATCATTACTGAATTTATTCAAAAATGTTTCTATCTGTGCGCGATTTCCGCCAGCGGTATCAAGTACTGATTCAATGTTTTTTTGGTATGGGGAATACAGTGTTTTGCTTTGGTGGATGGTGGAGCACCCTGAAGTGAAAAGAATCAGACTAAGGCAGAATGAGATAATAGCGGGGAGTGTTAATTTATTACAGTTTGGCATAGCTCAGGCGTAGCACAGAGGGCGTCGACATGTCATTGCGTAAACTTCTGCCAGTTTACTTGGAAATAGAATATAAAGTTGAAGTAAGATAAGGGTTTGCGACGTTTAAATCGTAAACCCTTATCTTTGAAATTGTAAATGCTTTTGAAAAAAGTGCTATTGCTTTTTAAGTTTTGGAAAGTTTACACGGTCAGAAGTGATTTGCACTGTGCGGTGGTAGGTTACAGTCGGTTCACCGAAAAGCATCATATATCCTACTTCGTGATCATCAGGTATACCCAGTTCTGTTATCAACTCTGGGGCAAATTCGTTTATAGCTGTTTTTGCTAAGCCGCACCATGTCGTTCCGAGTCCCATACTTGGAGCTTGCAGTTCTAAGTAACTGAGGGCGATGACACAGTCAGCTACTGGAGTGCCTATACCGCGCGGAGCCGAAGCTATAATCATATGCGGTGCGGTACGATAGATATAGTCTGCTCCGTCCTGCCAGCCTTTAATATAGCCGATAATCCATTTTTGTGTTTCAGAAACAGGTTCATTGCTGTCAATTTTAGCCTGAATAGCTGAATATGTCCGCTGACGCAGTGTATTCATGGTCTCTATATCATTTACTACCGTCAGGGATACTTTCTGTCTGTTCATACCTGTCGGTGCGTATGCAAGAATTTTAAGGAGTTTGTCCAGAGTTTCCCCATCAACATTTCCTTGGCGGTATTGCCTTGTTGATCGGCGGCTTTTTATAAGGTTTTCCATTTGTATCGATGACGGGACATCTGCCGGAAGCTGTAGGCTGTCTTGAGGATCAAGACCCATGATACTTAGTGCCCCGGTGGGGCAGACTGCAAGACAGTGTTGACACTGGAGACAGTTATTTTCCCCACCTGAAATAATGAAGGGGATTCCGTCTGAAAGTTCTATAATTTTATGAACGCAGTCCGCTGCACAATCTCCGCATCCTATACACAGCTCTTCATTGATTTTGAGTTGGACCATTTTTTTCTCCTTGGCGTGTCATGATTATTAATTTTTTTAGTTTGAACCGCTTGAACAACATAGTTGTCTTCTTAGCATGCATGCAGTATAAAAAGAAAGTAGATACCTTTTTGTATTGTAGTATCTAAATAGAAACCATGAAGTTGAGACTGGAGAAAAATATGGCTGAATGCCCGTCTAAAAAGAGCGGAAGGCATGAGTATCATTGCAGCATGGAACTGACAGTGCATGTCATCGGCGGTAAATGGAAAATGATTATTCTTCATCAGCTGGAGCGGAATGGAACATATCGTTTCGGGGAGCTTAAGCGGATTATCCCTAATATTACTCAGAAAATGCTGACTCAGCAATTGCGGGAACTTGAACATGACGGGCTTATTAATCGCGTTGTATACGCGGTCGTACCGCCTAAAGTGGAATATTCACTGACTGAGTTAGGTCAGACAGTTATTCCGGTGTTGCAGCATTTGACTAAATGGGGGCAGCAGTATGCCGAAATTCGCAAAGAAGATGAACTGCGCGAAGAGGCTGTATAGTTTTCAAATAAAAACAAAAGGCCGGAATGTTAACATTCCGGCCTTTCATTATCTCTTAAAGCAATGAAGCAATCTCTTTTCAGAGGATTTTAAATCTATTAACCGCAGCTTCCGCAGCTTCCGCAACAACCGCCATCGGATGTTTCAAAAACGAGAGAAGAAGAAATTTCGATACCCATAGGTGTCAGATTAATTTCCATTGGTTTTGCTTCTTCGAGCAGAGCTTTATCCACAACGAAATCATAACCTTCTAAAGTAATGGTTTCATCGCCTTCTTTTGCTGCGTCAAGGCCTAATGCAAGGCGACTTCCGCTACAAGCAGATGCAATATATATGCGGATAGGTTCTTTGTCTTTGCCATCAAAATGCTGGTCAAGAACTTCTTTCGCTTCGGTTGTAATTTTGAGCATTTATATTCTCCTAATTTGGTTTAGTTGTTTAAAATGATAGGCTTCATTTTGGGTATGTCAACAGGATAGGCAGAAAAAATATCATACTATTTGTGTATGCAAAGTTTTATGTGTCGACCTATCAGTAAAAACTATCGTTCATGGAGCTTTATGTCAGGTTTATTTTCAGAGATAAACCGTCTTGGATAGCAAATGTTTTCTATAAAAAGTTTTGAAGTTGAAATGAGCTGATGCATACAATCTCGCTATGGGGTGTATGATAACGTGAAATAAAGTGGATTTTTATGAAGACGAATTAAGTATGCGCAGAGGGAATTAGTAAGGAGGATGAGCTTTCGTACAACCTCCTATGAGTAAAAATAATGAAATTAGATTAATTCAAGTTCAAAATCCGGAGGGTTGATCAAATGTTTTTTTACAGAGCAAAGATCAATGGCTCTCAACAAAGCTGCTTTATACTTTTCTGGAAAACCTTCCGGTAAAGTCAGCAGATAATTAACTTTTGAGATGTGAAATGTTTCAGGATCCTCAATGTATTCAACGTTAAGTGCAATTCCGTTCATTGTGAGTGCTTTAGACTCACAGAAATTGCGTGCATAGTAAGCTGCGCAGGTTGCAAGAGAAGTTATAAACAAATCAAGCGGACTTGGGGCTGATCCTTCCCCGCCTTTTTCAACCGGTAAGTCTGTACCGGCAGTAAAACAGTCACCGGTTGCATTAAGTTTCTTTCCATCACCAAATTCTACTTTTATTTTTTTAAGCATAATTACCCCTGATTAAGTTGCTTGGGTTTTGGAATGTGATATTCGTGGGAAGAAATCTGCTTCACTTACAAATAAAAATCAATGGGTGAAACTGTTAAAAAAATATTTTATGTTAATTAATAGATGATTTTAAAAATCCTTTCTTTTGAATGTCTTAATAGAATCTTTTTTGTTGCATGTGTCTTCAAGGACCTTTTGAAAATCAATCTCAGTAGACATTCTGAATCCGCATCCTTCAGGAAGCTGTCCGTGCTGTAAAAAAATAGCAGGGGATGGAAAAGTTTTGCAAAGTGGTGGGCGATTAGCATAATCTGTGCACAGACCATCTTTTCCTAAATTAGTGCAGGCAAACTTCAGCAACCCGTCTTCGGTTTTACCTATAATTTTAAAAATTTTGAGATGTGGGTTTTTAATTGATGCCTTGCGGGCTTGCTTTTTGCTGCATAGCCATTTGGAATCGATATAAAGGCAAAGCTCCTGACAACATTTTCCGCACATATTGCATGATCCGCGGATAACAACGACTTGTTTTCTTTTTTTTAGCCGCCATAGGCGAAATAGAGATGCAATATTGTGTAAGAAGGACATTAGTATCAATCTGGTTGAAGGTCATTTGAATTAATGATTAATATTAGCAAAGAATTGTGATTGCAAGGATATGATAGCAGGAAATCAAGAATAAATGAAAACCCCGATGAAACGTGAGTGGAATCCGTATCATCGGGGTTTGCAGGAGTGGAGACACGCGCCTGAGCCTCCGTCTGCTACAATCTTATTGTTCTGGGGAATGAACAATGGAGTGGAGGTAAGATCTATTGTATTAAAGAGTACTTACAAACATAGGGGCTTTATCTGCGTGATGAGTGAATCCGCAGTGTTTATAGAAATCGACTTTTTCATTCACGGAAATCAAAATCTTTCGGGGAATATCACTGTATGTGTCCAGCATTGCGGCTACCAATTTTTTGCCAATGCCGTGGCCTTGATAAGCTGGATGCACCACTAAATATTGAAAATATACGGTGAGCACTGTGTCAGTCATTGAATTGATAATACCGATTAAAGTGCTGCCATCCCATGCCGAATTAACTTTATGTGAGTTGAACATGGCTTTTTGTAGCTTCTGCGGATAATTTCCTGATTCCCAGTTAACGGAAAGAAAGAGCTTTTCCAGTTCTTCGGGACTTAAATCTTTTGTCCAGCTGTAAGTAATAGCCATGATTTTACTCCTTTCTTGTTGTCGTTAAGAAAAATGTAAATGAGCTTATATCTATATGTCTAATATATAATATGTTGCATATTGATACTTAATAAGTCTTGATGTGCTTAGGTGATGGTAATTAATTAGTGATAGCGGTGTTTTGAAATGATTTTTAGCAGCTAGTCCCGGCTGTGCTGAGTCTTCATAAATGGGATTAAGCTAGCTTAATCCCATTTATGAAATATTAAATTACATTTTTAAATATCTTTTGTAGCAGGCGATTGCATTCATAACGAACAGTGAAGTTGTCACTTCGCTACCGACAATTATACGGGTTGGATGGCGGACCATTGTCCATTCATATGCTTTATAAGGATGCTTCTTGCGTCCTTCCCCCAGATGGTCATGCAGAATACGGATTCCGCGTTCGATCAGTCCATCTCCGCGAGTTCCGTATTGCAGCAGACAAAGTGTTGCCACGGCAAGTGATGCGTCGAATGGATTGAGGGTAGCCCCAAGCATATCATATTTGCAGTAATTTATGGCTAGCTGACGGATTACTTCAACTTTTCCGTCAGGATCAATGATTTGACGTTCCTTTTCTGGAATGGTCAGCCATGTATCGTATAATCTTCCTGCATAGCTTACATATATTTCAGGCAGATAAAATCTTACAGCACTGTCGTGTTTAAAATTTCCGCTTACAAATGCATTGTAATGGAATGTTAAAAACCTTTTCACAGTTTCCAGATTTTCTCCTTCAAGGGCTTTCCATTGCTTACGGTTGATCAGAATTGATTCAAGAATATCCATATTGTGACCGGGGCATACTTCGTTGCCGAGAGTTTCACGAATTATTCTTCCGTTTTCTTTTTCAAACGGTTTATCAAACCATAAAGGGACTGCTCCGTAATAATCAAGCGGACGGGTCATGGTGATGGTCGGCAGGTTGGTTTTGTTTCCGCCGCCTATTTGGTACTCGCTGATAATTTCTACCCATGGAAAATCTAGAAATTCTTCGCAGTGCTTAAGAAGTTGTGCATCACAGCTAAGATTTTTTTCCGCTACCAGATCAAGCCACTTGCGGCTCATAGCAAGGGCAAGGAAGGTTGTATCCACATCCGGCACGTAATCATCAAAACCAAGCTCTTTTTTAGCCTTCCAGTCTTTAGGCTTGAGGTTGCAAAGCGGTTCCCCTTTTTCGTCTTTAGGAAGGCAGGTGATAGCCGGATGTTTAATTCCTGAACTTGGACCCTTAAGCCATTCCATACTTGTGACGATAAGAAAATTCAGAATGGATTCAAGCATTTCCTTAAGCTTGGCCTGTTCATTTTGAGGCAGCTCTTCCAGAATATACAGGTTGTAAATCTGCTCAAAAAAGATGTCGTCATAAAAGGCGGTGCGGTGCGTAATCCATGAAGCAGGCATGCTGAGCGGTTCGGCAAGTCCTTTCCATGGACGGCGGAATATTTTCATAACAAGCGGGTTGGCGTGCAGGAAACAGCGCATTAATCCGAACAGCAGATTGATGTTTTGAAATTCAAAGGAGCCGAGCCCGTTCATTATGTTTATGAAGTTTTCGCCATCACAAACAGAATCACCGGGCATAATAACCTGTGCGGAAACAGGAAAATATGGATCATCTGGATTTTTGTCCCACACTTTATATATGTCACCCAGCACAGCCTTTAGAACTTCGTCTATGTCCGCATCCTTTATGCGCGGAGGTTTGGTGTCAGCCACATGACGGATTCTCCATTGCGGGTCATTTACTTTGTTTAGAAGTGCGGTCAACGGTGCGAAGGTTTTTTGGGTCCACTGCGGGTTTTGCCAGTCTTCGTAAGTTGCAATCATGGCTTGCGATATCATGTTGCGGTAGATTTCTACTTTTTGCATGGGAATATCAGGATGTGAACACCAGCGCAAAAGAAAGTGTTTAAGCAGAGGATTACCGAAAAGTTTGCGATAGAGTTTTTGCAAATTTTTCCCAGGTTCGCTGATGGTCTGGCTTTTAAGGATAGGACCATCACAGATATTATATATAGTGGCGTGTTTCACGCTGTGTTCTCCATGTTGTATTTCTAATTTTTATTGCAAAATCGGTGTAACAAAGCCGAGCTTGTCTTGCAATCCACCTTTGCAGAGGGTAGTGTCTCTGTGAATCTATAGAAGTAGTAGGTTCACAGTATCTTTCATTGAAATTGTTATTAATTATTGGGACATTATGGTAGATTATGGAACGATTTACAGCTGACCTTCACATACATTCCAGATTTTCCCGCGCTACAAGCAAAGGACTTACTCCGCGTCTGCTTGCAGCGTGGGCTCGTATTAAAGGAATAGATGTAATAGGAACAGGAGATTTCACTCATCCTGAATGGTTGCAGGAAATAGAAGAACTGCTTGTAGAGGACGGTTCAGGATTATTTTCACTTCGGTCTCCGCAAGGTCTTGAAAATGAAGTTGATTGGGTGAGTGGGCCACTTGCAGGGCAGACTCGTTTCATGTTGCAAACCGAAATCAGTTCCATATATAAAAAGTTTGGCAAAACCAGAAAAGTTCATAATCTAGTTTATATGCCAGACCTTGAATCTGTTCGAAAATTTAATGCTAAACTCGGTGCCATCGGCAATCTCAACTCAGACGGTAGGCCTATCCTCGGCTTAGACAGTAAAGACCTCCTTGAAATTGTTCTTGAAACCAGCGATCGCGCTTTTCTTGTTCCAGCGCATATTTGGACTCCTTGGTTCTCGCTTTTTGGTTCTAAATCCGGTTTTGACAGTGTTGAAGAATGTTACGGAGACCTCTCTTCTGAAATTTTTGCTATGGAAACAGGGCTTTCTTCTGACCCTGAAATGAATTGGCTTATCTCCGCTCTTGATAAATATCGTCTTATCTCAAATTCTGATGCTCATTCCGGTGAAAATTTAGGTCGCGAAGTTAATATTTTTAGAGGTGATATATCGTATGAAGGCATTTATCGTGCTCTGCGCGGTGAAGGGCTGGGGCATAAATTCTTGGGGACTGTCGAATTCTTTCCTGAAGAAGGTAAATATCATATGGACGGACATCGCAATTGCGGAGTTATGCTAGACCCCCATGAATCAAAGATGCGTGGAGGAATCTGTCCCGTCTGCGGTAAACCTTTAACTATTGGTGTCTATTCCAGAGTTCTTGAACTTTCTGATCGTGAAAATCCAGTTCAGCCGAAGGGGCAGCCCGGCTTTTCTTCGCTTGTACCACTGCGCGAATTAATTTCAGAAGTCGTCGGGACAGGTCCCAAATCTAAAAAAGTATTGAATGTGTATTCCCCTTTGATCAAAGAATTCGGTTCAGAATTTTCAGTCTTACAGCAGATCCCTTTGGAGGATTTGAAACACCATAATATTCATCTTGCTGAAGGCATTAGAAGGATGCGTGAAGGGCAGGTTATACGCAATCCCGGTTTTGACGGGCAGTATGGAACTATTTCTGTTTATTCCGCACATGAACGGGATGAGATTTTGAATGGCGCAACGCTTGTAGATGTTCCCAAAAAAATCAACAATCTTCATGACGGTGCGAACCTTGATGTTGCAAAAACTGATAAGCAGATCGAGACGCAGGTTGAAGAATCAACTGTTATAAAATTTAATGCTGCCCAGAAAAAAGCGATTGAAGCAGGGCCAGACCCCGTCCTTGTTATAGCTGGTCCCGGAACAGGAAAAACTCAAACTTTGATGGGGCGTATAGCTTATCTGCTTGAACGGGGAACTCGAGCACGGCGTATTCTGGCCCTTACTTTCACACGTAAAGCCGCTCAGGAAATGAATGAGCGCATGAAAGTTATGCTTGGTGAAGATGAAGTTCTTCCACGAGCCGATACAATCCATGCTCTTGCTTTTGATTACTGGACTTCCATGTTTGAACTTTCCCCTATCATTCTTAATGAAGAAACTGCTCGCAGGGTCTTTGCCAGAGCGAACCCTGAACTTACAGGATTACGACTTAAAGCAGCTTGGGATAGTTTATGTTTGCGTCGTGAAACTCTTGAACCGTTATCCGATGAACTAAAAAAATATAATTCGAATTATTCCAACCAGAAAGATCAATACAGTTTGGTTGATTATACCGATTTGCTTGAATTTTGGATGGGCGATCTAAGTTGTGGAAAATATATCAGAACCTTTACACATTTTTTGGTAGATGAAGTTCAGGATCTTTCACCTCTACAGCTTGAAATTATTTATAGACTCGCTAATGCTGATGAGAAAAATAAATGTGAAGGTGACGGAGAAGGGCTTTTCGCAATAGGTGATCCTGATCAGTCGATTTATGGTTTTCGAGGAGCGGCAGGTAACATTGCCCAAAAATTTAAAACGTATTGGCCTAATCTTATTGAGATAACTCTTGAAGATAATTATCGCTCAGCACAGGCTGTGCTGGATGCTTCAGCGTCAATACTTAAAAATCCTCCAACGCTGATCTCTCATACGAATTATGAAGCTGATATGCATCTTTTTTCCGCTCCGGACAGTGTTCGCGAAGCGTCATGGATTGCTGACCGCATAAAGCACCTCCTTGGATCAACAAGTCACAGTCTTGGTGACTCTTTTGGGCACGGTACGTTCAGTCCCGGAGATATTGCGATACTTGTGCGTTTTAAAGCTCTCATGGGGCCGATAGAGAGTGTGCTTAGGAGACAGGGAATTCCTTGTAGTGTGCCTGAAACTGAAATGTTCTGGCATGATCCTCGAGTAGAAATTTTACTTGGTGCTGCCCGCAGAATGCTCGGTTTTGCGGAATCCTCTGCCGATGAAGCTCCTGAAGTTCCTGAGAAAATTATAGCGCGCGGACCGCTGGGGCTTTCAGCTTATCTCAGTGAAATGCCACCATTTGATCAGCTGTTTTGGGAAAGTACACCATTTAGAAAAATGGTTAAGGGGTTTGACGAATGCGGTGGCTGGGCTGGGCTTATCAACTGGATTCATATGCAAAATGATCTTGATCAAGTTCGGAATAAAGCTGAAAAAGTGCGCATAATGTCCATGCATGCAGCGAAAGGTCTTGAGTTTGAAGCTGTATTTTTGGCAGGTCTCGATGACGGAATCGTTCCCTTTGTTGGAATAGATGTGCTGACCGGTAATTTTTCCGGCGGTGGTGGAACTGGTGTTGAGGATGTGGAAGAAGAACGCAGGCTGTTATACGTGGGTATGACTAGAGCTAAGAAAAATTTATATCTTTCGCATGCGGCAATGAGGCCGCTTTATGGTCGGACTCTGCGACTACCAAGCTCAAGATTTTTGAAGAGCATTCCTGAAAATTTGCTGAAAAAATCAGCAATGATTGCCAAGGTGATGCAGAAAGAAAAAAAGATAAGCCTTTTGGATATGTAGGCTGTAGTTTCTTCTTTTTCATCCTTTTATATGTTTGTCCGTTTTTTATCATGCTGTAGCCTATTAGGGTTTTATAAAAGAAATATGCGATAAAGCAGTTTCTCATAAACGGTTGACATTCTTCTTGCTACGATGGCACTAAGCCCGACTTCCCGCAGCCTGCAGAATATATGCAGCGGGTTTAGATAGTGTTGAAAAAACATTCTACATCGTTTCATTTCAGTCTCCATGCGTAATAAATGGATTACGCCTAGTACGAAGCAAAATTTATGCCTGATACTAAAAAAGTTTTAAGCCCTTGCTCTTGCAGAGCAACTACTTGCTCACATCTCAAAGCTGAAAAGAGTTGTCAGGAAAAAAGATCCCTTTTTACTGATGGATTAAGTGTTTTTGATATCTTTAGTAACAATGACTTCCCTTATGTAATAGCGGCCCCGTCGTGGGTTATTCCGGGAACGGTTGCTGAAAATTGCAGATACCTTAAAGGACGGGTTCAAGAAGTTGGTCTATTGTTTTTTGATACAGCAGGTAGTCTTGCATATACAGAAAGGGATTTGCCGGCTGATCTGACAAAAACAGAATTATCCTTTCATATCCATCACCCCTTAGATCTACCGTGGCATGAGGGAGCTGATAAGGTTGCTCAAATAATGAGCCTCCTGTCAAAAAAAGTGACTCATTTAAATCCTGTTGCACATATTTTGCATCCTCCGAAAGCGGGGCCGCATGCGGAAGAACTTCTGATCGATGTAGCTGAAAAATTGCGTGAAGTATCAATTGATCCTGAAAATGTTTTTATTGAAAACATAAAAGAAAATAGCCTTGAAAATAATATCGAGGTTATACGGGATTGCGGATTTAATGTTTGTTTGGATCTAGGACATATGCAGGCATATAAGCAGCATAAATTGCTGGATAAAGAAGGACTGTGGGATCTGGTAAAGATGCTTCATTTAAACGGTCCAGGAAAAGGCGGTCGGCATGAAAGCCTTGAAAAACTAGATAAACAAGGTGTTAAACTGCTTGATTGCTTTTTTGAAAATTTTATCAAAGGCGGAACTGTTACGGTTGAAGTTTTTGATCAGGAAGGTTTCTTTAACTCTTTGCAATACTTAGCTTGTAGATACTGTGCTGTGTCTTAAATAGGATCTCGTATAATGTAGTCTTCTGGTTGCAGTTGATGGTAAAAGTAGAGTATGCAGAGTTAAGTCTGTATTAGATTCATTTAATAGTGTGAGGATGTTTTTGATTACATTTATACTTGGGGGCAATAAATCGGGTAAATCTGATTATGCACTTGAAATATTTTCAAAATATTCTGGAACCAAGTGTTTTATTGCTACCGGAAAAGCCCGTGATATGGCTTT
Source organism: Desulfovibrio sp. UCD-KL4C (assembly GCF_006210265.1). NCBI lineage: Bacteria > Pseudomonadati > Thermodesulfobacteriota > Desulfovibrionia > Desulfovibrionales > Desulfovibrionaceae > Desulfovibrio > Desulfovibrio sp. UCD-KL4C. The sequence continues at coordinate 783,548 of NZ_VCNC01000001.1, forward strand.
CCGTGAACAAATTATGGTGCATAAGAAAGAACGTGATCCTTCTATTCCGGTTTTCGAATCGGGAACGGACTTGCATCAGGTTCTTGTTAAGGCTAGAAAAGACTATGAACATCTGCTGGTGGACAGTTTAGATTTCTGGTTGTTCTCCTGTAGCGAGCTTGCGAACGGGGAACAGATTGTCGGGGAGGTTGTTCGGCTTTTATCTGAATGGAAAGGGCCGGATCTTATTTTAGTGTCTTGCGAAGTTGGCCTCGGCCCGCTGGCAATGTCACGCGAAGTCCGTGAGTTTGTGAGAGGGCTCGGAGGACTTAACCGTAGAATCGCTGCAATTGCCGATGAGGCTTATCTTGTAGCAGCCGGGTTGCCTCTGACCCTGAAGAAATAATTATGGCTTATTTTAAAAAATTTGACGAAGAGCTTCATCAATTACTTTCTCTTTTTAAAAAAGATGAACGCTGGCTGATTGTGGTTAATGCTGACCCCGATTCGCTTGCTTCAGCTATGGCTCTTAAACGTATTATGGGGCGTAAAGTTCAGGGCGTTGGAATAGCACATATTAATGAAGTAAAACGGCTTGATAACCTTGCCATGATTCATTATTTGCGTATTCCGGCTCAACGGCTTATTCCAACTGTAATTGCTCAGTATGATAAATTCGCAATTGTAGACTCACAGCCGCATCATCACCCTGATTTTGAAAAAATTAAATTTTCAGTGATTATTGATCACCATCCGCATGCTGAAGAACCTTATGCCGAGGCAGAATACACTGATATTCGTCCTGAATACGGTTCAAATAGCGCAATGCTGACTGAATATCTTTATAACCTTAAAATCCGTCCGGCAAAATTGCTTGCAACAGCTCTTGCCTACGGTATCAAAACAGATACTCAAAGCTTTGAACGTCCTTTCATCGATGCAGATATTAAGGCGTTTAGATATCTAACTAAATACGCTGATATGGATATTATCAAGCGTATTATGCGTAGTGAAATTCATCCGGACTGGCTCAAATATTTCTCAAGAGCATTTTATAATTTGCGCAGAATTGGTACAGGGCTTTATTCTCATTTGGGTAAAGTGGAAAATCCTGACACTCTGGTTATTCTTGCAGACTTTTTTATGCGTGTTCATGATGTTTCGTGGGACGTTGTCTCAGGCGTGTATGAAGAAACTCTTGTAGTTATTTTCAGGGGAGATGCTTTGCGTAAAGATATGGGGAAGCTAGCCAGTAATTTGTTTAGCGATATAGGCTCAGCCGGAGGTCACAAAGCAGCCGCCAGAGCAGAAATACCCCTTGAAGCTCTTGAGGATGCTGATCCTGAAACATATGTTGTCAAAAAACTGACTAAAGGTAAGCGTAAGGGTATAAAACGCATTTAAGTCCGCTTTTTTAAATAATATTCTTGAACAAATTCCCAAAGGCTATAAATGTCACTCAGCAAAAAATTGAACTTTGAAAAAAGTCCTCTGTACCTTATAGACGGGTCCGCTTTTTTTTACCGCGGATTCCATGCATATCCTGACCTTAAGCGTTCGGACGGGTTTCCTACCAATGCTTTATATATTGTCCTGCGGGTACTGCTGAAAGTTCTCAAAGAAGAAAAACCAGAATATCTGGTTTTCATGCTTGATGGTAAAGGTAAAAATTTTAGACATGAACTTTTTGGTGACTATAAAGCTCAGCGTCCGCCCATGCCTGATGACCTCAGAGTTCAGGTTGAACCGTTGAAGGAAGCAATCAGAGCGCTAGGCGTGCCTTTGATAGTTTCTGAAGGCGAAGAAGCAGACGATTGTATAGCTTCTCTTACTGCAAGGTTTAAGAGGGACCGCCCGGTCGTTATTCTCGGCGCTGATAAAGATCTTAAGCAGTGTTTAGATGATAACGTCTTTATGTGGGACCCTGCCGGACGCGCTGAAAAAATAACTTCACTTGCAGATTTTAAAGAAGATACTGGGCTTAACCCTGGCCAGTGGGCTGATTTTCAAGCTTTAATAGGTGACTCAGCCGATAATATTCCAGGGGTTCCAGGTATTGGTAAAGTCACGGCTTCCAAGATCATGGCTAAATATCCTACACTTGAAGAAATTCGCGATAACTTTAAATTTCTTCAGCCGAACATTAAGAAAAAAATGGACGGTTATTTAGATACCATGTTTATGTACAGGGAGCTGACACGTCTAAGAACAAATAGCTGCAGTAGCCTTGAACTTGCTGATCTAAAAATTTCTCCGGTCGAAAAAGATGATGTTATCTCATACCTTAATGAGTATGAATTCCGTTCTATGATCAGAGACGTGAACGGCGCATTTCCGGATAGTAACGGTCCATCTACTGCAGAAAATGTTTCCAGCATGGCTTTGGATAAAAATACAGCTAAATCTACACCTACATCCAAATCGAAGAAAGCAGCTTCCAACCAGTTTTCCCTGTTCGGGGATGTTGTTCCTGCTCCGGTTGCAAGTAAACTCGAATTTAAGAAAATTCAGTCTGTTTCTGAATTACCTGATCTTACAGGTAAAGATGTAGGGCTTGTACGTGACAATAAAGAATTTTATGTAGGTGTTGACGGTGACGAATGGCTCTGCAAAGTTACTGCGTCAGATTTGGCGGAAAAGCTCCAGGCTGCAAAAAAAATTGCAACCGCGGATGTTAAGTCTATTCTCAGATCTGATCCATCGTGGCATAAAATTTCTCTTTCGCGCTGGTTCGGTCTGAGTTTATCAGCTTATCTACTTAATCCTGAAGATCGCAATTATCAGTGGGACAGGCTTAGGTCTATGCTTTTTGCCGGAGACGAACTTCCTGATGCAGTGGATGAAGTTCATCCTGATGCACAGGGGATGGCTGCTCTTGCTTTAATGCATGTTCTTGCGCCGCGTATTGAATCCGCAGGGCTTGAAACTCTGATTAATGAACTTGAAATTCCACTTATTCCCGTTCTTGCAGATATGGAAGAAGCTGGAATTTCGATTGATTTAGTTTCATTTGCGGAGTTTCTAAAAGAAGTCAGCAATCGTATTCAGGAGCTTACTAAAGTTATCCATGAAAGAGCTGAAGAACCTTTCAATATTCGGTCCAGCCAGCAGATGAGTAATATCCTTTTTGATAAACTCGGTCTCAAACCGAGTGGTAAAACTCCTAAAGGAGCTCTTTCTACTGCAAACTCGGTGCTAGAAAAATTGGTTGGACAGCACGAAATTATCACCGATATTTTAGAGTTCAGAAAAATGGAAAAGCTCAGGTCCACTTATCTTGAACCGCTTCCTAAACTTGTCGGTCCGGATGGCAGGATTCATACGAATTTTAATCAACTTGCAACTGCTACAGGTCGGCTTTCAAGTTCCGGCCCTAATTTGCAGAATATTCCTATCCGAGGGGATATGGGCAAACGTATGAGGGCTTGTTTTACTGCCGGCGATGGATTGCGTTTGGCTGCGGCTGATTATTCTCAAGTTGAATTGAGAGTTCTTGCTCATTTTTCCGGTGATCCAACTTTGATCTCCGCATTTGAAAATGATGAAGATATCCATTCACGAACTGCTGCGTTGCTTTTTGATAAAGAAACTTCAGAAATTAGCAGAGAAGAACGGAGTAATGCCAAAACAATTAATTTTGGTTTGATCTACGGCATGGGACCGCAAAAGTTGTCACGTGAGCTTGGGATTTCGTTAAATGAAGCTAAAGAATTTATTGCTAAATATTTTGAAAAGCTTGGTGTGCTTAGAGAATTTTATGATTCTGTAGTCGAGCATGGACGTGAGAAAGGTTATGTAACAACTCTTTCCGGCCGAAGAAGACTTTTGCCGGAACTACACTCGACTAATCCGCAGGTCATATCTCAAGCCCGTAGACAGGCTATTAATACCGTTATTCAGGGTAGTGCTGCAGACATTATAAAAATGGCAATGATCAAAGTTGCAGACAATTCAGCTATTGCACATTTAGGTGGCAGACTTATTTTACAGATACACGATGAATTGCTCGTAGAAGGACCGGAAGATTCTATCGAAGAGATCGGTAGGTTGCTGCAGGAGGATATGCAGCTTGTAACTTCTTTGGCCGTTCCATTGAGAGTTGATTTGGGGTTGGGAAAGAATTGGGCGCAGGCACATTAAAAGGAGTTATGTTATGTCTGATGATAAATGTAAGTGCGGATCAGGGTTTGCTAAAGATATGCCTCTTCCGGAGGTAAATTTCTCTACATTTGTAATGTCTCTTAGTTCTTCAGCTATGGTCCATCTTGGTGAAGTTGCTGACCCCTCAACGGGATCAGTTGAATTTTCTCCAGTTCTTGCGAAACATTCTATAGATATTTTAGCAATATTGCAGGATAAAATTAAGAATGGCGCAACTCCTGAGGAAGAAAAACTTCTTTGCGATTTGCTGTATAATCTTCGCATGAAGTATGTTTCCAAAACTAAATAGCCAGTAATCGTTTTTTTATTAGTTGTTCATAAAATTTTTATTATGCCTGCCCGCATTGTTGCGGGCAGAATTATTTAATTCAAAGGAAGGATTGAGATGAGTACCGGAATACCCGTCGGATTAGTCGGAGTTACAGGATATACTGGAATGGAGTTAGCCCGTATTTTAAGTGGGCATGATGCTATGAATCTTGTACGTGTGACTTCCCGCGCAGAAGCCGGAAAAAAACTTTCAGAGATTTATCCTTTTATGACGGGACTGGAGCTTGGAGAACTTGCTATTACAGCTCCTGATGTCGACGATCTAGCTAAATCATGTAAACTTGTTTTTCTTGCTGTTCCTCACAAGACTGCCATGGATATCGGCGGGAAGCTTTATGACAAGGGGGTAAAGGTTGTTGACCTCAGCGCTGATTTTAGAATCAAAGATCGCGCGACATATGAAGAATGGTATAAAGTTGATCATACCCGTGAAGACTTGTTACCTAAAGCAGTATACGGTTTGCCTGAATTTTATCGCGAGCAAATCAAAACTGCTTCATTGATCGCTAATCCAGGATGCTACCCAACTTCTTCGATTGTTGGATTAACTCCTGCTCTTTCGCAGAAACTTATTGATCCATCAGATATTGTTATTGATTCTAAATCCGGTACAACCGGTGCTGGAAGAAAAGCAGCTGTAGGATCATTGTTTTGCGAAGTTTCTGACTCTTTTAAGGCTTATGGTCTTGGAAAGCACAGGCATACTCCGGAAATTGAACAGGAGCTGTCAATTGTCGCTGATAAAAATATTACTGTTTCTTTTAACACTCACCTCCTCCCGATTAATCGCGGGATTCTGTCGACTATTTATACAAAACTAAGCCCAAACGTTACAGCTCAGGATGTTAGAACTGAATACGAGAAAGCTTACGGTTCTGAGAAATGGATTAGGGTTCTTCCTGAAGGTATGCTTCCAGAGACTCGCTGGGTGCGTGGCACGATGTTCTGCGATGTCGGTTTGGTTGTTGATTCAAGAACAGGCCGCCTGATTATTGTGACTGCTATCGATAACGTTTGTAGAGGTGCATCAGGTCAGGCTGTAGCAAATGCAAACTTGATGATGGGACTGGCCGAAGATCATGGACTGAATCTGGCTCCGCTTATGCCATAGGTGTTATTTTTTTTAAGATTTCTATATAAACTCATTGTTTTGACTGTTGATACATGTTTATCCTTGAGGTCCGTTAATAACGGACTATATTGAATCAGGTAAACGAGTGTATTGGATAACTACAGGATTCATGAATGAGTAAATCTGAATTATTTCTGGACTCTTTTTTTGTCGCCAGACAGCCGGTTTTTACCCGAGAGCGTGCTGTCTGGGGATATGAATTGCTTTTTCGCAATTCAGAATTCAGTACAACTGCTGAAATCGGAGCTGCCGTCGCAGATGACGATGCGGCTACGTCGCAGGTAATAGCAGATGGCTTCGGCTTGATTCAGGAAGATCTCGCTAAAGGGCAAAGACTTTTAGTAAACTTCTCTCGCAATATGCTTCTTGAATATGCTGCAGATTTGCTACCTCCTGAAATTTGTGTTGTCGAAATACTCGAAACAGTCAATCCTGATCCAGATATCCTTGAAGCCTTGAAATCTTTAAAAGATCAGGGGTATACCCTTGCCCTAGATGATTATATCGGACAGGAAGGATTTGAGGCATTTATTAAGATTACAGATATTATTAAAGTTGATTGCTTAGGTCTTCCAATAGAAGAATTGAAAGACCTTGTCCTGAATTTGAGACAATATGAGTGTATTCTTTTAGCTGAGAAAGTTGAAGATACAGAAATGTTTGATTTATGCATGGAATTAGGTTTTGACCTGTTTCAGGGGTTCTTTTTTAGTCGTCCTGAAACTGTTCTAGGAAAGAAGATGTCTTCCAATAATTTGAATCGTATGCAGCTTTTACGGTCCATTAGCGGCTCTGAGTTTAATGTGGAAGATCTGTCAACAGCTATTAATTCTGATGTTTCCATCAGCTACCGCCTCCTTAGGTTTATGAACTCTCCTTATTTCGGACTGCCCCACATGGTTAGTTCTATTCAGCAGGCTGTTGTCTTAATTGGTTATAAGAAACTGGCAAGCTGGCTGCGTGTAATTCTTTTATCTGATATGTGCAGTGGAACTGCCTCAAGTGAACTCGCATTTCTTTCAATAAAGAGAGCTAAATTTCTTGAGCTGTTATCCCTTGAATTTGGAAGTGCAGGAATGTCGTCTGATTCGATGTTTTTGCTTGGTTTATTCTCTCTTTTAGACGTCCTTCTTGGCAAACCTATGAAAAGTCTTTTGGAAGAATTACCTATTGAAGAAGATTTGATGGCGGCTCTTTGCGGAGAGTCCAGTATAGCATCCGTTTGGCTTGATCTTGTGGTTGCTTTTGAAAAGGCAAAATGGGAGTCAGTCAGTTCCATTATACTCTCGCAGAACTTATCCCCTTCATCCGTTGCTCGTAATCATTTGGCCGCAATGCAGTGGGCGAATGAAATTTCCTTGCTAAGTAAGCAATAGAGTTTTACTTGGAATGAACTTTTTAAATAGTATTCATTTTGAGTATTGTTACTTTTAGTTGATGTTTTCGATTAATTTGCTGGGGGAGGGGTATGGAGCTCACTAAAACTGAATTTGATCTTTTCCGTAAGTATATTTACAGCGTATGTGGGCTGATAATAGGAGACGGTAAAGAATATCTTATTGTGCATCGGCTTCTGCCTTTACTAAAAAAGTACAGCTGTAAATCATGGATTGAGTTTTATAATCTTCTTAGCAATAAAAAAGGGTCGCTAAACGAAGATGTTATAACAGCTATTAATACCCACGAAACCAGTTTTTTCAGAGATCTTCATCCGTTTAATTTAATACGTGATAAGGTCTTGCCTAGCCTAATTAAAAACAAAAAAAAGAATAAAAAAATTCGTATCTGGTGCGCAGCAGCTTCTACAGGGCAGGAACCCTACACTCTCTCAATGATTATTCATGATCTGATTGAATCTACTACGCTTAAGACCGTGAAGCATGATGATTTTTCAATCTTAGCAACAGATATATCTGAGAAAACGATTGAACTGGCTAGAGATGGTCTATTCACTGATCTTGAGTTCTCGCGGGGTCTTCCGGCTAAGTATAAAAAGTATTTTAGTCAGGAGATAAACCAGTGGAAGGTTAGTCCGGCGATAAGTTCAATAGTAACTTTTAAAAAATTTAACTTACTTGAATCTTTTAGAGTTCTTGGACAGTTCGATTTTGTTTTGTGCAGAAACGTTCTGATATATTTTGATGATAAAACTAAATTAGACATAGTTCACAGGATTCATTCTTTATTGCCAGAAGACGGGTGTTTGCTTCTAGGGGCAACGGAATCCTTAGCTGGACAAACTGATAAATTTGCTTCTGAACATGAAGGTGTCGCTGTTATTTATCGAAAGCAAAATATTTGATGTTGCTAAATAAAAAAACAGGTCTTTGAGGGTTTCCCCAAAAACTGATATTTTAACTGCCCATTGATGTAAATAAACTTAAAATTTATGTTTATTTCCAAATAGTGACTTGATTTTTTGGATGAAAATATTCATATCTGCAACAGGTTTGAGTAATACATTCTCAGATGATATTCCAAGGTCTCGTACATCCGGCGGGACGGCATAGTCTACCGAGCCTGTATGAATAATGAAATCCATTTCCGGGCGTATTTTCTTTAGATTAATGATCAGATCGTTGCCGTGCATAACCGGAAGCCGCATGTCCACTATTGCTACTTCGGCACTTTCAGTTTCCATAAGTTTCAATGCTTCTTCTGCGCTGCCAACAGATATGACATCTATTCCTTCATCTTCGAGATAATCAACCAGATTTTCCCTGACCATCTGTTCATCATCGACTACTAAAATACGCATATAGCACTCCACTTTAAATCTACTTACGCTATGACTTATAAAACTCAGTCTGTGCTGTTTAAATTAATTAAAGAATTGTCAAGATCATAAGTTATTGTATTTTTATACGCAATAAAAATGATTAGAAGATATAAGCATCTTCAAGAAAAATGGAAAAAAAGGATAATAAATCAGGAGTTGAAATATCCTGTTTTATTATCCTACTAATATAATAGAAAAAGTTAAGAACAGTTTAATGTGCTGTATTTCTGTCTTTCTTTATATTTTTCACCTGTATTTTAGCTAATCAGGCAACAACTAGGGCCGTCAGCCAGTACAACCTTCTCAGCTGACCATGTTTTCAACTGGGCGTCCCGTTTCATTTTTTGCGTAGTCAAGTTCTCTTTTGGGAGGAATGTATTTCTGAATAGTTAAATCAAATTCACTTGGAAGATATCCTTTGGCCGTTTCTACATCCGCGTCGGTAAGTATTGGTACTTTAGTAATGCGAAAATAGAATGCATCTGGGCTTACCGTTGCAAGTTCGAACACTCTTTCGAGGTTTTTACGAGCCGTTTCAGTCGTAACAGCTTGTCCGGTAAGCGCAGGATATTTTTCATATGGGCCTTTGACGTCAATAGCGAATTGTTCAACTAAACCTTCTTGAAGAAGAGCCTCAATAGTCTCAGGGGTCATTCCGTTGCTGTCCATTTTTATGGGTAGCTGGGAAGCTTTCCTAATTTCAAAAAGGATTTCTTCGAGGTTAGGAACTAACGTAGGTTCTCCGCCAGTAATGGTAACCCCATCAAGCCATTTTGCACGATTTTTAAGGAAAGACTGAATATCTTCTTTGGGAATAACAGGCAGTTTTTCCATGTTCCATGCCATATCAAAGTTATGGCATGTTGGACAATTTAGGTTGCAACCTCCCATAAAAAAAACGCAGGTTGCTTTTCCGGGCCAATCACAAAGGCTAAGCGGTTCAATCCCGCGAAGATGGTTCCATCCATTAGAGTATATATTCATATAATTAAAGTTTAGTAAGTATTAAGGTTGAGGGAAAATATTTTTTTGCTCAAGGAGACTGTGCATATCATGTCATGTACAGCTCATTTCGTTTACATGTTGGACAATAACTTAGCCTATAAGTTTTGTACAGGACCTCTTGTAATCTATTGATATTACATCTCTATAAATGATTAAAAATGGCAATTGTACTTAATTATAGTAAAAGCAAAAAAGTTTTCCACAGGTCTTTTGTGAAATATATAGTCGAAAATACAGGGTTTTTTCTAAAGAAAGTTTAGAAAAAAAAGTTGTTTTAAGAGTCCTCAGAAGTTATATACAAGGAAGATTGAAGTGAAAAAGCGGACAACATGTAGATAGAGAGATCATCCCTTTTCGTACAGCTTTTCATACCGTGAAAGTCTCTTTTAGAATCTTGTTTTTTGGGCTGTTGAAATCTTAAATACTAATTTTGTCCAATTTGTGAAATAATTATAAGCGCTCATTGCCGGATTAGTTCGGCTTGCCTTGACCTTGCTCCGTAGCGTACCTTGCCCCTATTACTTATATGCAAATAACGATGGTATCTTACGGAGTTAATAAATGTGGGGATATATGAAAAATATAGTAAAATTGATTATACTGCTTGTTTTATTGTGTTCATTTCCAGCCTCTGGTTATGCCAGAAGCATGGAGGAAGAACGAGCGATGTGTATTGCTTTAAATGCTCTTGCAAGATCACAATGCAAGGAGCCTTCGTCTTACAGCTATGTTGGAAAGCAGGGAGCTTCAATTTATATTTATAATACTTTTTACGGGTCTAAATACAAAGATTTTTTTTGCAAAGTGAATGACGGAGAGGTTACTATTCTTTCGCGGGATAGAACCTTCCATAGAAGTGTCGTGTACTATATTGATGAAAATGATTGCGGTGTTATAAATTATTCTTCTGCAGCTTGCACTGATAGACGCGTTGTTAAATGTTGTTTTGCAAAATCTGAAAAGGAAATTAAAGCAGATAAAGAGGTCGATTTCTGGCACAAGCCAATTCCTGAATTATTGCAGGAGGATCAAGAAAAGGCCTTGGAAAATCTGCAGAACAGGACTGTTAAATCTTCCGAAACCAAGCCAGAATAGCGACTAGCGGGGTTAAGATATATAGCGGCCAGTAGACCTGCTGGTAGGTGAAGAAAACGACAGCAGCCAGAAGGAAAAGAGCATAAATCCATGCTTCGCTGTGTTTTGCAAAGATGTCTGCATGTTCAAAGGTTATATTAAATTGGTCACTATTTTTTTTAGAGGACAAAGGGGACCCGTTAAATCTTGCAAACCCGGATTGCAGTTTATGCCCGCATTTTTCGCAGTTTTGTGAATCGTCACTATTTTTATTTCCGCATCTAGTACAAGTAATCATTCTGGCGTCCGTATAAAATATTTAGTGTTAAATTAAGTAGGTCAGTTTTACTAATATATTGATCATGATAAAATAATCCAAAAACATTGCCAGTATTACAATTGTGTATTGCTACAGCTTTTAATAATTGAATGAAATGTAAAAAAAAGCAATGTTTACTGTAAAGATTAAGTTAAAATTTGATGATAAGGTATTTAGATATTTTTAAACCATTTGATACAGTTTAAACTCAAATTGAGTTGTGCTAAAGTTTGATTGCGCTTAGCTCGCATACTGAGTTATTAAAGATAAGTTGTTTGACTAATATACTAATTTTGAGACATTTTTATGCAAGTAAGTTGTTATAAGTAACGGAGAATTCATGAGTGGTGCTAATCAGGAGAACTCACAGGTTCCAGATAAAGATAAGCGTATTGATTTTTATCTGAAAATACTTGGAAAACTTAAAGAGCGAAGTACATTACGAGAAGTTCTTGAAAGAGAAGTTTTTTTAGAGTTTATCAAGTTTAATAATAATCGAATTAATGAATACCCTCTTCTCGAAAAGCAGCAGAGTGGGATTATTTCTTTGCTGTGTCGTCGGTCTCTTGATCTGCCTTCACATGAGTTTGTTAAAAAGACTCTTAGTGAATTTATTCTTATGCTCGGTAGATATAGCAAACTGCTAGGCGGTAAAGAACAGAATTCACTTGATACAATTAAGTCAAAAATAATCAATGCGGAAACATTGCTCATAAAAACAGTGCAGGGAGTTGTTTATGCTTCATGTCTAGTTTCTGATAATTTTGAAGAAGTAACTTTACGGCATTTCGGTGAATCCGCTCTGAAGAAATATAATACACTGCTTGAACAATTTGAGATGAACACTGAATTCTGGCAGGAAATGATCGCGCAATTCATAACTCAGGAGGTTGATTCTTCTTTGACGGCTATGGTTGCGAGTGACAAATATGCGCTGACACGTGATAAAAGTTATCTTATTTTGCGTTTTCTTTTTGATGACGTTACTGGGCGTTTTAGCTCAGAATCTCCGGGAATCGATAAAACCAGAATTCAAACTTCGTTTGAAGATGTCGGCTTAGACGAAGAATCTGCTGAAGCATTGAAGGTTACATTCAGATCTCTTCTGGAAGGTAGTGTCTTTATCAAGACTGAAGGCATGTCTCCTGAGAACATAGAGCATATTGCGCGCATCGTATGTATTGATCCAGCCACTATTCAATTCAGTAAAGATGTTAAAGTGGCAATGCATGAGATTCACGAAGGGGTTGGCGGTGATGCAGACAATGAAAAAGAGGAAGAACTCGCTCGCAATATTCAGTTTTCTCAAGATCAAATAGGCGCATGTGCTATCGGAGTCAGTATGACTCTCGATATTGTTGTCAGAGAGTTTATGATTGCTTTGAAGACTTTTACAACTCAGGATGAGAAAATTATTGAATCTTTTTTACGTAAGTTTGAAGTTGAATCATTGGATCGACTTTTCCTTTATTTGATTGAAATTAAATTTTCTGAGCTGCTTAAGAAAAAAATGGTTGGAGAAGAAAATAAGCTCCTTTTCAGGGTTCTTAAGCGCAGACGATCCTGTATCAAAGATATCGCTGAGCTTGAGGCTATTGGTATGACTAAAATTAGAAAATCAAGGCTTTGGCTGAGAGATTCAAGCAATGCAGACTGGCTGATATTTAAGCAGAAAAGTGCTAAAGAATTGCTTTCCGAGATGCAGTTGCTAGCTCTTGACCGAGACTTAATTACAGCTATTCTTAAGTTATATGAAAAGGGTGATTTTAAAGTAGAGTTTTTGGTGCTCATCAGTCTTCAGGCTATAGCTAAAGTAACTAAAGATATACGTGGAAAGCTGAATGAACTTCTAATGTTGTTTGGAATTGGTGCACAGTCAGAAGAACAAATTCTTAATAAGTTAAAAAATCCGGCAGAATAAATAGTTAAAATCGTGTATTATACGTAATAAATGAAAAGGCTCTTTTTGCAGTTAAATTGCAAAAAGAGCCTTTTTTATAGCCTTTAAATTGAGTGTAAATGTTAACTATACAAAAACAACCGTTTTATTCCCGTCAACAAGAATTCTTTGAGATAGATGCCATTTAACGGCGCGGCTAAGAACCTGACGTTCAATGTCGCGGCCTAAAACTTTTAACTCTTCAATATCATGCCTGTGTGAAACTCGAATAACATCCTGTTCAATTATGGGGCCTTGATCTAGCTCTTCTGTTACGTAATGAGCGGTAGCTCCGATTAGCTTTACGCCTCTTTCTCCTGCGCGGCGGTAAGGATCCGCTCCGACAAAAGCAGGTAAGAAAGAATGGTGAATATTAATTATTTTAAAAGGATAAGATTCAATAAGTTTGGAAGTGAGAATCTGCATATAACGAGCAAGAATAATTAAATCCACTTTACCATCGAGAAGTTCTAAGATTTTCTTTTCAGATTCTTCTTTTTTGTCTTTTTCAACTGGAATGTGGTGGAAAGTAATTCCAAATGCTTCAACGGCTTCGCGCAGGTCCGGATGGTTACTTATAACCATTGTGATATCAGTAAATAGTTCTCCGCGCTTAGCTCGCCATAGAAGGTCCATAAGTGCATGATCAAATTTTGAAACAAGAATAGCTGTTTTTGTTTTAATCCATGCAGGGGTCAGGGTCCAACTCATGTCAAATTTAGTGGCGACAGTTTTAGAGAATTCTTTCTTGAAATCTTCAAATTTGTTTTCAAAATTTTTCATGTGAAATTCCATCCGTAGGAAGAAACGCCCGCCGATTGGATCACTTGAGTGTTGATCTGAATGTATTATGTTGGCATTTTTAGAAAATAAAAATCCGGAAACAGCCGCAACAATTCCAGGCTGGTCCTTACATGAAACTGTAAGATATGCTGTAGATGTTTTTGATGAAGTCATATTTTATCTCGATGTATGTATATTTTATCTCTCAAAATAGAGGACTGCTTTTTAGCAGTTGGAAGTCAGACAGGCAAGTGCTGTCTTTGCACATCTTTCAGCTGAGCTATTTCTTATTTTCTGTGTAGTAATATTTTTAGTGCATTATATAAGCTGGAGTATAAAAACAAACAGACCGGAGATTCTCTCCGGTCTGTTTGTTTTTATACTTGTGCAAGTTATCCGCCCAAGTAGGCTTTTTTAACTTCAGGGTTTTCCATGAGTTCGGCTGAACTGCCCTGTGCAACAATTTCTCCTGTATCGAGAACATATCCTCTGTGCGCAAATTTAAGCGCAAGGTGAGCATTCTGTTCAATCAGCAGGATGGTAAGACCTTCTTGATTGAGCTGTTTCAGGGTGCGGAACATGTCGTACATAAGGAGCGGTGCAAGTCCCATTGATGGTTCATCAAGCATAATGAATGTGCACTTAGACATCAAAGCTCTTCCGACAGCCAGCATTTGCTGTTCACCACCGGAAAGTGATTCACTGCGCTGTTTTCTGCGCTCAGCAAGGCGTGGGAATAATGCAAAAACTCTATCATAATCCTCATTGATTTCGCTTGCTGAATCTTTGCGTGCATATGTCGCAAGCTTAAGATTTTCTTCAACTGTCAGGTTGCCGAAAATATGCCTGCCTTCAGGAACAAGTGCCAAATGCAGATCGGAAATAATCGTGTGTGGAGGAGTTTCAAGAATGGATTCTCCTTTCCATGAAATATCACCACTGATCACTTTAGGTGCTTCCGGCGGTGGAAGGCGGCTTACTGATAGCAGTGTTGTTGTTTTACCTGCGCCGTTTGCACCGATAAGCGTAACAATTTCACCTTCATTAACATTAAAAGAAATGCCGTGAAGAGCCTCAATATTTCCGTATTTAACGCGGAGATCTTTGACTTCAAGTAGAGTATTCAAATTGAATCATCTCCCAAATATGCTTTAATAACAGTCGCACTTGACTGAATTTGTTCAGGTGTTCCTTCGTCAATGGTTGTGCCGAAATCGATACATTTGATCCATGAACAAAGGGACATAACAACTTTCATTTGATGTTCAATCATCAGTATAGTGATGTCGAACTCATCATGAATCCACTTAATGAGCGTGATCAGCCCTTCAACATCAGAAGAGTTAAGTCCTGCTGCCGGTTCATCCAAAAGGAGTAGTGACGGCTGAATTGACATGGCTCTGGCGATTTCTACTCTGCGTTGTAATCCGTAGGGTAGATTAGTAGGAAGTTCGTTTGCATACTGACGCAGGTCCATGAACTCTAACAGTTCGATTGAGATCCTTTCAATTTCTTTTTCTCTAAGAAGGTAATTTTTACTACGTAAAATAGCCTCAAAAAAACCGTATCCCATGCGATAATGCTGGGCGATACGTATATTATCCAAAACGCTCATGTCATTCCAAAGCCGTATATTCTGGAAAGTGCGAGCTACCCCAAGAGTTGTAACTTGGTGCGGTTTCAATCCGCTGGTAGGGGTTCCGTTAAAAGTAATTTTACCTTCTGTCGGCTGATAAAATCCCGAGATAAGGTTGAAGATGGTTGTCTTGCCGGCTCCGTTCGGTCCGATAAGGCTTGTTAAAGAACCTTCTTCAAGTTCAATGTTAAAATCTGATACGGCTTGTAATCCACCGAATCTTTGAGTGAGACCATTTATGCTTAAGAGCGACATATATTCTCCTTTTCGCGGGGTGTAATGATATTATCTACTTAAATTTGTAGAATTTTTTCAGCCCCGGGAATAGGTCTGGCAGTTCTTTGTTCCCCATCAGTCCTTCCGGCCTGAACTGCATCAGCAGAATCAGAGTCAGCGGGATTAAAACCCACTTCCATACCTGACTTAAGTGGTAAGTTACCGGAAGAATATTAACTAAATGCAGGCCGGTATCTATAGCCGGAATGATGAATCTGAGCAGTTCAAGCATAAGGGTAAATAGAATAGCTGAAAGAACAGATCCGCCGAGGGAGCCCATTCCGCCGAGATAGACCATGACCAGACATTCGGTTGATTTCATAATGTTGAAGGACTGTGGGTTAACATATCCCAGAACATGAGCAAACAGAGCTCCTGCAACTCCGGCAAGACCAGATGAGAGCATAAAAGCCGCCATCTTCATCTTGTTAGTGTTAACACTCATAATCTCAGCTGCAACTTCATCCTGAGAAATGGCCATGATGCCTTTTCCATAAGTTGAAGAAACAAATCTGCGAATCATCCAGATACTCATGAAAGTTCCGAGGATAACCCAGATCATCATCCATGGGATATTGACCACATCAGTCATTGAGTTAACCACTCGTTTCATTCCCATAAAGCCGCGTGGTCCACCTATTACGTCAATATTTTCAATTGCAGAAATAACCATATAGTTAGCCGCAATTGTGATAATAGCGAGGTAGTCACCGCGTGTTTTAAACGAGGGGATTGCAACGATGAGTCCGGTTACACCTGCTACAAGACCTGAGATTATAACCACGATAGGGAAGCCCACAATGGCTAAATGAGGAGGGAGAAGAGGTGCTCCGAAGATATTGTTTTGAGAGAATAAAATGACACTCAAAACAGATGAGACATATGCTCCGACACACATAAATCCGGCATGACCACATGAGAACTCGCCCATGTATCCGTTAACTACATTTAAACTAGACGACAATATTATATTTATGCCGATGAACATAATCACCGACTGAATATAAAAATCAAGTGCGCCGATCTGTGAAAGGACCACTAAAATAAGGGCCATTCCCCATAATCCGATATTAAAACTATACTTTTGCATTATTTCGATTCCGGTACTTCTAAATCTTGGTTGTCTTGGCAACACCGAAGATTCCTGTTGGTTTTATCCAAAGAATCATCAGCAAAATTGAGAATGCAAAAAGATCTCTGTATGTAGAGGGGAAAACCGCAACAACTCCTACCTCGATAAACCCAAGCAGGAACCCTCCCAGAAATGCTCCGCGAATATCTCCAATTCCTCCGACCACGGCGGCAATAAAGGCTTTCCAGCCGATCAGTGCACCCATATACGGTTCAAGGATAGGGTAAGACATGGCAAACAAAAGTCCGGCAAGACCTGCCATGGCTGATCCAAGAACAAAGGTAAAGACAATGACGCTGTCTATGGGAATGCCCATGAGCGGGATAGCGAATTTGTCATATGAAATACCGCGCATTGCCATCCCGATTTTGGTTCGGGTGACAATAAACTCAAGGAGAAAGAAGACCGCAATTGCGGCAAATATTACAATAATTTT
Organism: Desulfovibrio sp. UCD-KL4C; assembly: GCF_006210265.1. Classification (NCBI taxonomy): domain Bacteria; kingdom Pseudomonadati; phylum Thermodesulfobacteriota; class Desulfovibrionia; order Desulfovibrionales; family Desulfovibrionaceae; genus Desulfovibrio; species Desulfovibrio sp. UCD-KL4C. The sequence continues at coordinate 800,529 of NZ_VCNC01000001.1, forward strand.
TAGGTTGGTGACCGAAATATTTCCATATGTGTAAACTACTTTATCCAGCAGCTCAGGAAATTTCTTACGGCTTGCTCCAAGCAGAGCTAAGTTACCGTTTTCAAGTATCAGGCCGCACATCAAAGCTGTAATAACAACATATAATCTGTGAGCTCCTTTTCTTCTGAGAGGACGGTAGGCAATCCTTTCCAAAGTAACCCCCACTGCAGCAGTTAGCAGCATGGTGAGTGGAACTGTAAGAGCTAATGTTACCCATGGACTGAAGTCGACGATACCAAGAAAAAAAGTAGCTACAAAAAATGCGATGTACGCTCCGACCATGAAAATATCGCCGTGAGCGAAGTTAATCAGGAGCAGAACACCGTAAACCAGTGTGTATCCGAGAGCAATTAGGGCGTAAAAACTTCCCCATTGCAAAGCATTAAGCAGGTTCTGGATGAGGATATCCACAGTCGGTCATTCCTCTTCTTAGTTAGAAGTTCTGTTATTGAACTTTTAGATTAATTTTCGTCGCAGTAGGCATGTGCCTATAGCTTGGTTCTAGTTAAAAGCTGTGCTTATACGGAATAACACGATTAGTCGAGATAATATTCTGTATAATCTTAAACAGCAGAAGAAAGTTCTCTTCTGCTGTTTAAGATTTAATGGTTAGATTTAAGGGCAGACTGATTCTGCGAATACAAACTGGCCATTTTCATCAATGCGAACAACAACTGCGCATTTAATTGGATCACCCTGTTCGTCAAATTTCATTGAACCAGTGATTCCTGCAAACTCTTTTATGTTGCTGATAGCATCACGAATAGCTTTGCGTTCTACTTTTACATCAGTGCTATATGAACCTGCATCCTGAATTGCCTGTAGAACAAGACGTGTTGCGTCCCATGTGAGAGCTGCTACATCGTCAGGAGTTTCACCGAATTTATCATTATAACGGTCGATGAATTCCTTGGTAGCTCCCTTAGCACCGGCTGCTGCGTAGTGAGTTGAGAAGTACTGGCCTACGCAGTCTTTACCGCAAAGAGTCATGAGCTCAGAAGATCCCCAGGCGTCAGAACCCATGAAAGGTCCGGTCCAGCCGAGGTCGTGAGCCTGTTTAACAATTAACGCTACCTGGTTGTAGTTGTCTGGGATAAAGATGAAATTAGGTTTGGAGTTAATAATTTTAGTGAGCTGAGCTGAGAAATCCTGATCTTTTGTACCGTGAGATTCAAAAGCAACAACGGTTCCAGCTCCGTTTTTCTTTTCCCATACATCTTTAAATATTTCAGCAAGACCTTTTGAATAGTCGTTTGAAATATCGAAGAGTACTGCAGCTGTTGTTGCCTTAAACTGCTTGGAAGCAAAGTTTACAGCAACAGGGCCCTGGAAAGGATCAAGGAATGCTGCACGGAAAACCCACGGACGGTTTTTAGTCGTATCAGGGTTTGTAGACCATGGAGAAACCATCGGTGTGCGGTTGTCATTACATGTTCCGCCAGCAGGGACAGCCTGCTTGGAAGAGTTAGGTCCTATGATCGCAACAACTCCGTTCTGCTCAATAAGTTTAAGAGCAGAGTTTACGGCTGATTCAGCTTTGGATTCGTTGTCTTCATAATAAAATTCGAGAGGGATCTTTTTACCACCGACTTCAAGGCCGCCCTGACTGTTGATTTCTTCCTTAAGCATTTCTGCTGCATTTCTGGAAGCTTCACCAACTTTAGGAATGTCTCCTGTAAGAGGGATATTGAAGCCAATTTTAATCTTCTCTTCCTCTTTAGAACAACCTGTCAGAATGATGAACGCAAGGGACATCACCATGACAACTAAAACCGTTCTTAAAATCATTTTACTCATTCTTTCCTCCTGAAAATTGTAGAAAAAACAAAATCATCACTTGTTGATGAAAATTATCGTAAATAGATGTTTTTAAAAAGACATTTTTGGAAAAAAGTCTATTTTTATTAAATTTATTAATTAAATTAGTATGTTATAGTCTTAAAGTGTTAATTTTATGATTATTTTTAATATACTACAGATTTTTGTTTTAACATATCAAATTAAAAGGATTAAATTTATTTAATGACGTGCTTCATGAATTTTTAAAGGAGAAAATCTTTTGAATTGTGATATTTTTTTAAGAGATATTAAGAAGTATAATTACACAATGCTTAAAATAAAAGCTGCATATCCCGATATTGTAAAAAAAGCTTAAAAGGAGGGTGCGAAAATGTTAAAGGTGGAAAATTTAAATTTCCTAGACTTTTTGAAACTTATTTTTTTGGAGTTTTGTTTTTGTATATGCTTTAAATTGAAGAGTTTTAAAGGCTTAAGAGGTAAATAAAAATCCGACAAGTTTTCACTTGCCGGATTTTACAATTTTAGTAAACAGTCGATTGGTTAATCAATTTACTGAAGTTTAACACGGTCCATCATTTCTTGGAGTGACTTTGCTTGAAGGTCTAAATCTCTTACAGCCATTTCAAGCTGTCTGGAACTTTCGAGATTTTGCTCTCCAGCCTGCTTAATGCTGCCGAGGGCGACTGCAACTTGATCAAGTCCGGCTAGTTGCTCCTGGCTTGAAGCAGCAATCTGTGCAGAGGACTGAGCAGACTGATTGATAACCGAGCTCAAGCTGAGAATGGATTCTCCCGTTTGAGATGACATATTTGCGCCTACTTCAACAGCCTTTCCGCCTTCTTCAGTAATCATAACGGCAGAACTTGTTGCCTTTTGAATATCGGCAAGTATAGATTGGATCTGAGCTACAGATTGTTTAGATTGATCAGAAAGGTTTCTAATTTCGCGAGCGACTACTGTGAATCCTTTTCCTTCTTCCCCCGCTTTAGAAGCTTCAATTGAAGCATTCACGGCGAGGATATTGGACTGGTCTGCAAGGTCATTAACTACATAGATAATGTCACCTATGTGTTGAGACTGCTCGGCAAGCTTTACAATGCTTGTAGCAATGGTATCCATTTGAAGCTTAATGTTCATCATGCCGGATGCAGCGTCTTCAGAAGCTTTTTGTCCCTGCTGAGAGGTTCTAATCGCTTTGCGTGCAACCTCAGCCACTTGCCTTGATTTCTCATTTGAAAGGTGGGCTGTTTGTTTAACTTCTTCAACTGTTGCATTTGTTTCAGCTACTGCGCTTGCTGTTTCGGCAGCACTTGCAGTCAGTTCTGCTGAAGCTGCTGAAATTTGGCTGAGAGAAGAAGATAGAATGCTGACAGTATCATGAATTTTTCTGTTATCGTCTTTGAGATTTTCAACCATACGTGCAAGGGCTTTTCCTATGGTGTCAATATCTGAACGCGGCGTTACTTCCAAGGTCAGATCAGAGTCTGCAATTCTTTCCATGGCTACAGTCATTGTTTTCAGTGAAGTAGTCATTTTGTTAAAAGCTTTTGCCAGCAGACCAAGTTCATCCTTTCTGTTGGTTCCATCAATTTCTTCCGGCATGTCGCCTTCAGCAATTTTATATGCTGCATCAACAACTTTTTTTAGTGGAATCGTTATGTTTCGTCCTATTATTATCGCAGATATACCACCGAGCAAAACTGCACATAATCCTGCAAAATAGACGTTTGTCGTGGCGCGATTGTTCTTATTTTGAAGCTCCGGTCCAAGTTTGTCCTGATCAATAATTACGGAGTCTTTGGCCTGCTTGATAGCGGTATCCATTTTAGGTCCGATCACATTCAACTCGGTCTCAATTAAATTATTTCGCTTTTCAGTAAGAGAGGTGAATTGTGTTAAAATTTGAACATATGATTTGCTGGTTTGAATTATTTCTCTCAGTTTTTTGCGATTCTTAGCCGATAAAATTTGTGATAATTTTGTTGTGACAATATTAAGCTCAGCCATTTCTTTGAGTGATCTTTTAATATGTGTGTTATCACTGTCACCTAAGAATTTGGCTGCATAAAGACGCCCTAAAATAAGGTGCCTTATTCCTTTGGCACACCAGAAGAGAGCTTCTGAATTTTTTTCTGATTTACCCAGAGTATTAATGAGTTGCCCAAAATTATCTTCCATTTGATTCCCTTTAGGAATCAAATCTTTTTCTGCTAATGTAGAACGAAGAGACTGAGACCTTGCAACCTCAGTAAAACTTTCTTCGTATACATCGATCATTTGTTTGACGTCTAAAAGATTAGATATTCTATCTTGATCCAAAAAACTTTTTTCAGCTGTAACAATGAGCTTGAGCAGTTTCTGAATACTGGCAAAATGCTTTGCTTTATACTCATCTTTATCAGTAATGATATAATCCTTAACATTGGTAGTTGCTTCAAGCAGGGTCACTTGAATCTGACCGATCAAATTGGATTCTCGCGCGTAGTTTCGGTAAGTAGTGAATCCTTCGGATGAAGTGTTTAGAGCTTTAAGCGATTCTATGCTTACAAGCCCAAATAAGATGGCTACAATAACAAAACTGCAGAATATTTTTTGGCCTACTGTTAACCGTTTAAGCATGGTACGACTGTTCCTTTGAAAGTTTATTTTTTCATGTAATAAGATTGGTATCTTTTTGTCTGTTTATAATGAAAAATATTTGTTGAAATTAATTTTCTAACTACGACAGCGCGTTGTTACTTGCAAGACGTTAAGTTGAGTCTTCAGTATTTTTGCATTATTCGTAATTGCCATCGCAGTATTCATTGCATTTGTCTCCGACAGTTTCAAAAATAGGAAGACAGTTTTGCAATCCCATCTGATTGTCATATTGTTTCTGAACGTCTTCACATCCAGCTCTACATTCTGCTGCGGAAGAGTATTCTTTCGAAATTACGACTAAGTATCGCTTGCAAAGCTCTCCTTGCACGTCACAACTTGATTCCGTGGATAATGAGCGGCAATAGGAGCTTATATCCTGCATGGTCGGAGCATGAGCAGAGCATCCGGATAACAAACCTAAAATACATAAAGTCAAAATTGTTCTGTTCATCTGCCATATCCTTTATTCAGCTAAAATATTACGCAGTGCGGCAAGGAACTTGCGATTGCGGGAGTTGTTACCGATTGAAACTGTGAGCAGGTCTTTAAGCCCGAATTCATTTAACAGCTTAATTTTGAATCCGTGATCCAGCATTTTATCATGCAATTCTTTCGCTGGAATGGGCCCGCTGAACATTACAAAGTTGCTTTGACTTGGGTAGACAGAACATCCTAGTTCCTGAAGGCCTTTTTGTACGCGTTCTCTACCTTTTATAATCAGAGCAATTGTTGAGTAATAAAATTCGCTATGGTTAAGAGCAGCAATACCTGCGCCGAGGTTTAATGGACTGATTGACAGTGGAAGTCTTGCATCTTCGATATGCTGAGCTCTTTCAGAGCTCATAAGTGCGTATCCCAGTCTGACTCCTTGCATACCGAATGACCATGAAAAGCTGCGTAGAATAATTAAATTGGGTATTTTACTTAAAAATGGCAGCATAGAGTAATCGTCTTCCGGCCATGCAAATTCTACTGATCTTTCATCGATTATCAGCAAAGTTCGTTCAGGGAGAAGTGTTGCCATAGTTGCAAGCTCTTCAGCCTGCATCCCATATCCTGAGGGAATATCGGGATTTGTTATGATTACCGCCGCAGTATTTTTGTTTGCAGTAGTAACGATTTGGTCAAGTGGCGGAGAAAAATTGCGTGATCGTGGTAGGCGAAGCAATTCGACCCCGCAAAGTGCTGCGACCCTGCTATATTCAGGAAGTCCGAATTCATAGCTGAGTACATGGTCAATGCCGGGTGTTACTGTGAGGCGAAGAGCCAGATCGAGAATCTCGGCAGCTCCGTTCGCAACAATTATATTGTCTTCGGAAACGTCATGACGCTGTACCAGACCGAATTTAAGACTGTCGTCCATATTGTTTTCAAAGCCGCAACAATTATTAGCCATATTCATGATTGTATTGGAAACAGCTTTTGAAACTCCAAGTGGATTAGTATTAGATGAAAGGTCTATTTCTTTTTTAATATTAAACTTTTTTTTGAAATCATGGGCTGAAATATAAGATGATTTATTATGAATTGGTGGCTCTACATAGCTGGTTTCAGGTTTTTTTTCTTTCGCTTCTTCCACTTTTTCCACTTCTTCCGTTTGAGTAACAGTTGTAGGCTTTTCTTTTACTGGAGTCGGATTAGGTTTCTGCGGGGCAGCTGCTTGGTTCGATGCTATTGCCTCTTTTACCGATTCCTCCAGCGGAATTGTTATAGCCCGAATGTCGTAATCAGAACTTAGTGTTGTGTTACTGACCAGCTCGGTTAATTTGTCATAAATATCAATAATTATGTTTAAAAGGTCATTCGTAAACGGAATTTCATTTTTAAAAATACGGTCAAGAACAGACCCTATATTACTTGCAATGAGACTTATATTATCAAGATCAAGTAACGCGGCACTTTCTTTTAAAGAAAGTGTAATTGCGTAGATTTTTGCAACAGATGTTCCTGCTGGGGAATGTATTTTTTCAAGGTTTATAAGCTCTGCTTCAATTTGTTCTAGCTTTTCAAGTGATTGCTCTACAAACCGCTGTAACGTAGGATCATTTTCAATTTCTTCAGTCATAGAAACCTCCACTTTGTGTAGTATATTTTTTAAAATTTGAGCCGAACAGAAGCTGTGTAGCTCTGTATTTTAAAAAAAAACAATTATAAAAGAAGATATGTATCAAGCATAATATATTAGGGTTTACATTTATAAATAAATTATATCTTTTTTATAACTCGAATTAAGAAAAAGTAAACATGATTTAACTGAATTAAACTTAGATCCTGTATGCTTAATATTCATAATTAATCTCTCTACGGTGCTAAAATGAATAATTAAAAGGCTTCAAGCCTATCGGTTTTTTGCTAAAGTTTACCTCAAGGAGAGGGTAATGCACAATATCTTTTAGTGTTTCAGGTTGCGCTTTTTTCAAGGGTGTTTCATATTAATTTATCATGTACATACGGTGTTGCCGTAGTACTTATTAAATACGTGTCGAGTATAGTACCGTTTAAATTAATTTAATTCCATAAGGAGTTGAAATGGTAGCTTTTTTTACAGCCAGTGAAGTCGTTGAGCTGGCAATGAGAATTGAACAGAAAGGGCAGGCATTCTACCTGCTTGCAGCTGATGAAGCTGAAGATCCCAGTGCAAAAGAATTTTTTGATTTTTTTGCTACTGAAGAATCAAAGCATGAAATGTTTTTCAGAGGAATGCGGGACAGAATCGGTCATCTTGAAATTCCGCCTGGAAGCGATTTTGAAGAATATACTCAATATGTTATGGCGTTAATAGATTCCCATGATGTTTTTAACTTTGATTATACTGCCGGGTTTAAAGCAGGTGATTTCAGTTTTGAAGATGCGGTGAGAATTGCCATGAGATTTGAAAAAGATACAATTCTTCTTTTCAATGAACTTAAGAAAATGGTCCCAGAATCCGAACAGGGGTTTGTAGAGGAATGTATTGATGAAGAAAGAGGCCATCTGCGTCTTTTATCATCAAAACTAAAAGATTAAACCTTTACAGATTTATTGATATATTTGAGTTAGTTTTTTTCTGAAAATATACCCCCTGCAATTCAAGTGAGCTGCCGGGGGTATATTTTTATAAATTATATACTGATATTACTTTTTAACACCAAGTGTAATGTTTATAAGCTGATCTGATGTTGTGATCATTTTTGAGTTTGCCTGAAAACCTCTTTGCGTGAGAATCATTGTCCCAAATTCCTTTGCTAGATCAACGTTTGAGGTTTCCAGATTGTTTTCCATAATGGAGCCCATACCTTCTTTTTTGGCTATTCCTTCAATAGCAGCTCCAGATTCTGGTGTTTCAGCAAAATAGTTTGAGCCTTCACGTCGTAGTCCGAATTCACTGTTAAAATTGTACAAATTTATTTTATACAGGGCTTCACTCAGTCCGTTTGAATACAGTGCGGATAAGACTCCATCACCATCTACGGAAACGTTTTGAAGGTATCCTTCACCAAAACCGTCTTGTGACTGGCTTATTGTTGAAGATGCTCCTTTATAGTTTGTTGTACTGAGAGCATTAATCTTACCGTCATTCATTCTTGGAAGACCTGATGCATTGCTGCCGACATCTGCGGCTGTCCCGCCTGAGGTATTCCATGAGCTTGAAGCTGATTTTATACCTAAGTCTATTGAGATTTGTTGAGGATCACCTAAACCTTTTTCGCCTGTAAGCGTTGTAGAAAAAGTTGGTTTTCCTTCTGAGTCAAAGTTTGCAAGCGACCAGTTGTTTAAGTCTTTAGCATTTCCTGACGCATTACTGCTCAGGCTGTATGCAGTTTGATTGAGAAGATTTCCGTCACCGGAGAATGTGAGCGTTCCTGTCATTAGAAGACCGGCCGCTGAAGTCGTTGCTGTATAAGGGGTACCATCGTTTTGAGGTGGTATTGTTACAATGTATTCCCAGTATTCTTTATCAGAAGGGCCATCTTCTGAAGGAGTGACTTTATCATAGTATACAGTTAAATTTACTTTATTGCCATTCTTATCGTATACTTGAAGGGAAGAGTTGTAAGCGTATTTATCGGCTGAAAGAGGCGGTTCACTTGTTCCGTCCCATTCGTTAAGCAAAGAGAAAAATGGAGCGCCTGTATTTTGAGAGTTATCCACTGACCCTGAATCTAGATTCGTTTTAAGTGAAACGGATGAAGTTGCTTTAGGATCAGATTTTACTACCATTATAGTCTCGCCGGCAGCATTTATTTCTTCCTTTAAAGGTAAGGCCACATTTGTAGATGTTGTTCCTAAGTTGCCATCGCTGTCATATGCGTAGCCTTGAAGTACATTATCATGCGCGTCAGTAAGAAGCCCATTTTTGTCAAAGAGAAAATTACCGGCACGAGTATAATGACTGACAGCTGATGTTTGTTCAGCAACTCTGAAGAACCCTTTTCCAGCTATCGCAAGGTCAGTACTTGAGGACGTAGGCTCATACGAACCTTCTTTAAAATTGATTCTGGTTGAGGAAACTCTAACCCCCATACCTATCTGTCCAGCTGTACTTGCGCTGCCTCCTGAGACAACTCCTGATACTGTCCCGGTTGCATTCTGGCTGTGAAGATTTTCAAGAAAAGTTCTACCACTTTTGTAAGCAGTTGTATTGATATTAGCAATGTTGTTGCCAGTTTGCTGAAGCAGCGTACTGTGCGCCTTAACTCCCGAAGCACCTGTATACATTGCACTGAAAGCCATGAGAAACTCCTTGCAAGGTGCGGCTATATTTGACTCCGCACGCACCTTTTTGCCTTATTGCCGGAAAATATCTCCGGTTAGCTCTTGTTAAGCAAGGGGTGTGCCTAAAATATACGGGTTATTAAATCAGGATGTTATGTGATTTAGTGGTAGTGAATAAGCGGAAAAATAATCCATACATATGGAAAATGTAGGATATTTTATTATAAATCTCAGGAAAGAGTTGTAAGCAGTTATTTTTTACTCAAAAAAGTTTTAAGTTTTTTGCCTTCAGTGAAGTCAGGATTTATAGCTAAGCATTTATTAAGATATTCGTATGCATCATTTTTATTACCTAGTTCGGTTAGTGACCGGGCAATATTAAAAAAAAGATTTTCATCATCAGTACTATAGTTTAAGGCTTTGCTGTAAAAATCAACAGCTTCACTAAAGAGGTGGTTTTTTCTAAGCGATATGCCGAATGCATTAAAAAGGTGCTTATGCTTATCCTCAAAAGCTGCATCAAGGGATATTAGTCTTTTAAAAATATCCAGTGCTTTTGCTGCTTCATTACGTTTAAGGTAGCATAAACCTATTCCGAAATTAGCTCTGATACTGTTTTCGTCAAAAGCCAATGCTTCGTTGTATTTCATTTCAGCAGTGAAAACATTACCCAACTGACGCTGTCGCTCAGCTTTGGCAAGACTTTTACCCAGTTCTCTCATAGCTGGGAATACAGACTTTGTGTAAAGTTCCATTTCTGGTGTAAAAGATTCGAGAAGTTCATCTTTCGTTATAATTTGTTCAGGACCGGAGGGAACATGATTTTCGTTAAGCGTACGGAGGATTATGTCACCTATATCGTTCTCTTCAGCATAATACAGGAATGTTTGCACAACTCTGCGCTTTGTGGTTCCTGTCCCGATATCTTGCATCGATTTGGAAGAAAAAGCTCCGCGGATTTTTGGTGCGGTAAGTTGAGTAGAATCAATTGTGCTCATTTTATTCATCATAATCCTGTAGTTTGCTATAGAATTCTCTCAGGCGAGTACTCATTCTTTGAATAACATGTTTGAAATTTAACATAGTTTCGTTTTGGCTACAAATTTAAAAAGTTAAATAAAAACCGAGCTCCTGTTTTCAAGAGCTCGGTTTAATAGAGAATGTTGTTTAAATTTTCGCTATAATATGTAGCGTGACAGATCTCGGTCTTCTATTACGTCACTTAGTTTCTCTTTTACGTAATCTTTATCAATAAGTATTGAGTCGCCTGATCTGTCAGGTGCTTCAAATGATAAGTCAGCAAGAATTTTTTCCATGATAGTATAAAGTCTTCTCGCTCCGATATTTTCGGTTTCTTCATTGATTTTTTGAGCTGTTGCAGCAACTTCTTCAAGTGCTTCCTTGCTGTAGTCAATTGTGATTTTTTCAGTTTCAAGTAAAGCCTTGTATTGGACAGTCAGCGCATTTTGCGGTTCGGTAAGAATCCTATAAAATTCATCTTTTCCTAGAGCTGAAAGCTCAACGCGTAGCGGGAAGCGGCCTTGCAGTTCTGGAATCAGATCGGAAGGTTTGGAGAAATGGAATGCTCCGGCTGAGATGAAGAGAATGTGATCAGTTTTAACCATGCCGTATTTGGTGTTAACCACACATCCTTCAACGATAGGAAGCAGGTCGCGCTGAACTCCTTCGCGAGAAACATCAGTGGAACCGCCATTTTGATGTCCACCTGCAATTTTATCAATTTCATCAAGGAAAAGGATGCCGGATTGTTCAACACGCTCACGGGCAATTTCAGTAACATTATCCATGTCGATCAGCTTGTCTGATTCTTCCTGAATAAGGATTTCATATGCTTCACGAATGTGAACTTTGCGAGTCTTCTTTTTGTTGGGGAACATCTTGCCGATCATATCGTTGACCTGCATTCCCATGTCTTCCATACCGGGCATAGACATAATTTCAACGCCTGTTCCGCCCTGAACGGTGACTTCAATTTCTACTTCGCGAGCATCAAGTTTGCCGTCGCGCCACATTTGGCGGAATTTATCTCGCGTGGAGCTTTTATCTTCAGAAGGGTTTTCTTCAGTTAGAGGAATTGCTTCTTCGGAACCGTTGAAGAACCCCATGCTTGGAGCTTTAGCTTTTGACGCAGGAAGAAGGATGTCTAAAAGGCGTTCTTCAGCATTTTTTTCAGCTTTAACCTTAACTTTTTCAAGTTCTTCCTTGCGGACAAGGTTGATTCCTATTTCCATCAGATCGCGGACCATTGATTCAACATCACGGCCAACATAACCAACTTCAGTAAATTTGGTGGCTTCAACTTTAAAAAAAGGGCAGCCTGAAAGTCTCGCCAGTCGGCGTGCAATTTCAGTTTTACCTACTCCGGTAGGGCCCATCATGATAATATTTTTAGGGGAAACTTCATCACGCAGCTCTGTTGGAAGTTGCTGTCTGCGCCAGCGGTTACGCATTGCAATGGCGACCATACGCTTTGCATCTGCCTGACCTATGATATACTTATCAAGCTCTGAAACGATTTCTCTAGGTGTAAGATTACTCATTTGAAGACCTTTTATATGAAATTATTTTTCGATGGTTTTGATAACAAAGTGATCGTTGGTGTAAACGCAGATTTCACTGGCAATTTTCATTGATTTTTCTGCAATCTCAACAGCACTCATATCGGTGTTGCGAGAAAGTGCACGGGCTGCAGAAAGGGCGTATACACCGCCTGATCCGATTGCAGCAAGACCGTCGTCAGGTTCGATGACGTCACCGTTACCGCTGATTATTAGAATATGTTCAGCGTCAGCAACAAGAATCATTGCTTCAAGTTTGCGAAGATATTTATCTTTACGCCAATCAGTTGCAAGCTCAACTGCGCTGCGGACAAGATTGCCGCCATGAGCTTCGAGTTTTTTCTCAAATCTTTCAAAAAGGGTGAAAGCATCAGCAGTAGCACCTGCAAAACCCGCAAGAACTTTATCATGATAAAGGGTTCTTACTTTGACTGCGGAATGCTTCATTACGACGGCCTGACCCAAAGTTACCTGGCCGTCACCGGCCATGGCTGAACCTTTATCATCTTTCACGGCCAGAATGGTCGTTCCTCTGAGTTCCATGTTCATCTCCTGATTAAGCTATGATTATTCGTTTTCAATATAACGATTGAATTTAAATATTTGTAGAACGTAAAATATCAATCCGACACCCACTAACCGTGGGTCGGTTTTGGATTTTATTTGAATTACCAAATGATAAGACCGCTTGGAAGGATGGCAAGGGGGGAGGGGGAGGAAAAATGAGATTTGCCTCCGCCAAAATTATCAGCTATAAAAGCCTTGGTCGACAGTTCACCTAGGCGTTGCCGCCCCTTTGGGGAGCTAAACCTGTCATTATTACTTTTCCATCGACACCTTATTTTTGTGCCGAGTCGGAAGCCGGCAACCACGACAGTCCATATATTTTGGGTAGGCGCGATAGTGAGGATATGTCATGTCTAAAACTGTTTTGCCCTTTGCTGTAGATGATATCTCTGCCTTTGCTCGGTCTCTTCGCCGTCAGCTGGATGGCCTTGAAGCTCTTCCTTCCCATGTTGAAATGTTGAACTTGCTCGTAAGAGCCAGCGGTTTCCGAAATTTTCAGCATTTTCGTGTTCAGCATGAGTCCATTAAAATTCTTGAAGCTCCCAAATCTCCATCACCTGAACTTAACCTTAAGCTGGTTAAGAGATTAGTTCGATTTTTTGATGAAGACGGGCAGCTGATTCGCTGGCCTAAGAAATTTAGTGAGCGCATAGTTTGTTTGTGGGTAATGTGGTCACGTATTCCTGCTAAGCAGTCTTTTTCCGAAAAGGAAATAAGTGATCTTCTTGAAAAAGAGCACCTTTTCGGGGATTACGCTTTGCTTCGCCGTGAGTTGGTGGACAGAGGAATGGTCGTTCGTAATACGGACGGGAGCCAGTATAAAAGGCTTGAGGTTAGACCTCCTTTAGAGGCGTTAGAAGTGTTAAGTCATCTGCGTAGATAGCAATAAAAAAGCCTCTTGAAGTTTTGACTTCAAGAGGCTTTCAAATAATCTTGTGTGATACAGTCTAATCTTCGTGAAGTTCTTTAATTGATTTAGCGTAGGCTCTAAATACATTTTCACGATTCAGCAGTCCGATTATGTGATTAGAGTCATCGTCAGATACGACTGGAATCTGTCCATAATCTGTGTCTACAAATTTTAGAAGAGCGGTATACAGGTCATCATTTTTTTTCAGAGTGGCAGGTTTTGTTGCTAAATCCTTGGCAAGGACAAGGTCGAAAAGATCCTGATTGAATAGATGGTTTCTAACATTTTGAATTGTCAAAATACCTGTGATTGAGCCTTCTTCATTTTTAACAGGGAAGTACAGCTCATTTGTGTTCGCGATGATATCTCTCAAGGCTATCAAAGTTGTACCTTCTTCAAGAGTAGTGACTCTGCCGGGTTTGAAATAGCTTTCAACCTGAAGCTGTTCAAGGATATTAATAGTTGAATCTTCAATATGCGCAGGTGATTCAAACTTGTTATCAACTTGATGCTCATATAGCGAGAAATTACGTCCTAGTACAATGCAGAGAGCAGAAGCTAGCATTAGCGGGGCGAGTAGTCCGTAACCCTGTGTAAGCTCGCAGACCATGATCAGCGGACCGATAGGTGCGTTTGCTACTCCTGCAAAAAACGCCGCCATGCCGACCAGTACATATCCGCCTGGCTGTGTGGCAATATCAGGGTAAAATCTGTTTGCAACCTGTCCGACGATGCCGCCGGTCATACCACCGACAAATAATGCCGGGGCAAACATACCACCGCTCATACCTGAACCGATGGTCATGGATGTTGCGACTGTTTTTCCCATGATGATTGCGAGCATCATCAAAATGGGGATTTCACCCATCATTGCCATCTCCAACCAGCCGTAGCCGCCTGAAAGAACCTGAGGGAAAAACATACCCATAAGTCCCATCATAAGGCCACCGATTCCGGTTGCCCACATAAGGCCTAGGCGATCTTGAATTTTAGAGAAAAATGAATATTTAATAAAACGGAATGTGCGGATGTACATCCACCCTGCAAAGGTGCAGGCAAAAGCCAAAACTATGTAGAAGATCATTTCACGAGGATCATGAAAAACAAATCGCGGAATTCCGAAGATTGGTTCTGATCCGTAAAACATTGTGAAAATAGAGTAAGAGACCACAGAAGAGAGAACAGATGGCAAGATTGCTTCTGATTCAAAATCTTCGCGGTAGATAACTTCTACTGCGGTTAATGCGCCGCCGAGCGGAGCACGGAAAATAGCTCCGAGTCCTCCGGCTGCTCCGGCAAGTAGCAATATTCTACGCTCTTTAGCAGAGAGGTTTAATTTCTTGGCAATCCATGACCCCATACCAGCACCCATTTGAGTGATAGGGCCTTCGCGACCAGCACTAGCACCGGTTGCAATTGTGAAGATAGAAGTAATACCCTTAATAAAGGGGATGAGGGGCCGCATTTTTCCGCTGCCCTGATGGAAACATTTAATAGTAGCGTCTGTTCCGTCTGTTCCGCCGGAGATAGTTTCAGGAATAAACCTGTTGACTAACCATCCAGTGATTAACCCTACTGTCATTGTACACACTGGGATAACCCATGTACGCAACTGTCCGGCTGGGCCGTGGAAAATTTCTTCGCCGGCCGGAGCAGGTAAAGTTACACCGGCAAGTTTGTGTAAGAAGAAGAACTTTCCGTATTCAACTGCCCAAAAAAATGCGACAGCTAAAATTCCTGAAAATAAACCGACCAAAACACCAAGTAAAAGCCACCTGAACGAGCTAATATTTTTGTATGATCGTGCAATTTCCTTCCAGATTCTAAAATTTAAAAGAGGACTCATTAACAGGCTCCAGTTCCTGACTCTGTCAGGTGCAGACCCGGTCTGACTTGTGATTCCGGATAGGAGAGAATTGATTTGGCAAGTTCAATATCTTTAGTAATGCGGATCTTTAATTCGCCCAAGCCGTCAAATTTGCGTTCCGCACGGATTCTCTGGATAAAGTGAACTCTGATATTTTTACCGTAGATGTCATCGGAAAAATTGAAAATATGAGCTTCAACGGATAGAGCGTCATTACCGAAAGTAGGGTTTATACCTATATTAGCAACCCCGGCTTTGACCATTCCATCCACTTCGACCCGGATGGCATAAACTCCTGATTTTGGAAACAGCTCATCTTCAAGTTTAATATTAGCTGTCGGGAATCCTAGGAGGCGGCCTCCGCGGTTCATACCGTGTACTACTTCCCCGCGAACTTGGTAGAATCTGCCCAGTAATGGGCGAACATCCCAAACGTTTCCTTCGCTTACAAGGTCTCTGATGCGTGAAGAACTAACGACCGCATCATTAATAATGATTGGATCAAGTCGTTCAATGCCGTAACCATACTTGCGGCCAAGAGAGACTAGTACTTCATAGTTTCCTGAACGACCTTTACCTAAAGCGTAGTCATACCCGACGACCATTTCTTTCATGGAAAGAGTATCAATAAGATATTTTTTGATGAATTCTTCAGGAGATAGAGCTGCCATTTCTTTAGTAAAATTCAGAGCCAAGAGAATATCAGGCTCATGCAGAGCAATAAGTTCCAGCTTTTGTTTGGTGAGAGTTATGAATGGCGGAGTTTTACTGTTGACAAGTATCCTGAGTGGATGCGGGTCAAAGGTTACAACGACGCTGACCAAGCCATTGGCTTTGGCTTTTCTGCATGTGCTGCCAATAAGTTTCTGGTGCCCCTTATGGACTCCATCGAAGTTACCTATTGTTACACATGATCCGTTTTCAATTTTTTGAATTTCTTCGATTGATCTGGCGATTATCATTTTCGCTTCACTTTTTGGCGATAGATTTTAGAAAGGGGATAACTACATTAAAAAGAAGCAGACTTCAAGTTACTGGTTATCTCAAAAAAAATGGTTTAAAAAATATTAATTAAGTGGAAAAATCGAATAAGGCATTGTAAATATGAGTTATACTTTCTTGAATAGTAGAAGGACGTAAACTATTTTTTATCACCGTTGTCTTTTTCTACAGGATGTATAGTTTTTTCAAGAGTTCTAAGCTGTTCTTTTTGTTCTTTAGTTTTAGCAAGGCCTTCAGCTTTTTTGAGATGAAACAAAGCTTGTTTTTTATCTCTTCCATATAGTGCGGCGTAAGCAAGTTGCTCGTGCGCTCCAAAGTAATCTCCTGATTCTCCCAGCGAGCGGCCCAGATGGTAAAGGATTTCTTGATCATGTGGGACCATTTCAGCTACTTTACGCATTGTGGGGATTGCTTGTGCATAATCTTTACGCTCAGCCTGAATTCTTGCGATGAAAAATAAGGCCATCGCATCCGAAGGGTCACGTAAATAAGCTTCACGGAGTAGTGGGGATGCTTTGTCCATTTTACCTATGGTGAAATAAAAGCGTCCAGTTTCTCGAAGGATCAAAGGCTCATTCGGGCATTCAGTGTTAGCTTGCAGGAACGCTGCTTCCGCATCTTGGTCTTGCTTCATGCGGGAAAGAATTATGCCGAGGCCCAAATGATCAAGGCATGTTCTGTTGGCTTTTGGTATATTATTATAATGGGCCAGAGCTACTTTAGGATCGGTTCTTCTCGCCCGGATAAGTGTTTGGACTTTATGAAACAGCGCATCATCATCGACTCTTTTAAAGAACTCAGGCGGCATTCTTACAAAACGTTGCTTAAGATAGTCAATACGGTCGTTAAGTCCGGGGTGAGTGGAAAGATAAGTAGGGATATTGTTGTTACTTACATACCACTGACGTTGCTTCATTTCTTTAAAGCTGTTCACCATACTCGTTGGATTAAAGCCGGACGCGACTAGAAAATTCATGCCTAAATGATCAGCTTCCCTTTCATTTTGCTGAGTGTAGCTTAGGTAAGCAGTTTGAGCCCCTGCCATGGAGCCCATTGATATGGCCTGTCCCAGTGAAGCTGTGTTCCCACCACCGGACATGCCAAGCATCATTCCTGCTAAGGTACCTATCATACTGGCAATGTTAACCAGTTTCATCTTTTCCATACGTCTTGCCACGTGTCTTAAAGCAACGTGTCCAAGCTCATGACCTATAACTGCAGCGAGTTCTGATTCATGTTTAAGATTGAGAATAAGGCCTGTGAAAATATAAATATAACCGCCTGGGATAGCGAAAGCATTCATTGAGTTATTATCAATGACCGCTGAGGTTATGGGAAAAGGTTGGGGCGGCATTGCGTGCGCAACTCTGGCGACAAGATTTTTAATATAGTTGTCAATCTGCGGATCGAGGACAATAGACATTCTTTGGTGAATCATTTTGTCAAATTCTTTACCGAGTTTAATCTCATCAGACACGGTAAATTCACCGAACATGGAAGCCTCAGTAGCTTGAGGAGTCAACCACATAAACGAAAATAAAAATATCAAGATTACTGATATTCGGCGATGGAAATTTTTTCTTTTTGTACTCATTGCTGGTAACAGTAAGTTTAGATTTATGACTTGTAAAGTTTTCTGAAAATAAAAAGCCTCATGAGAAGTGTCTCATGAGGCTTAAATTTGATATTTAATGGGAGTAATAAATTATTTGCCCATCATTTCAAAGAAGTCTTCGTTCTTTTTTGTTCCCTTCATTTTATCGAGGAGAAATTCCATGGAATCAATGCTGTTCATAGGAGCAAGCAGTTTTCTGAGAATCCAGACCTTATTAAGAACTTCAGGTGAAAGAAGAAGTTCTTCTTTACGTGTTCCTGAACGGTTAATATCAATAGCAGGGAATACTCTCTTTTCTGCAAGTTTGCGGTCAAGATAGAGATCCATATTACCAGTTCCTTTGAATTCTTCAAAAATAACTTCATCCATTCTTGAGCCCGTATCTATCAAAGCTGTTGCAATAATTGTCAGACTTCCGCCTTCTTCAATGTTACGCGCTGCTCCGAAAAATCTTTTAGGACGCTGCATTGCGTTCGCATCGAGACCACCGGAGAGGACTCTGCCGGAAGAAGGAGTTACTGCATTGTAAGCTCTGCCGAGGCGGGTGATTGAATCAAGAAGAATAACAACATCTCTCTTGCGTTCGACAAGACGTTTAGCTTTTTCGAGAACCATTTCAGTTACCTGAACATGGCGCTGTGGTGGCTCGTCAAAAGTAGAACTGACAACTTCAGCATTAACAGTTCTGGCCATATCTGTAACTTCTTCAGGGCGCTCATCAATGAGGAGGACTATGAGGTCGACATCGGGATGATTGGCATTGATGGAGTTGGCAATATTTTGAAGCATCATTGTCTTCCCTGTGCGGGGAGGAGCAACAAGCAGGGCGCGCTGCCCGAGGCCGATTGGAGCTAAAATATCAATAACTCGTGAAGTGAAATTCTTAGGACCGTTTTCCATGTTGAAACGGTTGTCTGGATAAACTGGAGTAAGGTTGTCGAATAGAACAAGATTTCTGGAATGTTCTGGTGGTTCTAAACCTATTTCATTGACTCGGAGTAGGGCAAAGTATCTTTCACCTTCTTTAGGAGGGCGAATCTGGCCGGAAATAATGTCACCCTTTCTTAAACCGAATCTCCTGATCTGAGATGGAGATACATAAATATCATCCGGTCCGGGCATGTAGCTGTAAGTGGGGGATCGCAGGAAACCAAATCCATCGGGAAGGACTTCGAGAACGCCTTCACCGTAAATTTGTCCATTTTGAGCTGCGCATCCTTGCAGCAGGCCGAATATTAATTCCTGCTTCCGCATACCGCTTGGGTTTTCAACTTTGAACTTGGTTGCCAGATCCATGAGATCTGCCATGCTCTTTAGTTTTAATTCAGTCAGGTTCAAATTCAGATTGTTTGTTTTTTGTTCTTGGCCCATATCTTGTGTTAACCGAGAGTTAGAAGTTAAAAATAAAAAAAACTTATTTAATAATTATTATCTAACGAGTGTGATACAGTTTAAAGTGTATCACGCACTCGTTAAAAAAATGCTTTTGATGATCGTAAGAACTGAGTGTATTGGATGTCCTAAAGTGAGAGGCGGCTTAAGTGCTAGTTGTTATAATTTATTAAAATATACTCAACTGACGCACGTTCCGTGCTGTGGCAACTATTTGAAGATTTGCTTAAAATAAGCGTGGTGTAAAAGCCATCAATCTTGCAAGCTGCAACTCATTAGGGCATTAACTGAAAGAAACGAATATGACAAGTCGTTTAGATTTATTTTTTAGGATTCATCTTCATTTTCTTCATTTTTTTCCAAAACATCGATGAATAAACTGTTGATTTCTTCTTTTACAGTCTCTTGATCAAGTTCCAGTGCAAATGACAGTTCCATAGAAACAAGCCCCATAGCCTGTTCAAGAAGTCTGCGTTCTCCAAATGATAATTCTTTATCGCGGCCGATCAGGAATAGTTCCTTGAGAACATAGGCAACGTCTTGAAGATCTCCACTTTTGAGTTTTTCAGAGTATTCTCTGTAACGCCTGTTCCAGTTCTGTCCTGTATACCCGGTGAAGTCAGACCTGTCTTTAAGACATTCATATATTCCGAGGCCGTCTTCTCTACTACAGACTGATCTTAGCCCAACATTAATAGCATTAAAGACTGGGACCATGAGAGTTACATTGTTGCTTAGAATGCGGACAATATAGAATTCGGCAGTTGATCCACTGACTTCTTGACTTTCAATACGTTCTACTTTGCCTACTCCCTGTGAGGGATAGACAACAAGTTGATTTAACTCGAACACACATGGCTCCTTGGACTTACAAAAGAAATGGTTAGAAATGCTTATATGGTCGTCGTTTATAGTAATTCTAGATTAAAATCGGCGCTTTCAATCATTTCAGTATTGACGAATAACAGGTTTGTCGGCGTCCTTTATACATTTCTTTTGGATCCCAGATTTTGAGGTATGCTTATCTGGGGAATGTTTTCGAAAGAATACTATAACCGAAATGAGTTAAAGAGTCTATTATCAGATTGAGCTTTCATCTGGATTGAAGGTGTGCATAAATTGTGTAGCCGGACCCTGACCGCGTCTGAAAAACAAGTCCAGACCTTTAATAACTGCTTCGATCATCTGCTCAACTGTTTTAAGATCTTTTTTACTGAACTCTTCCAGTACGTAATCTTTTACTTGTGATGAAAATTCTGGTCTTCCTATTCCTATTCGTACTCTCAGGAAATCTGCTGAGTTCATCACATCCTGAATGGACTGAAGACCTCTGTGCCCGTTATTCCCACCACCACGTTTAAACTTCATTTTTCCTTGTGGAAGATCAAGTTCGTCGTGAATAACGATTACATTTTTTACAGATATTGAAAATTTTCCGCAAACAGCTGCGACTGCATTTCCGCTAAGATTCATATACGTAAGCGGTTTTGTTACGAGAATATTGCTGCCGGCAATGTTTAAGCTGAAAAGCTCGAAATTGCCGGAAGACCCGATATTTTTGTATTTCATACTTTTTCTGGATGCAGCCAGCTCCGCCAGTGCGTCAGCGGTCATAAAACCTACATTGTGTCTGGTTGCGGCATACTCAGCCCCTGGATTTCCAAGCCCTGCGATAAGTGCTTTGTATTCCATTTGGTTTAATCCTTTAAAAAAGTAGTAACAAAAAATAGATCACTTTAAAAAAGAAAAGGCCCCGGAACTCCGGGGCCCTCAGAAATCAACAAATATAAATGACTAGCTAGCTGCAGGTTCAGCTTCAGTAGAAGCCTCATCTTCATCAGTAATTTTTCTGCCGGATGCACAACGAACAAGAGCGAAGTTGCTATCGTAATTGACGGTTGCTCCACCTTCAAGTTTAACATCTTCAACAAAAACAGTTTCGTTAACTTTCATGCCGTCAATGTTTACAACTATTTCAGCAGGAAGGTTAGCAGCTGTACATGAAACTTCAAGAACGTCGCGATATTTAGTCATAACACCACCGAGTTTTACACCGGGTGCTGTTCCTTCCATAACAACAGGGACTTTTACTTTCAAAGGTTTGTCAGCAGCGACACCTAAGAAGTCAATATGATTAATGCGAGGACGAACTGGGTCCATTTCTGCTTTCCAAATTAATGTATCGTATGATTTGCCATCAACTTCGAGACTGAAAATACGAGTTGTGCCGATTGAACGGTACATCTTTGTGAATTCAATTTCTTTAACAGCTAAAATCATGTGCGCGCCATCCTGTGAATAAAATACAGCAGGAATCATTCCGGTGTTACGGAGCTGACGGTTAGCACATTTACCAGTTTTCTCGCGCTTTGAAGCTACGAAAGTTACTTTTTCTGACATTATATCTCCTTAAGGTTAACCTGCTGCCGCTCAAAAATAGACCGACAGAGGGTGGGAATAGGCTTTTTAAACGAAGAGAACGCTGACCGAAGATTCGGTGTGAACGTTATGAATGCATTTGGCAAGTAGTCCTGCTACTGACAGTACTTTTATCTTACCGCATTTAAGCTTCTCTTCTGGGACAGGCAGTGTGTTAGTTACTATTACCTCGGAAAAAGGTGCAGCACAAAGTCTGTCGATTGCAGGTCCGGAAAGAACTGGATGTGTAGCGCAGGCTATTACTTCCTTAGCTCCATGTTCCATCAGTACTTTTGCGGCCTGACATATAGTTCCTGCTGTGTCGATCATGTCATCCATAACGACGCAGGTTTTTCCTGAGACTTCTCCAATTACGTTCATTGCCTGTGCTTGGTTAGGTGCATCACGACGTTTGTCGACGATTGCAAGTCCTGCTCCGAGGCGTTTTGCGTAAGCTCTGGCACGTTCGGTTCCTCCTGCATCAGGGGAAACCATAACCATGTCATCTTTGCGATGGCGTAATTCTTCAAGAAGAATAGGGGCAGCGTAAATATTATCAACAGGAAGGTTGAAAAATCCCTGAATCTGACCTGCATGCAAGTCGATTGTGATCATACGCTGCATACCGGCTACAGTCAAAAAGTCTGCAACAAGTTTTGCACTGATAGGAGCACGTGGAGAAACTTTTCTATCCTGTCTTGCATAACCGTAGTAAGGAATAACAGCAGTAATTCTGCGTGCACTTGCGCGTTTTAACGCATCAAGCATGAGGCATAATTCCATGAAATTAAAGTTGACAGGATTGCATGTGGGCTGAACAACGAAGACGTCACAACCGCGTACATTGTCCTGAATTTCAATGCGAATTTCTCCGTCGCTGAACATTTCGCGCAGGCATGGAGTAAGACGGCTGCCGAGATGGTCACAGATTGCTTCTGAAAGCGCCGGATTCGCGGAGCCGCTGATAATTTTGAGTTCACCGTTCATGGGATTCTCCACCTTGGCCTCTCGGGGAAGGGAGTAAATTTGGCTGGGATGGCAGGACTTGAACCTGCGAGTGACGGAATCAAAATCCGTTGCCTTACCAACTTGGCGACACCCCAGCACTGATTATGTAGAAATTCGGACTAGTGCTTAAGAAAAAGAATGAATAACAGAAGGTACATTATCAGCTTTTAGTTCGGAAGAAACTTTTTGAGCTAACTTTTTATCTTTAAAAAAAGATATGATGCTTGCTCCACTTCCGCTCATCACTGCTCCGTTTGCTCCGCTTTTAAGCAAAAACTCCTTAGTTTTTCTTATTACAGAAAACTCAGGAAGAACAACTTGCTCAAAATCGTTAAACAAAGTTACCCTCGTTTTGGAGGACGCTTTATTATTACTACTGCCGGATGTTGTCAAGTAAAATGAATTTATTTTTTGTAAATTTTCAGTTCGAACAACAGAGCTCCAAGCTTTGTAAGCCCATGCTGTGTTTACATGTACATCCGGACAGACAAGTAATGCAGTAAGGCCTGAAATGTCAACTTCACAAGGGGTGAGAATCTCACCGATCCCTTTTGCCCATGCAGGGCCTTCCAGTAGGAAAAAAGGTACATCGGCTCCGAGACCCGCAGCAAGTTGGTTTAGTTTGTCATGGGTTAGACTCGGACTTTGCGGATGACTGTTCAGAAAACGCAGCATTGTAGCAGCATCAGAACTTCCGCCTCCAAGGCCCGCGCCTGTGGGAGTTTTTTTGGTTAATTCTATATGCAGTCCCGGTCTGAAACCAGTAGCCTCTGCATACTTATCCCATGCTTTATATATGAGGTTGTCTTCCGCAGGAAGGTCAAAGTCTTTACAGTGAATTGAACAGCCTTCAGCCTTTTCAGTTATTGCAAGCGTATCTGCAAGTGCAGGAAAAGGAAGAAAAAGGGTATCCAGCTCATGATAGCCATCTTCTCTTTTTCCGACAATTTTGAGGTAAAGGTTCACCTTTGCTGGCGCTGTAAGAATTGTTGCTGTCTTGTTCATGGACTGCTTCATACCTTAAACTTTTTAATGAAGGAAGTACCAAATATACTGATTTTTAAAATGAGTAACTTTAAACTTATAAAGAAATATTTTGTAGTTAAAGGAAATAAAAAATGGGGCACAGCTTATGCTGCGCCCCATTTGGTTTAGATGATCAATTATTATAACTTGGTCTGGAGTAGTCTACTTTTGTTTATCAAGCTCAATAGTGCGGAATATATTACCGCCTTGTCTTTTAATCAGCAGCATAACAAGTCCGCGTTTTTTACCTTCGGTGTTTATAATCTTGCGTAGCTGGGCCAGCGTGTTTACCGGGTGCTGATTAGCTTCAAGTATAACGTCACCTACTGCAATAGCGGCGTTTTCTGCAGGAGTTCCTTGCTTAACTTCGAGTACAAGCAATCCTTTCGGCTTATCTAAGTCTAAAGTTTTTGCTTCTGCATCTCTATTAATTCTGCGGACTACAATTCCAAGTTGATCGATTGTTTCTTCTTTTGTTTTTGGTGCAAACTTTTTAGCTGAAACAACGGTTTTTCCTTTTCTTTCACCAAGGGTGATAGTCAGATTGCGTGTAGCCCCTTTGCGCCATACTTGCGTGACAATTTTTTTGCCCGGAAGAAGAGCTGCAACGGTCCGTAGCAGGTCGTTAGTGTTATCTATTTTCGAACCGTCAATTTCAAGGATGACATCACCTACTTTCATGCCGCCTTTTGCTGCAGGATCTCCGGCAGTAACAGAGCTGACTAGCGCACCAGTCTTACCGGGAAGTCCAAGGGCTTTAGCTGTGTTTTCATCGGCATCCTGTATCGTTACGCCGAGCCAGCCTCTACTTACCTTATGATCAGTCTTAAGTTGGTTGATAACATTTTTAGCCATATTACTTGGGATAGCAAAACCGATTCCCTGACCACTGGCAATAATAGCGGTATTGATACCGACAACCTGTCCGTTCATATCAATGAGAGGTCCGCCGCTGTTACCGGGGTTGATGCTGGCATCAGTCTGGATGAAGTTGTCAAAAGGGCCGGCTCCGATAATGCGGCCTTTAGCACTTATTATCCCTTGAGTTACAGTATGTCCAAGTCCGAATGGATTACCTATGGCAAGAACCCATTCGCCAACCTGTGAATGTTGGGAGTCACCAAATGTTAGGAATGGCAATTTTTTGCTAGGTTCAATTTTGAGTAGAGCAAGGTCAGTTTCTTTATCAAGGCCGATCAGTTTTGCCGGGTAATCGCGACCGTCATTACGGAGTTTTACTTTGATTTCATCCGCTGAAGCAACAACATGGTTGTTTGTGACAATGTAACCGTCAGCAGAAATTATAAATCCGGAACCTAACGATCCCTGTTTTTGCTTATGTTTAGGTCCATTATTGCCTCTGAATCTTTCATCAAATTGTTTAAAAAAGTCTTCAAAAGGATTATTTCCACCTCTATTGTCCCCATGGAATTTAAATAAATCCTGCATAGAGTTTCCGTCTATTTCAACTGTTTTAACTGTGTTGATGTTAACAACAGCCGGACCACATTTTTTTGCTAGATTAACGAAAGATGGAAGCCCTTTTGCAACAGCTGATATGGGCAACACCAGTATTGTGACAAGAGTGAAAATACCTAAAATACGCTTTGAATTCATGTAACCTCCTCTGTAGCCACCGGGAAAACGGGGGGCGGTGGCAATGTAAAAATTATAGGTCTATTTGAACAAAAGTAAATAGGTTAAGATAAATTGTCTTGCAGTTGTTTAAAAATGTTTATCTCTGTATTTAATTATGTACAGGAGAGAAGATGGATAAAGAATTGATTAATAAATTTCTCGGAAAATTGGAAAAGGAAACGATTGACCAGTTTCAAGAAGTGGAAAAACTATTCTGTTCAAGGGATTTTTATCTTAAGCAAGTCGGTGATTGGTTCGCCATAAAATTTGCACCTAATCTCGGTTACATGCCTATTTGGAAATATGAACCTATGACCCGTTATTCATTTCAGCACAAAGCATGGGAATGCAAGATAGGTAAATATCGTTTTTTAACTTCTGCCTGTCCTTTTTTTGAGTTTGTATGCGAGCTTAGGGGGTACACTTTGCCTGGAACTGTCAATTCTGATTTTGTAGTTGTTGATGCAGGGCCATGGAACGCAATTTCAGGAATGTATTTTAGTGCAGCGGCGGATAAAGGAAAGGTTCTTTTTCTGGAACCGGATAAGCAAAGCGTAGATTTTATTGCTACTGATATTGATAAAAATAAGTTTACGAATTGCAAGCTGATCAGAAAAGCTATCTATAGCAAAAGTGGTGAAGTTGGATTTAAACATAAGCCCGGTGGTGCAAGCAGTATAAATGATTTTGGAGCAACAACCGTACAAGCGATTACTTTAAATGATCTAGTCGTTGGCTATGCTCCAGACGGAATTGATTTTTTTAAAATTGATATCGAAGGCGCTGAAACCGAAATAGCTGATGATATTGCTACATATATAAGTGAGAATCCAAGCTCATGGGCGGCGATTGCGTCATATCATCAAGTCGGAGACGTAAGAGCATCCAGTATTTTGGAAGCACGTTTTGCTAAATACCCTGATTTGGTTTTTAAGACAGCTTATCCTTATCATGAGACTACTTTTGTGGCGAATGTGAAGAATGAAGTTGTTGCAGGAAATATTAAGAAAATGACAAGTTTTGCTGTAGGCTGGAAGGCTATTGATAAGGATATGGAGCAGCGGAGTTAAAGGGAAAAAAAGGCTGATTATCAAATGTTAATCAGCCTTTAATATGCTTATTTATTGGGCAAACGGAGTTTTAATAAATTTATTTGAACCTTCTCTTTCTAGTTATCCTTCGGAAGCACATAAAGAGTATGGCCGCAATGAACATTTCTGCGAGTTCATAGCGGACATCTGAATTAGGGGGTAATACACAACCTGCCCCAGAAGTGTCTGTACCTCGTGCATCCGGGTCTGTTATCTGGCCGAGTGCAGGATTTTCATCATACTTTCCATTATCCTGCACAGCAAAATGTACGTGATAAGTATTGCCGTTGACAAGTTGATCACTAGGCAAAATATGAGTTCCGGCAAGGTCTGTCAGCCACCATGATCCATCGGAGTATATCGGACCTGTTGAAGCGTAATTACCAAAATATGCAGAGGTTCCATTCGAGTAAAGTTTGAGTAATCGGAGTGAAGTTGGTGGCCCAGATGGCAGGGTGTCAGAATTCATCACGAAAACACCATAGCCGCCGTTTGCATTAATGGAAGCGTTGAAGGAGCAGATTGTCGAATATGTAGTAAAATCTTCGACAGAATATGAGAATTAAAGTTCGCTTGATGTTATAACTTTGGAAGCAATATCCGTAACTGTAACTACAACCCCTGATTGTTGGGAAGGCCTGGAGCCGACGGTGGAATGATTTTCAGTGTCTACACCGATTTCAAGATATCCGTTTTATGGTCTATCCTGTTAAATGTGATAAGTGTTGCGCTGCCACGACCTTGCAATCCGAGCCCATAAGCTACTGTGATTCCTTTTAAACCAGCTGCGTATGTGTGGTAGTTCGTTGGATTGCCGGGTTGAGCTTTACTGTAAATATATCCTTTGCCTACAGGGGATTAGGTACACTATATGCCACACCTGAGATTTTTAGCCCTCCGAACCATTCCGCGCTTGTCAAATCTCCGATTTGAACATTTTGTGCTGATGACGCATTAAATTTTATAGTATTTCCGGGGAAGCCCTCAGCTCAGCCCTCGGTATATCAGCACCATATATTGAAGCTGGTATAAATAAGGTTCATCCGGCTCAAGCGTACTTTTGACAAAATAAAGGGACATGGCGTCCAATCGATGAAAGTACCACCAATCATCGAAAGGATTAATCGCCATGTCCACGAGTTTCATCTACCACGCCTTGGATCTGTCCGGCTATGACTATGTTCGTCAGGATTTTGTTGCAGGTAACATGCTGATTTATGTCAGGCCAAAAGCAAAGCTTGTTAAGTGCTCCCGCTGAAAACACCGTCATGTGATTCATAAAGGAAGGAGCGAGCGTTGGTTGCGCACTGTTCCCATCGGTATCAAACCGATTTGGATTGTTGTCGATGTGCCTCGTGTTCAGTGCCGGAAGTGTGGTTGTGTCAGGCGTATCAAGCTTTCCATAGCTGACCCACGCCGTTGGTATACGCATAAATTCGAACGCTATGTCAGGTCGCTGGTCAGGATGATGACCATGCTGGATGTTTTAACTCTGCTTGGAGTTGGTTGGGATGTAGTCAAAGACATCTTCAAGCGTGACCTGAAGCACCGATTCGGGGAGCCCAAGCTGTCTGAATTAAGATACATTGCAATCGATGAAATCAGCGTACGCAAAGGACATAAATACCTAACGCTGGTCATGGATTTGAAGAGCGGAGCTGTCGTATTTGTCGGTAATGGCAAAGGAGCTGAAGCTTTGTTGCCCTTTTGGAAAAGATTGAAACGCAGCAAAGCCGAGATCAAGGCTGTGGCTACTGATCTTAGTGCCGCATATATAGGCGCAGTTCTGGAGAATTTATCGCGTGTTCCTCTCGTCTTTGACCATTTCCATGTGGTTAAACTCATGAACGACAAGCTCACTGAAGTTCGGCGCAAGCTTCATCGGGAAATGAAAGACGCGATGAACAAAGATGTGCTGAAAGGCACGCGCTGACTGCTTTTGAAAAATCCCGAAAATCTGAACTCGGATAAAAATGAACAGCAGCATCTGGAGGAGGCTCTGCGGCTAAACAAGCCGCTGGCGACAGCCTACTATTTGAAGGAAGACTTGCGTCAGATATGGAGTCAGCCAAACAAGAAAGATGCTGCCAAGTTCCTGGAAAGCTCGTGCGAGAGCTTCTGGCATCGCTCCGCTCGGTACGATGGCAAATACTCTGGCAACCCACAGCTTCGGGATACTCGCTTGGTACGATCATCCCATCTCGTCGGGGCCAATGGAAGGAACAAACAACAAAATCAAAACCATGAAACGGCAGGCATATGGATACCGTGATCTGGAATTTTTCAAACTCAGGATCATGGGCATTCACGAAGCGAAGTACGCTTTAACCGGATGAACCATAAATAAACACAACATCAAAGCAACACATAATGATTTCATGTAATGCCCTTAATTAGTGAATATTAAAAAAGAGAGTATTTTGTCTTTACTATACTAATAGAGGTGGTGCTCAATCATATTTTAACATTTCTGTCGCTGATCGCATAATTAATTCTATGGAAAACGTTTTAGGTCTATTCTATTTTTGTTGTTAATAAATCGTGTGAAAATACTAATTGTGCCATTATATTTCTCTCAGATTTGTTGTTTTCAGCTGAATTTAGTTGCTCTACATCCAAACTATAGCCAAACGGACCGTTTCTCATTAAACTTAGTTTTTAAATTAACGATTACATTTATATTAATATTAGGACATCCATGAAAGAAGAAGATATCCAGCACATGATTGAAGCATTGCAAGCGGACGTAAATTTGAACCGCGCGGCGCCGTCAGAGATTGCAGAGTTGGCTAAAAAAGCACGACGTCTTTATTTTGATAAAGGTGAATATATTTTTAAAACTGGTGAGGATTCTAACGATTTTCTTCTTGTTGAAAGCGGTAGGGTGATTTTATCTAAGGAAGCTCCTTCAGGGAAAGCTTTTACTTATTTGATTGCAATGCGTGGAATGCCGCTGAATGCCATAACCTGTTTTAGGTCACGTTTACGCTTCTTTTCTGCCAAAGTTGCTGAAAAGGCTGTAATAATTTCTATTCCCTGTCAGGATTTTAAACAGTGGGTTCTGAGTAATTCTGAGGTCGCGGCTGGTATCTTAAACGCTATGGGGGACAGGATCGATGGTGCTTATACCCGTATACTGGACTTGATTGATGAAAGCGCTGAAAAACGGATTTTGAATGTTTTGAGCATGCTTTCCACGCGGATAGGATTGGACCTGCCTCTTACTAATGTTGATGTTTCTGAAATGGTCGGGTCTTCAAGGGAAACAGCGGCTCGTGTTATTTCACGCCTTCAGGAGATTGGGTTGGTGGCAAAGTCTCGCGGCACCATAACAATCCTCAATAAAGCAGAGCTTGATGAATTGTCTTCCAGCCCTTTTTTCATTCTTTAAGAGCCTATTATCTCTTTAGTGACGCAGGTCATTGTTTAACCTTCTCTCTAGGTATACTTATATTTCACTGGGGTGTTGATTTGCTAGATTTACTAGCACATAATTTCTGTATAAATATCTCAGGCAAAATAAGTTAAAACCTCATAGGAAGGACATATGAAAGGATATTTAGTTACTTTTTTTACTCAGCAGAATCGTGAACACGAGGGTATTCCTCTGGCAACTTGGATTCTGGAAAAAGCTCAAAAACTCGGTGTCGGCGGGGCTACTCTTTTTTCTGGGAAAGAAGGATTTGGTCATGACGGGCGCTTTCATTCCGAAAATCTTTTTGATCTTGAAGACATTCCTTTGCAGGTTGCTATGGCTCTTTCATCTGATGATTGCGATAAGCTCATGGGATGTATTAATAAAAATAAACTGCGTATTTTTTACACCAAGTCTGAGATTGAGTTCGGTTTTACCTCTGAAGGCTAATATCTAGCGTTTCTCCCGTAAAATTTCTCGTTTCGCAATGCGATAGACTGCCTGTTTGGCAGCCTTCATCATATCGTATTGTCTATGCTTTAAAATTATTAAAAATAGAGCACGATAAACTCGTGCTGCAAAAGGAACTGATATGATAGGACCTTATGTTAACGGAGCTGCGTTATTCGTAGGAAGTATGGCCGGAGCTTTAATCGGCCCTAAATTAAATTCTAACATCCGTCAGCGGATGCCAATGGTGTTCGGATGTGCCTCCATGGGACTTGGCGTGGCTATGATTGTTAAGGTTAAATTTCTTGCTCCTGTAACTTTAGCACTGGTTGTGGGTGCTCTTATTGGAGAAATTTTCCAGCTCGAAACACTAATTCAAAAGGGCGCAAGTAAAGCCAGAAAATGGATTGAACTTATTACACGGCCTACCGATGGACTTAGCCAAGAAGAATTTTTGGATAAATTTGTCGCAATCCTAGTACTTTTCTGTATAAGTGGAACAGGTATTTATGGTTCAATGACCGAAGGTATGACCGGCGATTATACTTTGCTTATTGTTAAATCTATTCTTGATATTTTTACCGCTGCAATTTTTGCTTCAAGCATGGGATACACTGTTGGAATATTGGTAATTCCTCAGTTTACAGTACAGGGTTTACTGTATTTAGGCGCGTCATTGATTATGCCGCTGACAACTCCTGATATGCTGGCAGACTTTTCCGCATGCGGTGGGCTTATAATGCTGGCTACCGGATTTCGTATCTGTTCCATTAAACCATTTCCAGTCGCAAATATGATTCCTGCGCTTATTATTGTAATGCCGCTGTCATGGTTATGGTCGGTTTACGTGGGTTAATACAGAAAATTTATTCAAATAAAAATGGCCGATTAACTTTAAAAGTTAATCGGCCATTTTTATTTGAGAAGTTGATTATTAGAATCTTCTGGCGCATTTTCTCGATCATCGTGTGTGTAATCTCTAACCACCTGAGCAACTCGTATACGGTATGAGTGAAATAGTTCATCCTTGCCTTTTTTCTGACCTTGTCTGTGGTTCAGCTTATTTCGCCATTTTTCTATTGCCGCTTCACTTTCCCAAAATGAGAGACTTAAGAATTTTCCTTCTTCAGCAAGGCTCTTGAAGCGTTCGACTGAAATAAAACCTTCTTGATCTGTAAGGAATTGTTTAAGATGTGTTGCTATTTCGAGATATTCTTCGGTGCCTTCTTCAGTCGGATGTACTTCAAATATTACAGCGTACATATTTTACTCCATTTTTTATGATGCAAGTTCTTTTTCGAGGTTAAGGAGATTTTTCTTGGCATTTAATCCACTTGCGAACCCTGTCAGTTTGCCGGAGCTGCCGATCACTCTGTGACATGGCACTATGATGGGAATGGGATTTACCGAATTAGCCATTCCAACGGCTCTACAAGCTTTAGGGTTACCGATAGCTGTCGCAATATCCTTATAAGTGCGTACTTCCCCGTAAGGGATAGCGTATAGGGCCTGCCATACTCTTTTTTGAAACTCTGTGCCTTGCGGATTTAAAAGTATATCGAACTCTTTTCGCTTACGGTTGAAGTATTCTATTACCTGTGTCTTGATATCTTTGAAAAAAATATCATCGCGCAGCCATTCATCGTTGATTATGAATTTACGCTTTCCTTTACCTGTTTCCATATGCAGGTTGGTGAGTCCTTCTTTGTTGCCGACTAGAGTTATTTCCCAGAAAGGGGAATTGAATGTTGTATAGTAGAGCATGTTAATTCTCCTTTAAAGAGTTCCACAAGCAGAGTGCAGCATACGATCTGTAGGGACGCCATTTTTCACTTCGCTTCAGGATTTCTTTAAGAGTCGGTTTTTTGTCATCTTTCATCATGGCTTTGATAATGCCTAGATCGTTGGATGGGAAGCTGTCAATCATACCAAGCCCCCGCATTCCTACGTAGTTAACGGTCCAGTCACCGATGCCTTTAAGAGCAATGAAAGATTTATGAAATGTTTCGAAACTCTGATTTGATGAAAGTGAAACTGTTTTGTCGAGAATTGCCTGTGTAGTTGTACGTATAGTTTCTTGGCGTATTTTGGTTATACCAAGGTCATTCAAATCCATTGTTATAAATTCCAGTTCATTAGGGAAGTAGTAGTTTAATCCTTCCGGAAATTCTTCGCCTGTAATAAAATTTGCTTTTTTGGCAATACGTCCAGCAAGAGTAGAGGCTGCTTTTACTGTGATTTGCTGTCCTAAAATTGCCCTGACTACAAACTCAAATGGGTTAAATGCTATGGGGAGTCTTGGTACATGCCCGTTTTCCATCCCCTTAGAGAGCAGTTTATCTTTTACAAAACGTTTGTTGATGAGTGTAAAATCAGTGTCGAGATCAAACATCCTCCGAACTCTGTTATGAATCTCCATGAAACACTTAATATCATCATTAACTATGGAAAGATCCAAAGCAGATTCTTTAGGATTGTCTTTAACAGTAAAATATCCATAGGCTTGTTCTGTTCTGAAAGTTCGACTGTAGAAATTATCCCCCACAACTTCAACTCCATTGATTGCCCTAATGCGCATGAAATCTAATGTTTGTTGAAAATCAAAGGGCTTAGTATATTTAAGGAGAAGTGTGGTGCTACTGTCTTGTCTGCTTGATTGTTTTCGTATTGCTGTCGGAGTTTTACCAAAGATCTCTTTGATTGCATCATTGAACTGTCTAAGTGATCCAAAGCCGGAAGCAAAGGCTATGTCTACAATCGGTTGGCTGGATCTCATAAGCAGTTTTTTTGCAAATAACGCTTTATGATATCGAGCTATTTTTACTGGTGGAGCTCCAAGGTTCTCTACGAAAAGTTTCCGCAGGTGACGCTCTGATATATCCAGTTGATTAGCTAGTTCAGCAAGTGAATTATTATTGAGGTACCCATCATAAATGAGTTTAAGTGCCGTATTGACGATGGTAGTGCCGTTTACGTTTCCTCTATAGTAATCAACCTCCACATCCGGGCGGCAACGCAGGCAGGGGCGAAATCCTTTTTCCAGTGCCTCAAAAATTGTATCAAAGTATTCGACGTTTTCTTCTTTGGCTGTTGGAGACGGGCATGAAGGACGACAAAAAATTCCTGTGGTTTTTACCCCAAAGAAGAATTTTCCGTCGAAGTTTTTGTCTTTTTCTCGGCGTGCAAGGCTAAAATCAGTGTGCATTTATTATCCTGAAAGGAAATTTAATTAATTCGTGATAAAATACTTTGTCTGATTTCAGTGATGATTTCTAGCGGTTTTCGGTCCGTGCATTTTAATATATTTTTTTTGTATTTCGGAGATAAAATATAGTATAGTTTTTTATAGTGAAAGCTATGCATACCAAGGTAATAGTTTAAATCTGTTTACTGATGAGCAATTACTATCTCAAAAAGTAGCGATGTAGGGCTAATACTCAAATGATTGTAGTTAATTGTGATTCTCTTATTTTAATCCGCAAAAGAGGACTTTAAACTGTCATGCCGATCACTCCTGAAATCGTACTTGTGCTGGGTGTATTGTTCTTTGTTATATTGTTGTTTGTTTTTGAATGGGTTCGTGTTGATGTGGTGGGAATTATCGTTATGGTTGGGTTGCCTGTTCTTGGTCTTGTCACTCCGCAGGAGGCGTTCAGCGGGCTTAGCAGTAATGCTGTTGTGGCGATAATAGCTGTTATAATTATGGGTGCTGGTCTGGATAAAACCGGAATAATGAATCGGTTGGCGAGATTAATCATAACGTTAGCAGGGAAGAGCGAGAGCCGTGTCAGTGTTATGATTTCCGGAACTGTGGCTATTATTTCAGGGTTCATGCAGAATATTGGAGCTGCGGCCTTGTTTATGCCTGCGGCAAGCCGGATTGCGATGCAGACAGGTATTCCAGTTGCGCATATTCTGCTGCCAATGGCGTATTGCGCAATAATCGGTGGTACTTTGACATTGGTCGGCTCCAGTCCGCTTATCTTGCTTAATGATTTGCTGCTGGTTGTCGGGGGGGGGAAGTATGAGCCTTTCGGGATGTTCAGCATGAGTCCCATAGGAATCATATTAGTTATTACTGCTCTTATTTATTTTTTAGTATTTGGAAAAAAGATTCTGCCTGTCAGTAAGAGAAGGGACGTTAGAGGTCCTCTTTCACCTCTGCTTGATATAACTTACCACAATATTGGAAATGTTTATGAAATGGTTATTCCTAAAAAGGGGATTGAAGAAAAGTCTCTGATCGATTTACAGATACGTGCTAAGTATGCCTGCACTGTAGTAGCTTCTTATAATCATATCACTCATAAGCGAAATGTCGCTCCTTTGCCAGAGGATTTGCTCAGCCCTGGTGATAGTCTGGCTGTAGTTGGTATGGATATGTACATAGAAAAATTGTCTGCTGATTTAGGTTGGATCTGCAAAGGTGAACTTAATGTTTTTGCCGATGAACTTTCCCCGAATAACGCTGGTATTATGGAAGGTCTTGTCACTCCTCGCTCACGGCTTGTGGGAAAAACAGTGGGAGAATTTCAGTTTCGTCATAAATACGGTGTAACTCCACTGGCATTGTTTGCTGGACGTGAAATGATCGTAAGTGATTTGTCTAATCGAGTAGTTGAAGAAGGAAATGCTCTGCTTTTACACGGAAAGTGGAGTGCATTTCATCTGTTAAAGGATCAAAATGATCTTGTTTTTACCGAAACGATTCAAGGTGAAATTGTAAGGGAAGACAAAGCTCTGTGGGCTCTTGGATGTCTTGTAACCTCTTTGTTCATGATTTTGGTCCTTAATGTAACACTGTCATTGGCTTTGTTTGTTGGGGCATTGGGGATGATATTGGGTAAAGTTTTAACGATAGATGAAGCTTACCAGTCTGTGGATTGGATGACTGTTTTTTTGCTTGCCGGGCTAATACCGCTTGGTATTGCTTTTGAGAATACCGGGGCTGCAAGTTTAATTGCGGAAACCTTGATGGGGATACTCGGAGTGCCTTCTCTTACGGTACTTTTGTTCAGCATTGCTGTGCTGACTTCTTTTTTTACTCTTTTCACTTCTAATGTAGGGGCGACTGTACTGCTTGTGCCGTTGGGGATGAATCTTGCTTTGGCATGCGGCTATGATCCCAGAGTCGCCGCCATGACTGTAGCTCTGGCGGCTTCAAAT
The DNA here is from genome assembly GCF_006210265.1 of Desulfovibrio sp. UCD-KL4C. Classification (NCBI taxonomy): domain Bacteria; kingdom Pseudomonadati; phylum Thermodesulfobacteriota; class Desulfovibrionia; order Desulfovibrionales; family Desulfovibrionaceae; genus Desulfovibrio; species Desulfovibrio sp. UCD-KL4C. The sequence continues at coordinate 835,847 of NZ_VCNC01000001.1, forward strand.
ACTTTTGTGCTGCCAACTCATCAGGTTAATGCTCTGGTGATGCGTCCTGCAGGTCTTAAACCTGTTGATTACCTTCGGGCTGGAGCAGGAATGACTTTGCTCTATTTAATAGTGCTGGTAGCTGGTATGATATTTTTCTTTTGACAAGAAACTTTATTGCTAAACTCTAATATGCATAAAAAAATGCTGGTTATCATATGATAACCAGCATTTTTTTATGCAATAGTCTTAGGTTCGAACTTTTTTTACTTATTAATTTGAGAAGTTAATAAATCCTAATGTCTTCTTCCAAGTAGCAAGTGAATATCAATCACATTGATAAAAGCTAAAAAAGCTATAGTAAATAATGCAATACCGATAACTATGTAGAATATTTTGGCGCCTGTTCTGCCCAAAACTTTAGTAACAAGTTTAGCTTTTCTGCTGTTGAAGAAGAAACCCCATTCAAAGAAAGCTCCTAGAACAGAAAAGAGACCTACGGCCATGAAAAAGATTTGTGTAAATGTTTGTTTGTCCATAACTAAAATTATCTCTGTTTTTTATATATTACTCCCCGAATTACAAAGTTAGATTCTTTATATGGATCATCTTTACAAAGCAAGTAGAAAGTTTATTTTCTTAATAGATTACGAATTTGTAGTATTACCTATTGTCATGTGGTGCTTTGGAGATGCTTTACAAGTGTTGAAATCATGGATTAAGCGATCTAATCGAGAGCCGCATGAAGCTTTTATCAGGCTTTTTCTGCAACCAATGGTGGAAAAACTGAATATAGCTATTACTAATGACCAAGAGAATTCTTCAAATTAAAAAATCAAACATAAAGGTATAATAAATAATGTCTACAAACAGCTCTGAGCAAAAGAATAAGTGTAATGATGCTTCTAATAAGCTTGTAGAGCGTCTTGAGGAATGCAAAAATAGTGGTGACTCAAAAGGTCGTGCTGAAGTTCTTTTTGATATGGCACATCTTAGGATTGCAGAAAATAATCAGGAAGAGGCCTTGCTCTTGATGATAGAAGCCTATTCTTTAGCTAAGGAATTTGGAGAATTGTCATGTCTTTGTCCTATAGGTGAGCTTCTTGGACAGCTTCTCTATGTCGCAGGCAGTCGCGAGGAAGGACTTAATATAGTTCGTGAATCATATGCTGGTTTTAAAGAAATTGGGGAGGACGATAAGGCGGCTAATATTGAAAACCTGTTAGATGCAATGGACGCACATGCCCTTGCTAATCCTTTACCTGTAACGGGTGCTGAATAGATTTTTTCTGCATTAAATTAAAAAGACAAAAAAGGCTGGTTATCTCAAGATAAGCAGCCTTTTACCCTATAATTAGAACTAGTATTTGTGAACTCCAAGGATAATTTTTACTGAGGTAGAGTCGTTATTTATCTCTAAGACTATCCGATAATTCCAGTATGGAATCAGTTGTTAATTCCTGACGAAATGTGCTTGGTTGAGTTTCAATTGAATCACCTAGCCGGAAAAAAGAAATGATTTCCTGAAGGTGTTGTGCTTGCCCAAAAAAAGCACTCGCTGTTTTAACCATGCCTTCTGATGCTTGAGCATTACGTTGGATTATCTGGTCTAACTGTAAAGTGGCTGTATTGAGTTGTTGCGTTCCAGTATTTTGTTCTGCGCTAGCTGAAGTGATATCTTTAACTAACTTTGCTGTTTTACGTATGTCAGGTACCATTTTATCGAGCATTTTACCTGCTTTTTCAGCCACATCAACACTGGCTGAAGATAGTTCACTGATCTCTGCTGCAGCAATTCCGCTACGCTCTGCTAACTTACGAACTTCGGCAGCAACCACAGCAAAGCCTTTGCCATGTTCGCCAGCACGTGCCGCTTCAATAGCCGCATTCAAGGCTAGTAGGTTGGTCTGACGCGCAATTTCCTCAATAATATTAATTTTATCTGCAATCTCGCGCATTGCATCCACTGTTTTCCGGACCGCCTGACTCCCTTCTACTGTCTGCTCTGCAGTTTGACTTGCAATTGCTTCAGTAGCTTTTGAGTTTTCTGTATTCTGGAGGATATTACCTGCCATCTGTTCTAAAGAGGAGGACACTTCCTCTACTGAAGCCGCTTGCTCCACTGCTCCTTGTGATACAGACTTGGACATCGTGGAAAGTCGTCCGCTCCCGGTTGATACTTCTTCAGCAGCTATTTGGATATCTAAAAAAATGCTCCGGAGTTTTTCAACCATTTCTTTCATGGATGCATAAACTCCCATAACTTTTTGTCCATCGTTGGTAAAAGATAACTGGAGATCACCTTCAGCAATTTTTTCCGCAATTGATGCAATAACTCCAGGTTTATTGCCAAGCTGATTAATAATGCTGCGGCTCAAAAGCCATGCAACTAGAATTCCCAAAAGCACAGCTATAACGGTAAAAGTCAGAATCAGAGTGACAGAATTAGTGTAGGTAGCTAAAGCTTTACTGTTGGCATTTTCGGCTTCTGACAAGGAAATAGCAGTAAGCTTATCTAGATAATCGCGCATGACCTGAAATTTATTTTGTGCTTCTCCAAGCGATAATTTCAGAGCCAATTTGCGTCCGGTAAGGGAATCTGATTTTCTACCATCCACGACTTGCTGGGATACGGCTAGCCATGAGTCGCGGATCTGTTTGTAGTTCGCTATCAACGCGAGGGCTTCAGGATTTTGGGTTAACGCTACATAGCGGTTAATCCGTTCTTCTACTTGTTTGAGATTAACTTCATAATCCTCCACTAATTGGGAAAAAGCATCAGATTTTGTATTAGTAAAAATCATTGAACGTTCAGCAACCAATAATTGATGTAGATCGCGATCAGCTTGAAGAAGGTTGTTCACGCTGGGCAGTGATCTTTCAAAAACATCTTTCAAATTCTTTTGAATAGTTGAAGCACTATTGTAACCGATATACCCAACGACGCCCAAAAAAACTAAGATCATAGAAAATGACAAGTATAACTTTGTGCGAACCTTGCAATTTTTAAACATGGTGTCCATCCTTTAGTCTTATTTTGGATACACTAAGTATATTTCTACATCTATTTCCAGTTATCATGTTTATATGATTAGTTCTTTTTAGAATGTTTTAGAGATATTTATAAAATGCTAGTATCTTTATAACTAATTTTTTTTAAAAAAACTACTTAGCCTTTACAAATGTTAAGAAATTATTCTTTTAAAAATTGTTACTAGCGCAGGGTGCAAATTTTTATTTAGCCCTGAAGTTGATGCATTCTTCATTGGGAGCCGTATAATCAGCCTTTCTAGTTTAAAGTTGCGATTTGTTTTTAATACAAAATAATAAAATATTATTTCACTTTTACTCAAAGTGTGTCATGGTTAAACCCTAATACTTACCATCTTTTTTGGTGTTGGTGTCGTTCTTACAGATTAACGAAAGCATAAATTGTCAACAGGAGAAAGGTATTGTTATGAAAAAAATAATAATGTTTGTTGTTATCGGGTTGCTGCTTTTCGGGATTCAAATTGCATCAGCCGATGAGAAGGCTCCACAGAAAGTTTATGACTTAGCTAAAAGTAAGTTAGCAAGCTATGGAACTGATGCTGTTATAGTCGCGGCTGTTAAGGATGAAAATGCTAAAGGTAAAACTTTGGATCAGATTAAAAGTTCGGATGAAAAATGGAAGAATACAGCGGGAATTGATGATAATATGAATGCAATGATGAGTAACACGTGCGCACACGAACTCATAAAGATTGCCGATACAAGTCCTTCATTCGTAGAAATATTTGTCATGGATGATAAAGGAGCGAATGTTTGTATGACAGATAAAACATCTGATTATTGGCAGGGAGATGAAGCTAAATTTCAAAAGTCTTTCGCGGATGGTAAGGGAGAAGTGTTTGTAGATAATGTAGAATTTGATGACAGTTCTCAGACGTATCTGGTGCAGGTTTCAGTTCCAGTCATGGACGGAGGAAAAGCCATAGGTGCAATCACTTTCGGGCTTGATATAGATAAGATTCAATAAGACCAGCAGCAAGGCTATTGATAGTGTTATATAGATGGGATGACCCTTTTTTTTACGATGAAGAAGGAGGCTGAAGTGGGCAAACACAAACAAATAGGTAAACGACTTGGTATGGGGTTTGGAATATTGATAGCCTTGCTGGTTGTGGCTGGAGCTACTGGTATTATTGGTGCGCAGGTTATTCAAAGCGGTGTCGAAAAACTCTTTGTTGTTAGACTTCCTGCTATTGATGCATTGATTCAGGCTGACCGTGATTTGCAGCAGTTGCTTGTAGCGGAAAGATCTATGATTTTTGCAAATGTAAAAAGTGATAAGTTTAAGGCTCTGGTTGCTGAGTATGACAAGAATCTTGCGCAAGCTAAAAAGCGGGTAGCCACTTTTAAAAAACTTGCTGTCACGCCAGATGAGTTGGGGCTTCTTGAAGGGTATGAGAAAGCGTATGCAGAGTGGCTTGGTTTATCACAGCAAGTAGTTGAAGGCAGGAAGTCTGACACTAGGGCTGGGCGGAGAGTCGCGTTGGATTTAACTTTGGGAAAGGCCGCAGTTAAATTTGAAGGTATGCGCGATTATCTCGACAAGTTGACAGAGCTTGCTTTGCACTCCGCCGATGAAGATCAGAAGCTTTCAGCTAAAACTTTTTTTATTACTGTTATCAGTATTTTATTGATAACCATAGCAAGTATTATTGTCGGAGTGTTTCTAGGGCGATCTTTGACTAATAGTATAACGTTGCCCTTGCGTGAAATTCTTGATGTATCTGATTCAATATCCAAAGGTGACTTGACTCGCAAGATTCTTTACGTTTCCGAAGATGAGATTGGTAAACTTGCCGACAGTTTGCGGCGAATGCTCTCGGGAGTTATAGGAGAGGGGCAATCAATTAAGCGCGGTATTTCATTGCCGATGTTTGTAACGGATGACAAGAGCGTGGTCACTTATGTAAGTCCGGCCTTAGCTGATATGGTTAAGGCTTTGACAGGTAAAGAAGCTGATAAGATCGTTGGTAAAATTTCCATAGGGGATATGTTGCCGGCGAAAGATAATATGTCTGCTTCTGATGTTAATAAATGTCTTTCTTCTAATGCGACCATACAGAATGAGCATTTATTTGAGTTGAATGGTGAAATTCTCACTGTGCTTGCGACTGTTGCTCCCTTATATGATCTGGATGGAGAAGTTAAGGGGACAATGAGCATAGGTTTAGATATTACCGAACAAAAGAATCAGACAGAAATGATTCAGAAGCAGCAGAATAAAATATTGAAAGTTGCTGAGCAGGCAACTGAGATATCTGATATACTTTCAGAAGCTTCACAAGAGCTTGCTTCGCAGGTTGTGCATGTGGCCAGTGGTGCTAAACAACAAAGTGGGCGTGCTACAGAAACAGCCACATCGATGGAAGAAATGAGTGTAACAATATTGGAAGTGGCCAAAAATGCCGGAGAGGCTGCAGAAAGTGCTGAAGCAGCAAAAGATAAAGCTGCAGTAGGTGAGGAAATTGTTCGCAAAATGGTTGCATCGATTCATGAAGTTGCGTCTATGACTTCTACGATGCATCAAAGTCTGAATAAGCTAGGTTCTCAGGCTCAGGATATCGATCACGTTATGAGCGTTATTTCAGATATTGCAGACCAAACAAATCTTCTGGCACTAAACGCTGCAATCGAAGCTGCGAGAGCTGGAGAAGCAGGACGTGGATTTGCTGTTGTGGCCGATGAAGTTAGAAAGTTAGCAGAGAAAACCATGCAGGCTACAACTGAAGTAGGTGATGCCGTCAGTTCTATTCAAGTAGGAACTACGGCAAGTATGTCCGATATCAGTAGGGCTTCCGAAATTGTCTCTCAAAGCACAGAATTAGCAGGAGAAGCAGGTGGAGCTTTGCATGAGATTGTAGAAATAGTTGACGCAACCAGAGATCAAATCCGTTCTATCGCTACGGCTTCTGAGGAACAATCATCTTCCAGCGAGGAAATCACTCGTGCAGTAGAAGATATTAGCCACATATCCATCAAAACAGCAGATGGTATGGCTGAGGCTGACCAGGCTGTGGAACAACTGGCAAAGTTGGCTAATGAGCTGAAAGCTCTGATTCATAGTATGGATTAGCAGAAATTGGGGGAGAGTTACTAAGGCTCTTCTAAATATATTCTGGCGTGCTTAATAAAAAAAGGTCAATTAACTGTATCAGTTAATCGACCTTTTTCTTTGACTTTTTTTGGGTTTTACGTGGGGGCGGGGTGCGGTCAACCTTTTAACTTTAAATTGATTGTGACAATTAATATCGTGCAGAAATATGGCTAAGGAAAGAAGACGTAAGCCCTTTATTTGATTTTAATAATTAGTCATCTAGTCGAAAAAATGCACTTACCAATGATGGTTGGTAGAACAAAGTCTTTGGAGATTATTTCCTAATGCCTTTAATTCAATGTACTCTTGCGTGATGATTATTTTGGATATCTCGTTTAATTTATGTGATGATTTTGTTTATAAAGTTGTCACAAAATATATTTATATTATTCGTTAAAAATCATAAGAAGTGAAAATACTTGAAGTTGCTTTATTATTTCTATAAAGATATTGCGAAATAATTAGTATCTAGATATTAAATGGAAATATTTTTTTAGTGATGCTTTATTTGTTTATAGGCTATTTAATTTTTATGAGAAAATTTGTAAATATTTTAGCATATCTTACCCATTTTTCAAAACATATTATATTTTGAATAACATGCAAGGGGTTATTCGAAGAAAGTATGTTGCCTTGAAATTCCTTTTAATAAAATTTACCTTTTGAACATGTGTTGTAATTTATGAATTCTATACCATACAGACGTGATATTGATGGGCTAAGAGCTATCGCTGTGGTGCTTGTTATACTTGCACATGCCCAATATCATTTTTTTGAAGGCGGTTTTATTGGGGTTGATGTTTTTTTCGTTATTTCAGGATATCTTATTACTTCAATAGTTTTATCTGAGATTGACAGGGGAATCTTCAGCTTCAAAAATTTTTATTGTCGAAGAATACGCAGAATATTACCCGCGTTCTTATTTATGCTCGTTGGTGTAGCTCTGGTCAGCTATTATATTTTATTCCCTCAAAAGTTTATAAGCTTTACAGAATCTTTATTTGCATCAATAACATCTTGGGTTAATTATTTTCTGTGCCGTTTTTTTGAGGGTTATTGGGGAGGGTACTCTAAAGAGTTCCCTTTAACTCATATTTGGTCTTTGTCTGTTGAAGAGCAATTTTATTTTTTGTGGCCATCAATTTTATTTATAGCGTATAAGTTTATACCTAAAAAAATACACGTATGGTGCTTAATTCTCGCATTATCATTCCTTATTTGTTTATCACAGCTTTTAACTTTTTCCCCCGAATTTGCTTTTTATATGATTCCAGCTCGTTCATTTGAGCTTTTTATGGGGTGCGCGGTTGCTTTAATTTTTAGAGAGCCTATTTGTATTCAAGTTTTTAAAAAGAACTTATGCCCACTGCTCTCCATAGTTGGTCTGTTGTTAATTTTTATCCCAGCCGTTGTTTACAAAGAGAATCTTTTGTATCCTGGACTAAATGCTTTATGGCCTTGTCTTGGGGCATCGATAATTGTTTTACCTAAGGCAAATGGTTTTTGCCTAGTTAAAAAAATATTATCTTGGGATCCAATAGTTGGAATAGGTAAAATATCTTATTCTCTATATCTTTGGCATTGGCCACCTTTAGCATTTACAATGTATGCTGGTTATTCTGTTGAAAAATATAGATTATTGTTAATCTTGTTAAGCTTTTGTTTATCTGTCTTTTCATACTTTTTTGTAGAACGTCCTTTTCGTCGTAGTGAAATGAGTTTTTTAAAATTGATTTGTTTGCTATTAATTATTCCTGCTTTAATTAGTTTTGCTTTGTTTTATTTTTCTAAAATTAATAATGGATTTATAGAACGATTCCCATTGCCATTGAGAGAGAAGATCGTAGCAGTTGAAAGTTCTTCTACTAAAATCTTTTTAGGAGCTCAGAAAGGAAAAAACTCACCATCAGACAGCCATATAGTGAACGATAAAACAATATGGGGAAATGATCATTCTGGCGTTGTAAACGCTCTTCTTATAGGAGATTCGCATGCAATGGCTCTCCGGCCTTTTGTTGAAATTATATCGAATGGGTTAAATATCAAAGGATTACAAACGACAAAGGACAGTACTCCTTATTTAGTTAATGTTGATTTTTATGACATAGGAGCTAATAAAAAATTTGTTTCTAGAAAAGATAAAAAAGAGATGATTAAGTATTGGAGTCATTTGATTTTAAATCCCAATATTAAGTATGTATTTATGGCAGGGTTTTACTACTCGCGAATATTTAAGGGCCCACAATCTATGAGGTATAAGGGCGCGCTGTTAAGTTCAAATATCGTTGAGCAAAACAAAAAAAGTTTTTTATTAGGACTAACAGATAGTATAGACTTTATTATTAAAAACCATAAAATACCTGTTATTTTTAAAGATATTCCTTTTACAGTAGTAGATATGTCAGCAAACGAAGTTAAAAATGAATATTTCGGGACATCTTTAAAAACTGAAATTCCGTATGCTGATGTTATCAATCGACATGAATATGAAGATAAAGTTATAGATGAACTAGCTGTTCGTTTTCCATCTCTTATTGTAATAGACCCTAAACTCATACTTTGTCCTCCCGTACCAGATGGGAATTTATCGACACTTTTGGATGGAATTCCTTTGTATCATGATAGCAACCATTTGAATTATTATGGCGCGATTAAATTAGCACATAAATGGATAAAAAAATACGGTAATCCCTTAATCGCTCCTATCGCTGTTCATGGTGCGAATCGTCTCTAGTTTTGTAGCTTCAGCTCAAAAGAAAACATCAAAGTGGAACAACTGGCAAAGCTGGCTAATGAGCTGAAAGCTCTGATTCATAGTATGGATTAGCAGAAATTGGGGGAGAGTTACTAAGGCTCTTCTAAATATATTCTGGCGTGCTTAATAAAAAAAAGGTCAATTAACTGTATTAGTTAATCGACCTTTTTCTTTGACTTTTTTTTGGTAGGCACGAGCAGCTTTGAACTGCTGACCCCTTGCATGTCAAGCAAGTGCTCTACCCCTGAGCTACGCGCCTATGTTCGTCTCAACGGAGTGGATTACTACTTGAGAGGTTTGCTTCTGTCAAGCAAGAAATTAATTTTTTTAAGAATTGTCGCCTGCTTATAAAATAAATATTTCTTTTTGCATGGTTATAGTTAGAATGTTAACATGAGTTTTACTGGTTATATGTAAATAAAATCATATTTTGCGAAGTTAATTGCTTATTTAGCCTTTTCTAAGAGATATCTCTTTGATAGTAAGGTCCTTATGAGTCGGCAAAATGAATCAAAAATATACAAAATAGGTCAGGCGGCAAAGCTTGTCGGCTTAAAGTCTTACGTGCTGCGCTTCTGGGAAGGGGAATTCGAACAGCTTGAACCTATACGCACGCCTTCAGGCCAGCGTCTGTATAATGAAGAGCACGTTGAGCTTATCACGCGTATTAAGGAACTGTTGCATGACGAGGGGCTTACAATTGAAGGAGCTCGAAAGCGTCTGGATTCATTTGATCCGCAAAGTGAAGGTGAAAATGATGTAACTGTTGATCAGGCTGAAAGTGAACTAGTTGAACAATTACCTCTATTCAGCATTGATAATAATTCAAGCAGCTCATGTAACTCTGTGATTCTTAAAGAAATTCACTCAGAGTTACTTGCTGTTCGAAAATTGCTAGATTCTTAAATCCCGTCCTATATATTTAATTCTTTGCAAATCTAAGTGCATATCTAAGCATATTAGCCATTTCACTATGGATAATGTGTTCTTACTGGATGTCTGACTGTCCGCTTACGAACAGCGCGGGAATTTTCTGGTATCTCTGGAATGGAGATATAAACAGAACGCTATAAATGCACCTAGAAAGCCTGGTAGAATCGGTTCCCATGGTATTTTATAGAAGACGGGGATAACCATTGCCGCACCGTATAGGGTCGCAAAACAGGCTATAAAAGACAGATAGAAAGATCTGGATAGTGCTCCTGCCGCAGCTATTACCATGCCTGTCCAGAATATTTTTTCCGGTAAAATATGACCATAGTATGTGTATACTTGCCATGAGATTAGCATGGATCCAGTTGCTGCAATGGCTTCTAAGATCGGCGAAAACTTATTGCCGTCCATAAGCAGCATCACGGCACGCGGAATTAAAAAGCAGGAATAGACACAAAGGCTAAGTGAAAATGGAAATATGTAGAAGAACGCCTCTGTCATGTATGGATAATCAGGGTTTGGATGCAGCATATTGGTAAGAAATCCCTGAAAATAAGCATAAAACAAGAAAGCACCGATTAAAGTAGCTATGCTAGGCCATAAAATGGCAGACGGAACTTTTCTGTGTGGTTTGAGTTCAAATTTTTTAGCGATATAAAGCGGTAAGGCTACTCCGAATACGGCCAAGTGACCAAGGCAAAAGTATAATAGTATTGGATCTTTTAATCTGGCTGCGAATCTATACCCTATCAGTATAGGCCAGTTTCCTAAAATGTGATTTAAAAATGACGGTAATTCAACCATGGTAAAAAGGTATGCCGCATACAGAATAAGTGATGTAAGGGCTAGAGCGCATTTTTTTTTCATGGGGATTAACTGCCTCATTTGAGAAATATTGGCAATAAAAATGATCGAATTATGATTCATACTGATTTAAGAAGAGAAAAAGAGCATTATAAATTGTTATATTTATAGTTTGATTTTTTCTCCTGACAGGATATCTTCTAATTAGAATACGGCCTTAGAAAAAGAAACACAGAATTTTGTTAAGTTAAAAATAATATACTGATATCATTAATTAATTTTAAATGGAGGATGCTCCTATGAGTAAGCCAGTAAAAATAATCGGGATTGTGGCAGCAAGCTTAGTTCTTGTAATTGTTGCAGCTATGGTTCTTGCTACAATTTTGATTGATCCTAATGATTATAAAGATGAAATATCTAAAGCAGTTCATGATAAAACAGGTCGCCAGCTGACTTTTGATGGAGATATCAAGTTGTCTGTCTTTCCGTGGGTTGGAGTCACTACGGGCGGAGTTACTCTGTCTAATGCACCGGGATTTGCTGAAAAAAATATGTTCAGCCTTAAATCTGCGGATATAAGCGTTAAATTGCTTCCTCTTCTTTCGGGAGAGGTTCAGTTGCGATCAGTTGATGTTGAAAATCTCATTTTGAATCTTATGCGCAATAAGGTTGGAGTTACTAACTGGGCTGATCTTACAGGTAAAGAGACAGTAAAAAAGAGTGACGAAAAGGCATCTGAATCATCAACTGATGGCGCTAAAAGTAATTTGAAAATTACTTTGGGCGGGCTTAATATCGAGAATGCTAAAATAGTATGGGACGATCGTAAAGAGAATGTCAGACAATCCGTTGATGATTGTGATGTTAGTATTGATGGTTTTGTCCCCGGTAAGCCGTTTAATTTCAAAGTTCATGTTCTTCTTTCTTCCACAAAACCTGAGATTGTGGCGGATACCAATACATCAGGATCAGCAACGCTATCCTCAGATTTCAAATCCTTCTCAGTTAAAGATCTTAAAGTCCTCATGGATGCCAAAGGAGCTGCTGTTCCGGGTGGAAAAGGGCAAATATCACTTACAGGGAACGCAGCTCTCAACCTAGACGCCGGAACGACTGATGTTTCAAATCTTGTTCTTGAGACCTACGGCATGAAAGCCGAAGGATCTTTTAAAGGTTCTGGCATCGGTGGTGACAAACTAAAGTTTGCCGGAGATCTTAATATCCCGGGATTCAACCTCAAAAATACTCTTGAGCAGATGGCTATGGAAGTTAAAACTTCCAGTGATCAAGCTCTAACTGATGTCGGGCTTAATTTCTCTATAGCTGGAAATGCAAAGTCCGTTTCAATTTCAAATTTATTGATCAATCTTGATGAAACAACATTTAAAGGAGCGGCCTCATTTGCTAATCCTGATCGTCCTGATATCACGTTAGCCTTAGATGTTGATAAGCTTAATATTGATAATTATCTGCCCCCATCCGAAGCAGGTAAATCTGTAAAAGCAGAAACAAAAGAAGCAAGTGCCGTAAAGTCTAAAGGTAAAGAGGATTTATTTCCTGTTGAGTTCTTGCGTAAGCTGACTTTGAAAGCGGATCTCAGTGTTAAACAGTTGATTGCTGGAAAGGCCAATTTAACTGATGTTATTGTTGTTGCTAGGGCCAAAGATGGAATTCTGAATATTAAACCATTGTCACTTAATGCAGCAAAAGGAGCTTTTACCTCAACAGCCGTTTTAAGCGTTGCAGGAAAAGTTCCGACAATGACATTTGCCGGAGCTCTTACCGGACTTGATGGAGAAGCTTTATCTCAAGAAATGACAGGTAAAGACAGTTTTTCCGGTAAGATGGGTTTTAATACGAATCTTGCTAGTAAAGGAAACGATATTAAAACCATTATTGCTAATCTTGATGGAAATATTGGATTCAAAGTTATGGACGGATATGTATCTGGATTTGATATATTATTTTTAGTAGGAGACGCATTTTCAATTCTCACAGGTGGGATAATTGGAAGTAACAACAATAACAGAACAGAATTTGGAGAAGTTACAGCGACTGCAAAGATCAATAATGGTGTTGCTGTTAATAGTGATTTGGTTCTTAAGTCACCGTTACTTCGTGGAGACGGTGCGGGTAAAATGGATTTGAATAAAATGATCTTAGATTATGCACTTGATACTAAAATTGTAGGCTCACTTGAAGGCCAGGGCGGTAAAAGCAGCAAAGATCTTATAGGGCTGACTGTTCCAATTAATATCACTGGCCCTGTAGCAGATCCTTCGATCATGGTTGATTTGCCGAAGTTTGCAATAGTTCTTGCAAAGTCAGGTTTTAGTATTGTTGGAAATGTATTGGAAGGAGTTGGCAATGCACTTAAAGGCATTGAAAAGACCTTTACCGGTAAGGGCGGTCATAAAAGTACTGCTGAGCCTGATAAAAATCCTGTAAAAGGAATTGGCAATGCAATAAAAAGCTTGTTTTAATTAACATTTGTATTAATTTATTATAGTTTTATTTATAAATAATTTTTTCTCTTTTAGATGTTTTAAAATAATTAAATTAAGGGCTTGTCTTTATTATAAGGATAAGCCCTTAAATTTTTAATTACCTCCGACAGCATCTGGCAGTTGCTGACGGCTTGAGATTATAGTTTCACCGTTAAGCATATAAAAAACGGAGAGATGGAATGAAAGAAAATTTGTTGTATGAGGCTATGGTCCGCGAGATGAATAGTGTTCAGCTTGGAAATAAAACACCGGAGAATGCGGCATTAAGTGTTCTTAGAGAGTTTGCAAATGATAGGGTATATATTTCTACTCGTTTTGCTGAACATGCCAAGCTGACCGAAAAAATTGTTCGTCTTAAAAATTATGGCGTTGAAAACGTTGATATTGCGGATCGGTTGGGGATTTCGCAGAGACACGTGAGGAGGATCTATTCGAGCATGGCCAATTAGTTTTTGGTGGTTAAGATAAACTTACCGCTATTATTTAAAATTTTATTTTTAAAAGTAAAAACCGCCCGCTGGATTATCCAGCGGGCGGTTTTTACTTAGAATATATTTTAAGAGAACGGTTGATTAATTCCAGTCAAGAATGACTTTACCGGACTGACCTGTGCGCATTATGTCAAAACCTTCTTGGAAGTCGTCAATTTTAAAACGGTGAGTGATTACTGGAGAGATATCAAGGTTTGATTGAAGCATGGATGACATCTTGTACCATGTCTCAAACATTTCACGTCCATAAATACCTTTAAGTTTTAAGCCCTTGAAAACTATTTTGTTCCAGTCGATTTGTGTCTCTTCAGGGAGAATGGCTAATAATGCAACGTGTCCGCCATTGTTCATTTTATCCAGCATTTCTGTGAAAGCTGCAGGACTTCCGGACATTTCTAAGCCGACGTCAAAGCCTTCGACCATTTTAAGGTCAGCCATTACATCTTGCAACTTTTCTCTTCCAACGTTCACGGTGCGGGTAGCTCCGAGTTGACTTGCAATGTTGAGGCGATAGTCGTTGAGGTCCGTGATAACTATGTGGCGGGCTCCGGCATGGCGGGCAATTGCTGTTGCCATGATGCCGATAGGTCCGGCTCCGGTGATAAGAACATCTTCGCCTACAAGATTGAATGAAAGAGCTGTGTGGGCAGCATTTCCAAGAGGATCAAGGATAGATCCTACTTCATCAGAGATTGCATCTGTAAGTTTGAATACGTTAGAAGCAGGAACTGATACGTATTCTGCAAAACAGCCTTGGCGATTAACGCCAATTCCTACCGTGTTTCTACAAAGATGTCTTTTTCCTGCTCTGCAGTTACGGCAGTGTCCGCATGTGACATGTCCTTCAGCGGAAACTCTATCGCCTACAGCAAGTCCTTTTACTTCGCTACCGATGACTTCAACCACACCTGCAAATTCATGTCCGACTACCATGGGAACAGGAATTGTTTGCTGAGCCCATTTGTCCCAGTTATATATATGAATATCAGTTCCGCAGATAGCGGTCTTGCTAATTTTAATAAGAACATCATTGTGTCCGCACTCAGGTACTGGCACTTCTTCCATCCAGATGCCTTCTTGGGCTTTAGCTTTGACGAGAGCTTTCATTGTTTTCATCTGATGAAATCCTTTTATTCAATAATGTTAAGTTTACGACCGACTTTGATAAATGCATCCACAGCTTTATTAATTTGTGCAGTAGTGTGGCCTGCTGACATTTGTGTTCTAATTCTTGCTTGTCCCTTAGGAACCACTGGGAAGCTGAATCCAATTACATAAATACCTTCTTCCAGAAGTCCTGCAGCAAGTTTTTGAGCTAGAACAGCATCACCGAGCATTACCGGAATGATAGGGTGGTGGCCCGGCACAAGAGAAAATCCTGCTTCTTCCATGCGTGAACGGAAAAGCTGACTATTTTCATTCAGCCTTGTTCTGAGTTCTGGTTGATTTTTAATTAAGTCGAGAACTGCAATTGAAGTAGAGGCTATTACCGGAGCTAGTGTATTGGAGAAAAGGTAAGGACGTGATCTTTGACGTAACCATTCAATAATTTCTTTACGTCCAGAAGTGTAACCGCCGGATGCTCCGCCGAGAGCCTTGCCCAGAGTCCCGGTTATTATATCGACTCGTCCGAGAACTCCGCAATGTTCAGGAGTCCCTTTGCCGTTTTCACCGACAAACCCAACAGCGTGTGAATCGTCAACCATAACAAGAGCATCATATTTATCTGCCAAGTCGCAAATAGATTTCAGATCAGCTATGATACCGTCCATGGAAAAAACACCGTCAGTAACAATCAAACGATAACGGCAGTCGGCAGCATCTTTTAGTTGTTGTTCAAGATCAGCCATATCATTATTTTTGTAGCGGAATCTTTTAGCTTTGCAGAGGCGTACTCCGTCAATAATTGATGCGTGGTTTAGGGCATCACTGATGACGGCATCTTCGCTTGATAAAATAGTTTCAAATAGTCCGCCGTTTGCATCAAAGCATGATCCGTAGAGAATTGTGTCTTCAGTTTGTAGAAATTCGCTAATTTTATGTTCAAGTTCTTTGTGGATGTTTTGAGTTCCACAGATGAACCTTACAGATGAAAGTCCAAAGCCGTGAGTTTCAAGGGCTTTCTGAGCTGATTTTATCAGTTCAGGGTTATTGGCAAGGCCGAGATAGTTGTTTGCGCAGAAGTTGAGAACATCTTTTCCTCCGGCAACAGATATTTTAGCTTGCTGCTGGGAAGTTATGATTCTTTCATCTTTGTAAAGACCAGTCGCCTTTAACTCTTCAGTTTGCTCAGAAAGTGCTTGAAATAAATTTTTAGGCATATTTAATCCTCCATGTTGGGAAAGTGCGTATTTCGTTTTAATTGAAAAACTATATGTAAAATCTTGTCAATAGTAAAAATAAGTATATAAAATTTTAGAAAGCAAAAAAAAGTAATAACTTTATTAATTAATGGAATTTAAAGTCACAGATTGACGGAATTGTTATTTTCCCACTATGTATAATGTGTTAAAATTGAAAATTAAAAGTAAATATGAAAGTAGGAGATTTCGAGTGAAAGATAAAACTTTAGTACTTGATGATATAGATCGTAAAATTATTGAAGAACTACAGGATAATGGACGTGAATCATACAAGAATATAGCGCGTAAACTTGGCGTTTCAGATGGAACTGTCAGATTACGTACTGAGAGAATGATCAAAAATGATTATCTTAGAATTTCCGCTTCTGTAAATCCGCTTTACTTTGAGAATAGTTTGATTGCTTTGGTTGGGGTTAATCTTAACAGTCGCGCAAACCATGAGATTATGGATGAAATTGCGCATGTAAGCGGAGTGCAGTCCGTAATAAATGTTTCCGGTCGTTATGACCTGCTTGTAGAAGTTTTTGTCCCTTCACGTAATGCATTCAGGAAGTGTCTTGTGGATGACCTTTCAAATATCAGCGAAATTAAATCTACTGAAACTTTTATGTTTCTTGATGCTGTGGGTAAATGGGCAGAGCACAAAAAGTAAGAGCAGCTAATTGTTAGTATTTATAAATTTGACATTACCCGTTTGATGAAGGTGATATTTTTAGCTGTTTAGTCTCGATCAAATTTTTATTACCGTATTTGTAGTCAGTTATTCTGTTATTTAATTGAAAAGGGCTTACATGAGCTAATTTGTAGGTCCTAGCTTTTTTGCGCTCGATCATTTGATCATATTTCCTCACCTTTCAGTCCATTGCCTGTAGCGCCTATATGAGTGAGCCATTTCTTTTTGTTTCGCAGTAATGCCCCCTTTTCATTTCTTTTTTTGATTGCAAAAATTATTTGTTGCAGTTTTTTGATCCTTTGAGATTGTTCGCAAAGTCTGTGAATTTTAAACTTTATCAGCACCAGTCGCATTCTTCTGTTTTTTTCGGAAGTAAACAGCCTGTTCTAGGATGTGCTGTTGTGTGTAAAATATATCTGCTCTGACGCAGATATTGGTAAGCAGTTAATGAGAACATTGCCCGTCAGACAAACTTACTGGCTCTGAATGCCGTAATTGAAGCTGATTTTGTTTTATTTATGGTTAAGTGCTGAAACATGTGATATTTATGTTCTAGATGTATTGTTATGGTTGGCTACAATTGTTCTCTAATATATTTCGCATATAAGTGCGATAGGGTCTATCCTAAGCATGGTAAAAATTTGAAAAGAAAATTGAATAAATTTCTATGTTTTTTATGGGGTCTTTTGTTCACCATAAATGAGGTGTGATCTTCATGATAAATTTTTTGGGTTTTAGGAAAGGGCAGGTGCTACCATACAGGCTCCTTATTTATATTTTGATCTGTAGTTCTTTTTTTACAGTGCTTGGAACCAGTGTTCAACTGTATATGGAATATAAAAGTGATGTTGGTGATATTGATCAAGCTTTGTCACAAATTGAAAGCAGTTATGTTGATACTATTTCTGCAAGTCTTTGGGATATTAATGTTGACCATGTTATGATCCAGCTTGAAGGAGCTAAAAAGCTTCCCGGAATACGGTATCTAGAAGTTAGTGATATGACATCAGATTCTATTGACCCTGTTGCATCTGTTGGAACAGTCCCTTCAGCGGAAAAGGTTATTGAGAGAGTCTTTGTGTTAAAGCACTTTGTAGACGGCAAGGCTATTCCTGTCGGACAATTACGAGTAGTTGCTGATCTTGAAAATGTATTTAACCGATTGCAGCACAGGGTCTTTGTTGTTTTGCTGATGCAGGGGGTTGAAACATTTTTGGTCGCACTTTGTATCTTAATTATTATTTATTATATGGTTACCAGCCCCTTACAGGAAATGTCAGAATATGCGCAAGATATGGATATTGATAATCTTGAGCGTCCTCTTGTTTTAAAGCGCAGCAAAAAGCGCAAGAAATTTGATGAATTTGATCAGGTTGCCAAGGCTTTTAACGATATGCGTCTTAATCTGATTAAAGATATAGCTGAGCGTAAGAAAGCTGAAGAAGCTCTGAAGCAATCGAATATGATTGTGGAAAAAAGTCCGGTTGTGCTTTTTAAATGGAAAGCCGAGGAAGGATGGCCTGTTGAACTTGTTTCTCAAAATGTTACGCAGCTTGGCTTTACCGCAGATGAATTCATGTCGGGAAATTTAAACTTTATTGATATTATTCATCCTGATGATTTGGAAAAAGTTTCGGCAGAAGTTAAGATGTATCAGGATTCAAATGTTGATCATTTTAAGCAGGAATACAGAATTGTTGATTCTGCTGGGCGAATTCTTTGGATTGATGACAGTACTGTTATTGCTCGTGATACTGAAGGCACAATCATTTATTATATGGGAATTGTCACTGATTCAACAGACCGTAAAAAATCTGAAGATGAGCTTGCCCGTTTACGTAACCTTCTTAAAAATACAATTGACTCAATGCCCACTGTACTCGTTGGAATCGATAGTAAAGGGCATATTATTCAGTGGAATAGGTCTGCAGAAGAAGAAACAGGATTAACATGGGATGAAGTGAAAGGACTGCCTTTTATAGAAATTTTACCGCAACTTGAAAATGAACAAGAGCTGATTGCAGAAGCTATTTCTAAATTTGTAATACGTGAAAAACAGAAAATTCCTTTTATCAGTGATGGAAGTGTAAATTATAAGAACCTCAAAGTTTACCCCCTTCGTGATAGCGAAGAACGAGGAGGAGCTGTTTTATTGATAGATGATGTTACTATGAAATCACGTCTTGAAGAAATGATGATCCAGACGGAGAAAATGATGTCTGTCGGAGGCTTAGCCGCTGGGATGGCACATGAAATTAATAATCCTTTGGGAGCTATTTTGTCAGGTGTTCAAGGGGCGGAAAGACGCTTGTCACCGACTTTGTCTAAAAATGTTGAAGTTGCTTCTGATATAGGTGTAAACTTAAATAAGATGCAGGAATATTTAGAGAAGAGAGGTATTATAGGGTATCTGCGCGGCATCAGTGATGCCGGAAGACGAGCAGCGCAGATTGTTCGTAATATGCTTGAATTCAGTAGGAAAAGTGAATCTATACGCGGACCGATGAATGTTAAAAAAATCTTAGAGAAGTCTATCAGTCTTGCTGCCAATGATTATGATTTAAAAAAGAAGTATGACTTTAAAACAATAGATATACGAAGAGATTATGAGCAGGTTTTGCCTCAGGTTAATATTACGGAAACTGAAATTGAACAGGTATTTTTGAACATATTTAAAAATGCAGCACAGGCAATGTCTGAAAAAGATTTCAGCGATGAGCGCCCTTGCCTTACTTTGAGGACGAGAAAGGATGGAAAGTATGTTAGGATTGAGGTGGAAGATAATGGTCCGGGGATGAAGGAAGAAGTCCGCAAAAGAGTGTTTGAACCTTTTTATACAACTAAGCAGGTAGGACTTGGAACTGGTCTTGGGCTTTCTGTTTCATATTTTATTATCACACGTAATCATGAAGGAGAGTTCTTTGTTGAATCTGAGCCGAGTAAAGGAACAAAATTTATAATACGCTTACCAAGTACTGGAGTATCATAAGTGATTGAATTAAATTGTTCTTGTAATGCTATTATTTAAAATATTGTTAGATGTTTGTCACTAAATGGTTATGTATTGTGTAATTAATTGTGATAAGGTTATCTTAATATGGGGTAATGCTAGCCACTTTGCGTGTCTTGCGGATTGTGTCACACTGAGTGTTTTTTACTAATTTTATTTTATTCCTGAGGGGGAGGGCTCATGATAGTAATGAATATTAAAAATAAGATAATATTACTGACTCTGACAGCAGTTCTATTTTCAATTGGTGGGCTGTCTTCAACAGCATATTTTAAAATGACTCAAATGGCTGAAGGATTTTTCGCCAGTTCTTCTATGAACGAGTTAAAACAGATTAATAATTTTGTTTCAGATTTTATTAAAGAAACGGAGCAAAATGCAAAATTTTTAGCACTTGAAGATAATGTTCTTAATTCTATGGGAGAAAGTCCCAGCTTTGTTAAGCAGAAAGACCTTGAAAGAATTTCCCGCAGTTCAATGACTGAGCAAGGTAAAAAAACATTTGATATGTTTGGTAAAATGGTCTCCAGTCATGATTCTTATGACTTTATATATGTTGGTCTGGAGGACGGAAGTTTTAACATGTATCCAGAAGATAGTATGCCGAAAGGGTATGACCCGCGTGCTCGGCCATGGTATCAGACAGCTGTTAAGGCTTCTAATATTTCTTCATTCAGTAAAGCCTATAAGTCGACAACCGGAAAGCCTGTAAGCTCCATCATGGCAAAAGTTATAAAAAATGATCAGGTTGTCGGAGTTGTTGGTATTGATATTAATCTGGCTACACTCACGAGTGTTATTTCCAATATTGAGGTCGGAAGGACCGGCTACATTATGCTTATGGAAGGGGACAATACGATTCTTTCCGATCCTGCCCATAAAGATTATTTGTTTAAAAAAGCTGATGATCTTGGAATTGAAGGGTTCAATACAATCTCAAAGATTAAAAATAATGTAACCACTGTTAATATTGATGGTGTGGAAAAATTTGTCAGGGTTTATACTTCGCCGAAGCTAGGGTGGAAGCTTGCTCTGATGATAGATAAATCAGAAATTATGGAAGATGCCTACAGTACACTTAGAAGTACTGTTTTGATTGGTGTAGGAATAGCCATTATTTTGTGTTTTCTCGGTTGGATTGTTGCGAAATCCATAGCTACTCCTATCCAGCTTCTAGTCGGAGCTGCACAGTCTGTTTCAAAAGGTGATTATAAAGCCATTCCTGATGAAAAAGAGTTCAATGGTGAATTGCTTACCTTGCAACAAGCGTTAAAGACTATGGTCGCAAGTCTAAGTGACCTTATAAAAGCAACTGAAGAAAAAAGTCTTGAAGCGGAAAATCAAACTCGCCTTGCTAAAGATGCACTTGCTGATGCTGAAGAAGCAAGGCGTGAAGCTGATAACGCAAAACGTGATGGAATGCTTCAGGCTGCAGAGCATCTTGAAAACATTGTCGTTCAAGTGACCAGTGCGTCTCAGGAGCTTTCGGCTCAGATAGAAGAGTCTCGGGTCGGTGCAGAGCAGCAGCGTGAACGTACAACTGAAGCTGCAACAGCCATGGAAGAAATGAACGCTTCTGTTTTTGAAGTTGCGCAGAACTCTTCACAGGCGGCTGAAAGTGCTGATGATGCAAAAAAACAGGCTGAAAATGGTGGAAAAATAGTTGAAAATGTTATTCGAAGTATTGGTGAAGTTAATACTGCTGCCGGAGAGATGGCTGGAGGTCTCGAAGATTTAGGGCGTCAGGCACAGGGGATCGGGCATATTATGAATGTTATTACTGATATTGCTGACCAGACTAATCTTCTTGCACTTAATGCTGCGATTGAAGCGGCCAGAGCAGGGGAAGCCGGCCGAGGGTTTGCAGTTGTTGCGGATGAAGTCCGTAAGCTAGCCGAAAAAACCATGGATGCAACTAAAGAAGTCGGTGCAGCCGTTTCTTCAATTCAAGCTGGCACAGATAAAAGTCTTAAGGATATGGGCATGGCTTCAGAGATGGTCGGAAATAGTACTGGTTATGCGTCTGAAGCCGGTGAGTCTTTGGCTTCTATTGTCAGTATTGTTGACTCAACTTCAGATCAGGTTAGAGCCATCGCAACGGCTTCGGAAGAGCAGTCCGCTGCTTCTGAAGAAATAAACAGAAATACTGACGAAGTTAATCGTATTGCCGGTGAAACTGCGCAGACTATGGAAGAGTCGGCCAAGGCCGTTCATGATTTATCTCGTCTGTCTGAGGAATTGCAGTCTGTAATCGATACACTGAAAGATTCTTAGAGTTAGATTTAAATATTGATATTATTGAGAGGGCTGCTTCCCCTAAAGGGAGCGGTCCTTTTTATTTATTGAAAGCGATCTCTTGCTTGCGAGTCATATTGTATTTATTTTGTTTACTTGATTTAATGTAAGACTTTACTGAACTCACTCCTTCAATGCTTGCGGCAATTTTCTTGGCGTAAGTTATCTCATTTATATTTCCTACTCTGCCTAAAAGGACAACGTTGCACTGTACTGATTTGACAGCAATATTGGTTCCCCATACAGAATCATCTTCAAGTAAAGCTTCTTTTACCTGCATTTGCAGTATATAATCTTCGGCCGCATTGCAGTATGCATTTTTTGTTTCCGGAAGCATAAAAGTTGTAAGTGAATTTATTTTTCCTGATTTTCTAACAATTTTACGGATTTTGCTCATATCTTTTTTGTCGTCATACTGGCCGACTATATAAACATTTCCATTATATGAATATGCACTGAGTCCAAGTGCTTTAAGGTCTTTCTGGTGGAATATTTTAGATTGAATTTTTGCTTCAATCATTTCGTCTTCTACAATTGTTTGAAAACCGCGCTCATCAGCTCCAATGGCGTATGCTGTGTAAAGAGTACCAATAGCCGAGGGAACCATTGTCGGCCCGGGGAGTGGCGGAATTAAAATTGAGGCTGAGCAACCGTTGAGGCTGATTAGTGAGATCGTAATAAGGCAAAGTAATTTTATTTTCTGCATTCCCATATTTTCCTTGATAAGTGTGTTTGGGATTATACAGCAATACTTATGCCTAAAATTTATTATGTTTTTAAATCCATAAATTTAAGTATGTTGTCTATTCTGTTTTGGTAGGTATGGTTTTTAAGAATAATTTCGCGCCATTTTTTTGAAAGTTCAATTCTGAGTTGAGGATCGGCTAGGAATTTACTACAAAGCTGTGGCAATTCTGAAGGCGTTCCAAACGAGCATTCTTCTACTAACTCATCAGGGAAAATAGAAAGTCCGGGAGTCTTGTCTGTTAGTAAAAAACCTCCTGCTGCCCACACATCAAAATTTCTTTGGGTCAGCCCGTTTGGCAGTAAGGGACTGGTCATATTTAAGACTATAGCAGAGTTTGAGTAAGCAGCTGGTAAAATAGTATAATAGTCTATTGGTTTGCGTAAATCTACTTTTGGGAGCAATTCACGCCAACCTTCATCACCAAAAACAGTCAGATTGTTTCCTGCAAATTTAAGAGTTTCAGTTCGCCAGATTGTTCCTGTTTGCTCTGCTCTGAATCCTGAGTCTCGGACATTGGGTTCCGGCCATAATGAAGTGAGCTTATCTCTATTTATCCACCATTCGAAATTTGGTTTAATCCCGCTATCGATAGCGTAGATGGCATCTCTTTCATCTTCGGGTGAAAAATTACATCCAGCGAAAAAATTAACTTTTTTAGGAAAACTTGATCTTCCTGCAAAAACGATACGGTTAGCTAATCCGGGGTATGATGGAACATTAGGGTTGAATATCTCAGGATCTGTGGCAAGTGGGAGATGCTCGATTTTTGTTGCACCTAAATCTTGGAGTGGTTTAATAAACCAGTCATCAGTAACCAGCATAGGAACTTCTTTCCAATATGCTGATTTTATACCTGATATTACATGAAAAGGATTATCTACCATCCATACAACAACTTTAACGCCTGCCTCGCGAAGCAGGAAGAATGTTTCTCCTGAATTATCAAGGCCGTTAAAGTTGATGCTGAAGACAATTGCCGGAAGTTCCTGTTTCAACAGGGATAGCATGTTTCGGCGCATTGCATCCGGAGCGATAACCCTGTATGTGAAGTCGGCACGTGCAAAGGCTTTAGATATCTCCGGCACAAGCAGAGAGTTGTCATCTCCAGGTATCCAGACGGATTTGCTTTGCTTTTTTGAATGTATTTCAGTTTTATGCAAAGTTAGTTTTGATATTATCGGCTCCCAGAATGATGGAAACAGCCTTTTATTTGGTGTGTATAATATCAATCTAAAATTATTCTTATTAACGGTAGTTGCGTCGTTAGTCTGGAGCTTTTTAAAATTTGCAGGGAGCGTGAGCAAAGACGGGATCTGTTTTTCATACTCAGGACATTCTATATAATAATAGCATGATTCGTCTGGGAAAAATTCTGTCAGCAGATCAGGATTAGGGCCGATACCCAGAAACAGAATGTCCCCAGATCCTCCGAGCTCTTGAAAATACTCTTTCTCGTCCGGCAAGGATTGTAGTTTGCCGGATTCATTTTTAATGCGGATTCTTTGAGGGCGTTGCATAGTGTTAGACTTGGCTTGCGGGCCGTATTAAGTTATTTTCTGTCACCTTATACCGTAGTCCTTCGGAAAAGTCTTTTCCGTGGACAGCCAAACAAAAACGAGACGATGAAACAATACCAAGACCATTACTTTAAGAAGGCAAAAAAAGAAAATTATCCGGCACGTTCAGTGTATAAACTTAAGGAAATCGATAATCGGTTTCATATTTTTGAAAAAGGTCAAACAGTTTTGGACCTTGGAGCAGCTCCGGGATCATGGACTTTGTTTGCTTCAAAAAAAGTCGGCCCTCAAGGTTATGTTCTTGGCGTAGATATTCAAACCACCGAAACTGAATTTCCTGAGAATGTCACTTTTTTACAAGCTGACGTCTTTGAAGACTCGCCTGAACTCATGGGGGCAATGGAAAAACACTTACCCTATGATTTGATTATCAGTGATATGGCTCCTAAAACAATAGGAGTCCGGTTTGCTGATCAGGCTAACTCTCTTGAGTTGTGCGAAAGAGCTAGAGATTTGATTCCTAGAAGACTCAAGAAGGGTGGGCATTTTGTAGTTAAGATTTTTGATAGTTCAGATGTAAAAGGTTATACCGATTCGCTACGGAAAATGTTTGGAAAAGTTAAAAATTTCAAACCGAAAAGTTCCAGAGAAGAAAGTATTGAGCTTTTTATTGTTGCGCTTGGCTTTCATGGCGTTGAAGGGTAAAAGTCCCACTGCATCTGATCAAATTATATAGTATAGGAACCTTTTGTGCCGGAATGAGCTTCCGTACAAACTAAATCATAAATTACCCGTCCCGAATATCGGGCTGAGGCAGATTCTTTCAGGAGGAATAATGGCTGGACATAGTAAATGGGCGAATATTCAGCATCGTAAAGGCAGACAGGACGCTAAACGCGGTAAAATTTTTACAAAGATGGCGAAAGACATAATCATTGCAGCTAAAGCCGGCGGTGGAGATGTTAATATGAACGCTTCTCTGAGACTCGCTGTTGCTAAAGCAAAAGCAGTTAATATGCCTAATGATAGAATTGATACTGCCGTTAAAAAAGGTACTGGTGAACTAGCCGGTGGCGATATTACAGAGATGTTGTATGAAGGTTACGGACCTGGTGGAGTTGCTCTTCTAATTGAAGCTTCAACAGATAACAAAAACCGCACCGTTGCTGAAGTTCGTTATGCTCTAAGTAAATCCGGCGGATCCATGGGGGAAGCAGGAAGTGTTGCCTGGATGTTTGATAAAAAAGGCGTAATGACCTTTGATAAAGAAGTTTATTCTGAAGATCAGCTCATGGAGATAGGTCTTGAGGGCGGAGTTGAAGATATCATTGATGAAGGTGATTCTTTTGCAGTTCACTGTGCTCCTGAAGATTTTACCGCAGCACAAAAAGTGTTTGAAGAAGCTGAGTGTGTAAGCCAGAGCTCCGAATTATCATTTATTCCTAAAAATCTTGTGGAAGTTGATGTTCCAAGTGCCAAAAAATTGATGAATCTTATGGAAAAGCTTGAAGAGAATGAAGATGTCTCTGAAGTATATGTAAATGCAGATTTTCCTGATGAATTGATGGCTGAGATGGAAGATTAGATGGATAAATCCGGCATTGTGATAATCGGTATTGACCCGGGAACCCGTGTTACAGGATTCGGGATTGTCAGAGAAGTTTCCGGACAGGTCATTCTGATAGAAGCCGGCACAATCAGGACAGATACAAAAAAGCCTATGTGTGCTCGCCTCGGGCAGATTTACTCCCGAATAGCTGAGCTTATAGTTAGTCATAAACCGGATGAAGCGGCGATAGAAAATGTCTTCGTCGCTTCAAATCCGTCTTCTGCAATTAAACTTGGACAGGCCAGAGGGGCGGCTATGGCTGCATGCGCTGTTTCCGGTCTGGTCGTTTCCGGTTACGAACCAACTAAAGTTAAGCAGAATCTGGTCGGAACAGGGCGGGCTGATAAAAGTCAGGTCGCTTTTATGGTTGAGCGTATTTTGGGAGTAAAAAATACCAAGTGGGCGAATGATACCACTGATGCGCTGGCCATTGCAGTTTGTCATTTAAATGAACGCAGATTTGCAAGGATGGCTGGTAAATGATTGCATATATTCACGGGAAGTTGCTTGAAGCTACAGATAGGTCGTGCATTATTCTTACTCCCGGAGGTGTGGGGTATGAACTTTTTTTGACAATATCAGCTCTTTCAACCCTTCCTGCATCAGGTTCCGATGTTACTTTTTATGTGTACACCGTGGTCAGAGAAGATGCGTTGGAACTTTATGGCTTTCCATGTTTTGATGACCGTGAAGTTTTCCAGACTTTAATTTCAATTGATCGTTTAGGGCCTAAGAAAGCGTTGGCGATTCTCTCGCAGTTTGGTCCTAAGGAGTTACAGGATATTGTTTTCCGTGAAGATGTAAAAACTCTTTCCATTGTACCGGGTATCGGTCCGAAGTCTGCGCGGCAGATTTTGTGGAGTCTTAAAGATAAAATGGATAAGCTCAGTTCAGCTACTATCCGTTCCGGCTCTTGCCCTGTAGATGGCGATAGAAGTGAATTTCTTGACGCTCTTTCCGGTCTTCGCAATCTCGGCTATGCAGATGATGAGGTTAGAACGTTCCTTAAAGATATTTTTGATGAAGAACCGGACCTTGATGCAGCAGGGGCTATTCGAGTTGCTCTTAAGAAAATTTCTCAAAAAAACAAATAGTTTAGGCTTATGAACGAAAGTAATCTTCCAGACGATCATATTAGGCCGCAAAGGCTCTCAGATTTTATCGGACAGGAAGACCTGCGCCATAATCTTGATGTTTTTATTCAGGCTGCCCGTGGACGCGGAACAGCTATGGATCATGCTCTTTTTTACGGTAATCCCGGTCTTGGTAAAACAACTTTGGCCCGTATTATTTCTTCCGAACTGGGCGTGAACCTTGTTTCCACCTCCGGTCCGGTAATCGAGAGAAGTGGTGATTTAGCCGCTATTCTTACTAATCTCTCCAGAAATGACATACTTTTTATAGATGAGATTCATCGTGTTCCTTCTTCTGTTGAAGAGGTTCTTTATCCTGCGATGGAAGATTTTACTCTTGATCTTATCATCGGACAGGGGCCTGCTGCCCGTACAGTTAAGATTGACCTTGAACCGTTCACTCTGGTTGGAGCAACTACACGTCTCGGACTTCTCACTTCTCCCCTTCGCGATAGATTTGGGTGTATTTTCAGGTTGGAATTTTATTCTCCTGAAGAATTAGCTCAGATTGTAATTCGTGCAGCTAGAATTTTTGAACTTGAAGTTACTGACGAAGGCGCGCTTATGATCGGCAGGCGTTCACGCGGTACACCACGTATTGCGAATCGTCTTTTACGAAGGGTGCGCGATTATGCAACAGTACATGGTGATGGCATTGTTAACGCTGAAATTGCGGACATGGCTCTTGAGAGGCTGGAAGTTGATCCGTTAGGTCTTGACCAGATGGACCGCAAGATTCTTTCTGTATTAATAGATCAGTTCGGCGGTGGACCTGTCGGCGTTAAAACTATTGCGGTTGCCTGTTCTGAAGAAGTCAGAACTATCGAAGAAATTTATGAACCATACCTTATACAATGCGGCTTTTTAAAGCGTACTTCCCGTGGGCGTGTTGCCACAGCCAAGGCTTATCAGCATCTGCAAGTGAACTCAGGTTCTAATCGATTATTTTAAATTAATATGTTGACTTATTTGGTCTTTTTTCTTTTTTAATTTTATGTAAGTTGAAATGTGTTGGCATCGCTCTTGGCTCAGGTTAATATGTACTCACTTTTTAGTTGTTTGTACTTTTTCCAGATCGAAGGAGGGTAGATGTGTCTGTCAGGTTTAAATTAATCACTACACTTACGACTATTCTGGTTGTATCTTTTATTTCTGTATCTATCTTCAATTATAATGTTTCCCGCAATTCAGCTCGCAATGAAATACTAAATTCTGCCCTGCCGTTAACCCGTGATAATATTTATTCGGAAATTCAGTCCGGCTTAATACGTCCTCTTTTTGTTTCCTCAGTTATGGCCAATGATATTTTTTTAAAAGACTGGGCAAATGCCGGAGAAAAAAATGTCATGCAGCTAATGAGATATCTTTATGAAATAAAAAACAAGTATGGCTTTTTTACTGCTTTTTTTATTTCTGCTAAGACTGGAGATTATTTTTATTACGATGGCATATTGAAAACAATTTCTCCCAAAGACAGTCATGACGTTTGGTTTTATAATTTTATTAATTCCGGCAAAGAATATGACTTTGATGTAGATACAAATGAGGCTGTAAATGACACTTTAACGATTTTTATAAATCATAGAGTTAAGGACGAAAACGGGAAGCTGATCGGAGTCACTGGTGTCGGTCTCAAAATGGATCAGGTTGCCAATCTGTTGAAAACATTTACAGTTAAATATTCTAAAGAAATTTTTTTGGTTGATCCGCAGGGTGTTATTCAAGTGCATCCTGACAGAAAGTTGGTAGGAACTCTTAATATTAAGGATATACCGGGTTTTAAGAATATTGCTAACGATGTTCTTGGAATGGATCGGACAATACCTGCTATATTTAAATATAAAATTGATGGTGAATATGTCCATCTGACTGCGCGGTTTATTCCAGAATTCAACTGGTTTTTAATTGTTGAGCAAAAAGAAAATGCAGTCATGAAGGCAGCCCATAATAATTTCATTAGGACACTGGGCGTTGGAACACTTGTAACGCTACTGATAATAATTTTATCAATAGTCACAGTTAATTATTTTCAAAGCAGGCTCGAAGCTCAAGCAAATACAGATGAGCTTACCGGAGTAGCTAATCGCAGGTCTTTTGAAAAAAAGATTGATAGTGCCATGAATCAGCAGTTAAAGACAGGTCGTCCTTTTTCGCTTGTTCTGATGGATTTGGACGGATTTAAGGCTATTAATGATACTTGTGGTCATATTGAAGGGGACCGATTGTTAAAAGAGATCTCAAAAGCTGTTGGCTCCAGTATTCGTGAAAGTGACTTTTGTGCCCGTTGGGGTGGTGACGAATTTATAGTTCTGGTTAACGGAGATAGTTCACAAGCTATGCTGATTGCTGAGCGCATACGCAGCGCTGTTGAACAGACTACTGTATGCGAAGATTTTACATCTTTTAGCTCGGTGGAAATGAATGTAACTGCCAGTTGCGGGGTTGCGCAGTATTTGGCAGGTGACACATTAGATTCGCTTACTTCTAGAGCTGACAAGGCTATGTATGCATCTAAGGAGCAAGGTAAGAATAAGGTCGTTGTAAACTAAAAATAGCTTAAGTTAAAAGTATCTTATAGTTTGCTATAAAAATAAAGGCTGCCGGAACAGAAATTAGGCGTCCTTTATTGAATTTAATCTACATCGGGAACTAGTTTACAGACATAGCTTACTAGAATGTCGAATATATTTTTATTGCGATTATTAAACCTGAATTCAAGTTCTTTAAGATAGAGAGGGAATCTGTGCGGAGAGATTCCTTTGTATCGTTTGAATCTATCGCGAGCGAATCCCCAAAATTCCCCACCGGATCTTTCAATTTCCGGAGTCACATCAGGGTATTTACGAATATAATCAAGTGGCAGAGAATCATCGCCGCAAAGAATGAGTGCGTTGTATTTTTGATATCTGTCTGTATGGATGATACTTCCATGACGCACTAGTTTAAGATGGAAATTGTGGTTGAAGTGAAAAACTGACTCAGCTGTAATGTTTTGCATGAGGTCAATAAATACCCAGCCGTTTTTTTCGAGTACTCCGAATACAGGTATTGGCCCTGAACCTGTTTTAGAGGGAACCCCTGTAAGTTTTCGATTTTTTAAATGTTTATGAAGTCCTGTTTCAGGACCGAGTAGCTGAACAGCATCAATTGCCTGCGCCAAAATTGAAAATCTAAGGGAGGACACAGCCTTGTAGGCAGCGTTATAAGAAATTTCTAGATCTTGAGAAATTGAGTGAGCTGTGTTGTCGTCTGCAAAAAGTCGGATGAGCCGTATCCATTCAGTGTAGGACAATCCTCCGTTATTAATCCATCTTCCACTGAAATCCTGAAATGTATATTTGCATGAAGCACAGCGATAGCGGTTGCCGTTTAACACATAGAGTTTGTTTTCTCTGCAGCGTGGGCAAAAAGTTTTTCGTCCGCCAAAACAGTTCGTAATAAGAAATTTTTTAGCATCTTCTTCGGAAGAGATTAGCTTTTCAAATTGTTCAGTGCCGTCATCTAAATGTCTTCCCATGCCGACTAACCGCCGATGGCTGACATCTGTGTTTCGCACACGCCGTTATTTTCTCGCCTAGTTTGTAAAAGATTATATCCTAAAGGTTTATCGTGTGTTGCCGCAACAAGTACACGTTTTACAGTTTTATCGGATAATTTGGGGTTTCTAAGTATTTCGCGAAGCCTGTATGTTTTGTCGGAGAATAGGCATGTTCTGAGATGCCCGTCAGAAGTAATGCGGAGTCTGTTGCATGTTCCGCAAAAATGAGAGCTGACTGGAGAGATGACCCCTAAGCGGCCTTTTCCATTTTGAATGGAAAAGATTTTGGCCGGACCGTGGCTTTCTGCAGTTCTTTGAACCGGACTTAAAATGACAAACTGACTTGCTTGTTGAATAATCTCTTCAGCGCTCCAGAATCGCTCGCTGGACCATCTTGTATCTTCGCCCATTGGCATGAATTCTATAAATCGCAAGTCTACTGGATTTTCTTTTGCAAATTTCAAAAAGGATTTCAGTTCGTGATCGTTAATTCCTTTCATTGCTACTGCATTTATTTTAACTCGTATTCCGGCTGAAAGGCAGGCTGAAATAGAATTCATCACAGCATTTAAATAATCATATCCTGTTATTTCTTGGAATGTTCCGCTATTAAGAGTATCTAGAGAAATATTTAATCTGCTGATACCTATTTTTTTAAGGTCGTTTATATATGGTTCAATCAGAGTACCATTGGTGGTAATACGCAGATCCATATTAGCATGATGTTGAGTAACAGCTGCAACAAAATCCATGAAACCGCGGCGGACAAACGGTTCACCGCCAGTTAGTCTTAACTTTGAAATATTAAGAGTTGCGGCTAAATTCACAAGTCTGAGCATCTCTTCATATCTAAGAATATTGGGGTGCGGGGTGAAGGTGAAGTCTTTGGTCATGCAATATTTGCATCTTAAGTTACATCTGTCAGTTACGCTGAGTCTAAGGTAGCTGATACTTCTTCCAAGTTTATCGGTAAGTGTCATGTTAAAATCCCCATGCTGATAATGTTCCGCGATTGTATCCTTCTTCAACAGCTAAGAAATCAAGTGATAGTGATTCAAGATCGTCAAGTGTCGGAATAGATACTTTGTCCATTTCTCTGAAATCTATGGTTTTAATGTAATTCTTGCAATTATTGCATACTTCAACTCGATATCCTGGTTCACCTTCAACAGTGAAAAATTTAATTTCTTTAGAATCGGCTTCGTCACAGTAGGCACAAGCCAGTCGGCGCACTCGGTACTCAGTGTGGCAAAATGAGCAGTTTGCGTACCTGAATCCCTGTTTGTGGCGCAGAGTGTGGATAAAAGGAATACTGCCGCACACAGGGCAACTCCCATGCTGTCTGGCTGGTGGAGGGCTGACTTCGATTTCGAGATCAACGCTGGTCGGTGTTTGAACTTCAGTTTTTTCTATCTCAGGCAGATAGACGGCAATGGCCCTTGCTATAACTTTTATTGATGGAGTTATTGCTGATTGAACAAGAAAATTTAAAGTGCGCGGAGCTTCTGGAGTCTTTTCTCCCCATTTGAGAAAGAAGGCATCATCACCTTCAAGGTATGCGGAAAATACTTTTTTAAGGTCTAGTTCCCCATTTTCAATTTCGTTGGAAACTAATTTTGTTGCTTCTGAAATGGGACCTGAAAAATCTAAAAGCATGTCGGAAAATGTTGAGAATAACTTGACAGACTGTTCGTAGTCATAAGGAAAATCAGCTCTGGTTAGTAGCGGGCGTCCTTGAATATTTTCATCAGCAGGAGCCAGAGAAGTTTGGTTCGGAATACTTAGAGCAGTATGTTGCTCTGCTTCGAGTTGGATTTTTGCAACTTTTGAAATGAGTTCAACAAGTTCTGTCGGAAGAAATTTTTTTTTGCCTAACTCTTTAATCTTTTTATCTAACTGAAGCTGTGCCTTGTTAAAATCAAAAGTCATAATTTTCTCCCGATCATTACTGAATTTGAAGTCATAAATTTATTTTAATTATTACGCTTGATTTTGCACTAATGGGGTAAGCCTTCTGAAAAAAAGGTGCATGATTGTATCAATTGCTTTCGCTTTAGCACTAACGTTTAACTCTTTTGATCTCTCCGTCAACATCAATGTCATTAAATTTGTAATAAAGAAGTTTGGTGCTTTGTTTTAGGGATAGGCTTGTAAAAAAAATAAAGCATATCAAAAGCAATTATGCCTTGAATGGCATAATTAAATATAGATGAAAAAAATGTCAGACTAATGAGTTAAAAGCCTTCAATCCTGCCTTCATCGTTATAGACCCAGAATCCGGTATCACTGATGTTGCCTATTAATGTTATGCCGATTTTTCTTGCCAGTTCAACTGAAAAACTGGTCGCAACTGCGGTTGAGGCTAAAATAGGCACACCTATGCGAACAGCTTTAAGTAGAATCTCAGAAGCGACTCTTCCTGTGGAAACAATAATTTTACCGTTAGTAGAAACTTCTTCAAAAAAACACTGTCCGACAATCATATCAATGGCATTGTGCCTGCCGATATCTTCCCTGAAATAGAGCATTTCTGTCGGTGTACAAAGTGATGAGTTGTGACATCCTCTGGTCTCTGTGTAGAGAGTAGATTTTTCATGCAGCATGCGTGCGTGGTTCAGGATTTGTTCTGGAGTGACTTTGAGATCGGACTGGATAGTTTTTTTTGAAATGGTGGAAACATTTCTCCCGAAATTAGTACCTTTTCCGCATCCTGAAGTAATTGAATATTTGAGAACTCGTCCTTTCCATGGATCATTATTCGTTGTAACGTCTGCAATTATTCTGTCGTGACTCTCTTTTATTTTTATGTCTCTAACTTGATTGCGCGTTGAAATATATGCATCGGATTTCAGGAAACCTATTGCCAGATATTTTGGATACTTAGCGGTGGTAAGTAGTGTTACTACTTCTCTCCCGTTAAGGTTGATGGTCAACGGGATTTCAAGGATGCTTTTAATCTCTTTATCTTTAAATGAATTATTTGAGTATTCTTTAATCGTAAAATCATGACTGTCTTTCACCATGCTTCCACCTATGTATGTTTTAGGTAATGTAGATGAAATGCCACGCACAGGGCAAGCTTATCTTTTCTGCTTCAAGTTTTGCACAGGAGTTAAGGTTTAGTATTTGTTAAATAAATAATTGAAATAAGCAGGGTCAAAATCGTAGTATAAATATGTCTAAGTTGACATGTTGCCTAGATTCTGTTCTAGCATGTTAAGAAATTTAGTTTTATTGGTAATTGTTTTTGGCGGATTTGATTGAAACTGCACACAACGACCTAAATTTTTCACTTTGGAGGGAAAATGAAAAAGATTAATGTAATATTTATGACTTTTGCACTTGTTGCAATGCTGGTTTCACCAGGATTAGTAAAAGCGGAAGAAATTTTAATGATGGCGACCACTACCAGTACCGATAATACAGGGCTCCTTGATGAGATTGCTCCTAAGTTTCAGAAAGATACCGGCATTGAACTGCGCTGGACAGCTGTTGGAACTGGTAAAGCTTTAAAAATGGGTGAGAATTGTGATGTTGATGTGCTTTTAGTTCATGCTCCTGCTGCTGAGCAGAAATATGTTGATTCAGGTGCGCTTAAAGATCGCAAAGAAGTTATGTATAATGATTTCGTAATCATTGGGCCTGCTTCTGATCCAGCAGGTGTTAAAGGAATGTCTGTTGTTGATGCTATGAAGACTATCGCTGCTAAAAAAGCTGTCTTTGTAAGTCGCGGTGATAATTCCGGTACCAACAAAAAGGAAATTTCTCTTTGGAAAGTCGCGGGTATGACTGTTCCTGATAAAGACGCTTGGTATGTTCAGACAGGTCAGGGTATGATCAAAAGTATCAACATTGCTGAAGAACGTGATGGATATACAATGACTGACCGTGGCACTTACATTAAGTACGAAGCTAACAAGAATGGTTCTCCTGACCTGAAAGTTTTGGTTGAAGGTGATAAGACCTTATTTAATCAGTACAGTGTTCTTGCCGTAAACCCTGAAAAATGCGAAAAAGCTAAATATAAACTTGCAACTAAATTTTCTGATTGGCTAACTTCCCCTAAAGTCCAGAAAGATATTGCAGACTTCAAACTTCTCGGTAAAAAACTATTCATTCCTAATGCAAAATAGTTTTAAGTTGTCTCTATAATGTTGAAATGGAGGGGATGCATCTGCGTCCCTTTTTTTTATACAAGGGAAAGTATATGGATTTTATCGCAACTGGCTTTTTTCAGGCATTCGTCTTGCTTTTTAGCGGTGATCCTGAGACTTATTCAGCCATATTAGCTACCATCTCTGTCTCGACTATTTCTATTTTAGCAAGCCTGATAATCGGCGCTCCGCTTGGATTTTTGCTTGGCTATCATGATTTTTCCGGAAAGAAATTTTTACGCACTGTAGCTGATTCACTGCTTTCTTTTCCAACTGTAGTTATAGGACTTCTGGTTTATGCTCTACTTTCTCGTAAGGGACCATTAGGAGATACTGAACTGCTTTTTACTATTCCAGGTATTGCCGTCGGTCAGGCTCTTTTAGGTATCCCCATTGTGACTGCAATGATGGCTACAGCAGTTGAAAATCTTGATCAGCGACTAAAAAATACATTGTTGACTCTTGGAGCCGGACGCAGCCAAATTTTGCGTACAACTCTGTGGGAAGCTCGCTACAGTCTAGTACTTGCCGTTGCAGCTGCATATGGCAGAATTGTCTCTGAAATAGGTATTTCAATGATGATCGGTGGAAATATTAAATGGCATACAAGAACCATAACAACTGCAATTGCTTTAGAAACAGGCAAAGGAGAATTTGCAATGGGGATTGCGCTCGGCCTTGTCTTAATGATTATTGCCTTTGGTGTTAATTTTTCCATGTCCGGTATTAAAAAGAGGGCTGGTAAGTGAGCAATATTTTGTACAAACTTTCTAATATAACCCAAAGTTATAGTGGTAAGACTGTTCTTGAGCTTGATGAATTTATCGTTCCCAAAGGGGCGATAGTCGGTCTAGCAGGGCATAACGGAAGTGGCAAAAGCACCCTTATGCGAATTCTGGCATTTCTTGAAAGTCCTGTGTCGGGGGAGGTCTTTTTTGATGGTAGGAAAATTGAAACTATGGAAACCTCACTTCGCCGCGAAGTAACACTGCTTACTCAGGAGCCTTATCTCTTAAAAAGAACTGTTGCGGGTAACGTTGCCTATGGTCTTGAGCTTAGGGGAGAAAGTAATATTGATAGTAAGGTTCGCGAGTCTTTAAATCTTGTCGGTCTTGATCCTGATTCGTTTATGCCTCGTCAATGGTTTGAACTTTCCGGCGGAGAAGCTCAACGGGTTGCTCTTGCAGCACGGCTTGCTTTTAACCCAAAGGTATTGCTACTTGATGAGCCTACAGCCAGTTTAGATCGTGAAAGTACCCTGTTGATTCATGATGCAGCTGTAAAGGTTCGTGAAAAATGCGGGGCAACACTTGTAATTGTCAGCCATGATTATCTGTGGCTTGAAGATGTTTCCGATAATATTATCAACTTCTCACAGGGACAAGTTGAATCTTATTCTAATTAATAAGCGGAACATGTATATGTCCTGTTTATTAATTAATTATTTTTTCTGAAGTCTAAGCTGATCACGCTTGAAAACCCCTCTTCACCAATATCCCCGTTATCTGAAATCTGTACTCCTATCTTGAAATACTTGTGTGTGAATTTAGTGATATTTTGTATGTGGTGAAATATACTTGTTATACTTTTTAAAGTGGATTTAGCATTATGAAGCTGTTAATATGATCTTATTATCCTTTATGTATAAGTAGGAGTACTTATGGCAAAATGCAAATCTTCATTACTAAAGAAGAAAAATGATCGTGAAAGCCTTAGCACCGATATCTGTGATCACATTGTTTTTTCGCTCAGCAAGGATATAGAGAAGGCTACTGAACGAGATATGGGAATGGCTCTTGCCCTGTCATTGCGTGACCGCCTTGTTGAAAGAATGCTGATGACGCGTGACCGTTATCGCGAAACGAAGGCCAAGCGCATGTATTATTTTTCTATTGAGTATCTGCTTGGTCGATGCCTTGGTAATTCCTTATGTAATATGGAAATGCTCTCAGAATGTGAGGATATGTTCAAGGACCTAGGATATGATCTTGATGAAGTCCGTGAGAGTGAACGTGATCCGGCTCTTGGAAATGGGGGGCTTGGTAGATTAGCTGCTTGTTTTCTGGATTCTTTAGCTACGCTTGATATGCCCGGGTGTGGTTATGGTATTCATTATGAGTATGGGCTTTTTAGGCAGGCAATTCAGGACGGATATCAGAAAGAATTAGCAGATTACTGGATGGCTAACGGTATGCCTCTTGAGGTCGCTAGGCCTGACCAAGCTGTTATTATTCCTTTATACGGCAGAGTGGAAAACAGTATTTTGCCAAGCGGTGAATACCTGCCCATGTGGATGGATTGGGAAGATATTATCGGTGTTCCATATGACATCCCAATAGTCGGCTACGGAGGGAAAACCGTAAATTATCTAAGATTGTTTGCTGCACGCGCTTCGCAGAACTTTGACATGGATATTTTTAATCACGGTGACTACATAAGGGCTGTTCAGCGCAAAATTGAATCAGAAATGGTTACAAAGGTTCTGTATCCCAGTGAATCAGTTTCTTTCGGTAAAGAACTACGGCTTGTTCAGGAATATTTTTTGGTTGCGTGCGGCTTAAGGGATATAACCCGTCGCTTTTCAGCTCAAAATAAGAATTTTGAAGAATTTCCGGATTATGTAGCTATTCAGCTCAACGATACCCATCCTGCTTTAACAATTGTCGAGTTGATGCGCTTTCTTGTGGATGAAAAACGCATAGAGTGGGGAAAAGCATGGAAGATTACTCAGGCGACATGTGCATATACAAATCACACTTTGTTACCCGAGGCTCTTGAATGCTGGCCGGTTGATCTGCTTGAAAAAGTGCTACCGCGTCATTTACAACTTATATATGAAATTAACAGCCGATTCTTGGATGGAGTTAAGAAAAAATATTCGGATGACATTGAGAAAATCAAGCGCATGTCGCTTTTTGATGAATGCGGTAAGAAAAAAGTTCGTATGGCAAATCTTGCCGTTATTGGTTCTCATTCCGTTAACGGGGTTTCAGTGCTTCATTCTGAACTCGTAAAGCGCAGACTTTTTCCAGATTTTTGTGAAATGAATCCTGAAAAATTTAATAATAAAACAAACGGTGTTACTCCAAGACGCTGGTTGCTTAAATCAAATCGTCCTCTCGCTAAGTTATTAACTGACTGTGTGGGAGATAAGTGGATTACTGATCTCAGTGAACTTAAGAAAATTGAGAAATACACAACAGATTCAAAATTCAGAGAAAAATTTATTGCAGCTAAACGTGAAAATAAAATTATTCTTTCAAATTTTATAAGAAGTACTTTGGATATCAATGTTTCGCCTGACTCTCTTTTTGATATTCATGCAAAACGTATTCATGAATATAAGCGGCAGCTGCTGAATATTTTGCATATTATCCATATGTATCTGGAAATGGTTGATCATGGGCGGGAACCACTTTGTGCCAGAACTTTTATTTTTGCAGGAAAGGCAGCGCCAGGATACTGGGAAGCTAAACAGATAATTAAACTTATCCACAGTGTCGGCGGTGTCATAAATAACGATAAAAGGGTTAAGGGGCTGATTAATGTTGCCTTCACTCCTGACTATCGGGTTTCTCTTGCCGAAAAAATTATTCCGGCATGTGATCTAAGTGAGCAAATTTCAACCGCAGGGACGGAAGCATCAGGAACAGGTAATATGAAATTTGCTATAAACGGGGCCTTGACTATCGGAACTCTGGACGGGGCGAACATTGAAATGCGCGAAGAAGTCGGGGTTGATAATTTTTATTTGTTCGGTCTGAGACAGGATGAGGTCGAAAATCTTTTAACTACCCGTTCATATCATCCGCGTGCGATTTACGAGGGTTCTGCTGAAGTAAGAGAGGTTCTTGATTCATTGCTGGCAAATAGATTCTCTCCTAATGATCCAGGCCTGTTCGACTGGATTGTTGATAAACTGCTTACTGATAATGAGCAGTATCTGCATCTGGCAGACTTTGCTAAATACATAGAGGTTCAAAAAACAGTTGGTCTTGAGTACACTGATCCAGTGCTTTGGAATAAGAAGGCTATCCTTAACACTGCCCGTATGGGTAAATTCTCAACGGATAGAACAATGCGGGAATATGCTGAGGATATATGGAATATTAAAGCTCTAAAAAATTTAGAATAGAATTTTATCTATAATGATTCATGCATAGCGAAGGAGTTTTGGGATGAACCTCTTTTGCGGTTATTTTTTTAGGAATGTTGCTTTGAAGATGCTTGCTTTCTAAGGCTTTGAACATATAGTATTACTACATTAATTAAAATTGGAGAATATGAAATGAGTGTACTAGTTGAGCTTACCATTTTTCCGACGGATAAGGGCATTAGTGTCAGTCCATATGTAGCACGTGTTGTTGAAATACTTCGTGCAAGCGGTTTGTCTTGTAATCTAGGTCCTATGGGGACCAGCATAGAGGGAGAATGGGATGACATTATGGCGGCTATTACCAGATGTTACCGAGCACTCGCAGAAGATTGCGACCGCATATATATAGTTATGAAGGCCGACTGCAGAAAAGGTGCTGAAAACAGAATGGAAGGTAAAATAAAATCCGTTGAAGGCAAGTTGTAGATTTTAAAAATTTTAATATTGAAATGTTTGAGAGAAGTAGCTGCAACCGGAGATGGTGATGCATTTAGGTATAAAAAACGTAAACGGGATTTTATTAGGCTTAGCTGTTGTAATGCTTTCCGGCTGTGTGCATCTTGATGTTTCCCATTTGAATAGAAAACCATGGCAGCTTGAGATTTCTAAATCTGTGTCCATGGAATTTATGGATTTTGACTACCAGGTAATTCCGCGTACCGACAGTTTCGGAGTACGTGGGACGGCTTTTATCAAAAAAGAAAATGTCCCTGCATGGGCACAGTGGGTTGGCGAACTTTGGATTCAGGGATATTTAAGTGACGAGGACGGAACTGTTCTGGCGCAGGGAATGCAGGTTTTTTCCCCTGCAAAGCTTGAGGACGGTGTCGGCGTTCCTTTTGATTTTGAGCTAAAGCCTGATCAGTTGGATGTAGGTCCTCTGTTCATTTCTTTCGGTTATAGACTGGTACTCCTTAAGGGGAAGCAGGATACCGTGAATCCGCCGTTTATGGCTATTGAAAGGGCTGTCAGCAAGTAATAGAAAGATTTTATAATGCTATAAGTTCAATATTTCCCCATGCTCCTACTTTAGAGTCGTATTGCACGAAAACTCCGTCTAAACCGTAATTTGCCCCGGATTTTGTCAAACTTTCTGACAGGGTCCGGGCTTTTTCTATAACAAGCGGAACATCTGCAGGGGACTTTAGGAAGTTGGCTAGAGCAGTTGCAGCCGCATCTGCAAGCCGCCCGTCTTGTGATCTAACAGTTACGAGATCACCGCTACCAAGACTTAAGGAATGACCTATTGTTCCGGATGATGAGCATATTGATACGGGGAATTCATTCGACTTGATGACTAAACCTATTTTTGAGCCGGATTCTGGGTCAGAAAGTAGTGCCACCTTGCGTGGAACTGTTGAGTGCATGTATATATCTCCGCCATTTTCCACCAGTATGTTTTCACTTACCGGCTTCAGGCGCGTTGCAACTTCCTGCGCG
The DNA here is from genome assembly GCF_006210265.1 of Desulfovibrio sp. UCD-KL4C. Lineage (NCBI taxonomy): Bacteria > Pseudomonadati > Thermodesulfobacteriota > Desulfovibrionia > Desulfovibrionales > Desulfovibrionaceae > Desulfovibrio > Desulfovibrio sp. UCD-KL4C. Next base: position 876,097 of record NZ_VCNC01000001.1, read on the forward strand.
ACTGCCCCTGCAACAGCGGCCATCGGGCCAACATTACAAAGTCTGGCTGCTTCGGCCATAGCAGTAATTATCGGGTCAGCATCACTCGGGACATTTACAGGTTTAAGACTTGTTCCAAACTGCGGATTCAGAAATATGTGTGCTTTGATTACAGAACGGACTTCATGGATAATTGCAGCAACTTCTGCGTGTAGATCTTTTTGAGCAGTGACAAAAAGGTCAGTCTGCTCAACAACCACCTGAAAAGAAACTTCATTTTGAGATGGAGTAATATTTTTTCTGTAATTTCTAGCGGAATCAGTGTGTTTTTTTCTGGTCAAAATAATCCCGTAAGTTAATCAGAAAACAGGTTACTAATGTGTCGGCAAGCTGTTGAAGCAGTTAAGCCGAGTTATGGTACGCACAACTCGGCTTAACTGTAGTGCTGTTAAAAAAAAGCTTAGAAACCTAGATCTTCATTTATGAGGACAACGTGAATGCGGCCTTTTGGCGAGGATTTTTCAGTGATACCCCATACTGAACAGATTCTTTCAGGGGAGCTACAGTCTGCGCATGTTCCGGTAACAGCGCATGGAGTTTTTCTTTTAAGTCTCATGGCATTAACAGGAGCTACATATTCTTTGATACGACGTGTTGCTGCTTCAAGGTCTCCGCAAATTTTATTTCTGCCGACAAGAACGATAACATTTTTCGGTCCGAAGGCCATTGCGGCAACTCTGTTGCCTGTGCCGTCAAGGTTTACTAGCTCTCCTTCATTTGTAACAGCGTTTGCGCTAGTGATAAACAGGTCGCTTAAAAGAGCCTGTCTGCGGCGAGCGATTCTTTCGTCAGGAGCTGGTTTCATGTCATAAGTATCAATTACTTTGACGTTTTTAAGCTGTTTAATCTGACCGAAAAGGCCGGAGTCAACAACAGTCATAGATCCGCCGAAACTAATAGATTTCGGTGCCAGCTGAGGAATAATTTTATCAAGAACAAGTGCTGCCGCAGAGTGGGAATTGTTTGCAACATGAGTTGTAAAACCGTTGTCATCCAGAACTTCTTTGAGTTCTCCAAGGCGTATGCTCCAAAAATTTTGTATAGGGCTCATTAAATTTCTCCTTAGATTATTAAACTTTATAGATTTAACTGTGAGAGTTAGGCTTGCGGAATCATTTTTTAAATTATACTTAACAAATCTGCATAACGACTTACATAATCATTATGAAACGATTTGCCATACTCCTCAATAGATTTTCATGAAAAATTTGATAAAAATAAATTCATGGTGTATTTGAGCAGTAATAGACTTTGACAGAATGGCAAACATCAGGGTATGCGATCTTGTTTTCACTTTGAAGATCATAGATTATTCGAAGTGATATTAAAAGGTTTTAGCGGAGAACCTGTTTTAAAAACATTTCTTGACGATGTCCCACTTTGGGGCTATATGTTCCCGTTCCTCGTGACCGGAATTATACCGGCTTAATCAAGAAAATAATTTTTGGAGAAATAGAACAATGAAAAGAACTTATCAGCCTAGTAAAATCAGAAGAAAAAGAACCCATGGTTTCCTCGTTCGTTCACGTACTAAAAGTGGTCGTGCTATGATTGCAAGACGTCGTGCTAAAGGACGCAAAAGATTATCTGCTTAAATTGGACTAAGGAGCATCGTCTTCTTAGGAAGTCAGATTTCGATCACTGCTATGAGCAGGGAAAGAAACACTACACGAAAAATTTTATTTTATTCGTGTTATGCCATGGTAGCGGCCCCGGCGGGGTTCGTTTGGGCCTTACCGTGAGCAGAAAAACGGGGCCTGCTGTTGTCAGGAATCGTATTAAGAGAGTGATACGTGAATTCTTCAGGCTCTATCAAAATCAAATCCAAATCCGTGCTGACATAATTTTTGTGCCTAAGCGCGCTTTGGATGGCAAGAAAATAACTCTTGGTCTTGCTGAAAAAGAGCTGATTCCGGTGATAAGCAAACTTAATAAGCTTGTTGTCACTTCGGAGCAGCAATGAGAAATCAGGGAATGCGGACTCTGTTTCTTTATCTTATACGCTTTTATCAGAAGTTTATTTCCCCGTTGTTTCCGGGGTGTTGCCGCTTTTATCCTACCTGCTCGCAATATGCCATAGAGGCGATTTCCCTTCATGGAGTGATCAAAGGGGGGATGTATACTTTGTGGCGTCTGATGCGTTGTCATCCGCTATGCAAGGGCGGACATGATCCTGTCCCCGCCCCAAAAAATCTACCACCGCGCAGTCTCGACCTCGATTTAAAGGTCAAATGAGTGAGAAATTAAAAAATGGAAAACAAACGCGTTATCTTGGCTGTTGCCTTATCTTTTGTAGTACTTCTTGGCTGGCAATTCCTTTTCCCGACTCAGCCGCAACAACCTGTTCCTGTCCAGACACAACAATCTGTTAAAAAACAAGAGACTGTAAAAGGTCCTGTTTCAAATCAATTTCCTGATCCTATGACCACCAGTGCAATAGTTTCTGCAAAAGGAACTAAGCTGAAAGTTGAAACACCTCTCTATTCCGCTGTGATCAATTCACAGGGCGGACTTCTTGAGAATTTTAAACTCAAACTTTACAAAGAGACGATCGAAGCAAATTCACCTGATGTGGATATGGTCGGTTCTAATGCTCTTGATAAAGCTCCTATGGGACTTATCCTTAACGGTATTCCTACATGGACTCGCGGAGTCTGGGGGTACGAAGGAAAGGACTTGTCTCTTGACGGCGATAAAATCGGAACTCTTATCTTTCGCGGAGAAGTTGAAGGGTTCAGAATTGAACGTAGACTCACATTTCATGCAGATAATTATCTGATTGATGAAGATGTCCGCATCCTTAATGTTTCCAATCCAAGCGGTCAGGGCAGACTTGCCTTTACTACAGCGACTAAGAGCCTCAGTGCAGACGGTGATCGCTACAATCCGACGCGTATTTCATGGTACGGAGCTGACGGTCTTCAGACAGAGCATGATCGTGAAGACCTTCAAAAAACTGGAATTGAAGTCACTGGAGACTTGAACTGGGGAGCTATCGATTCAAACTTTTTCATTCTTGCTCTTGTTCCTGAGTCAAAAGATGTTACTATCAAAGGTAAAGTGCAGGATGATATTTTCAGAGTAGCCGCTGAGCACACTGCTTCGTTTGATAAAGGAATTGAACGTAAACTTACTTGTTCATATTTCTTCGGTCCAATGGACCCTACTTATATGAATAAGGTTCCTGGTAACCTTGCAGCAGCAATTGATTTCGGTTGGTTTGATATTATTGCAAAACCGCTGACAATCGCGCTTGAATGGTTTAACCAATACGTACATAACTACGGTATTTCTATTATCCTGTTGACGATTGCTATTAAGCTCCTTTTCTGGCCGCTGTCACAAAAGAGTTATAAATCAATGGAACAGATGAAGCGTTTGCAGCCGATGGTAGCAAAACTTCGTGAAAAATATGGTGACGATAAAGAAAGACTCAATAAAGAGTCTATGCAGCTCTACAAGACGTACAATGTCAATCCGGCAGGCGGGTGCCTACCGATGGTGCTGCAGATTCCTGTATTCTTCGGTTTGTATAAAGCGCTGTTGGGGACAGTTGCACTTAGACATGCCGATTTTATTACTCATTTCCCTTTTACTGATATCATTTGGCTTGCCGACCTTTCGGCTAAAGACCCACTTTACATCACTCCTATCGTGATGGGTGCTACCATGTTCCTTCAGCAGAAAATGACACCTTCAGCAGGTGATCCTACTCAGCAGAAAATCATGATGCTTTTGCCCTTAGTGTTCACGTTTATGTTCCTCAACTTCCCAGCAGGGCTCGTTGTTTACTGGTTAGTGAATAACGTACTTTCAATAGCTCAGCAGTGGATTATTACTCGTAAAGTAAAATAAAGGGCGTACGACTGAATTGTTAGAGTGATGAATACTATTAGGAGACAGAATGAGCGAATTCAAAGAATTCCAAGGGAAGAATCTGGACGAGGCAATTAATACAGCCTGTGATTACTTCAATCTGAATCGCGATAAGCTTGAAATTGAAATACTCAGTGGCGGATCTACCGGAGTTTTCGGTCTGGTAGGAAAAAAGAACGCCAAAGTTAAAGCCCGCCCAAGAGGCGGAGAAACAAGAGCATTACTTAATAATGAGACTAGGTCAGAAACGGCTCCGTCTGCTAAATATGAAAAACCGGTTGAGCGTCCTGTAGAAAGAAAACCTGCACCGGAAGAAAAGAGAGTTCAGCAGAAAACTCCTGCTGTAAAAACAGATTCAGCAATCACTCCCCACGCAGAAGCTGAAGCTCCTGCAGTGAAAAGAGAGTCTGTTGTTGCTGTCAAAGAAAAAGCTGTTGTTCCAGCGGTTTCTGAGCCCAGAGTTAAAGCAGAAGGTAATGCTAATGACGAAGCTCTGGCTAATAACAGTGAAAACGAAAGCTTCAGAGAACGTCGCAGCATTATGGAAGCTGATCCTGAAGATATCGCAGCCGCTGTCCGAGAAGCTCTTGAAAAGATGATTGAACCTATTGTTCAGCAGCCTCCAAAGCTTGAAATTGAAGTTGGAGCCGATAGGGTTAACGTACTTGTTGACGATGAAGAAAACTCCGGTCTTATCATCGGTCGCGAAGGACAGACTCTTTCCTCATTGCAGTATCTTTGCAACAGGATGGTTTCTAAGAAGCTTCAGACCTCAGTTCGTGTTCAGATTGATACTGGTGACTATCGCGATCGTCAGGATGAAAAACTTCGTCAGCTCGCATGGCATCTTGCTGATAAAGCTATGCACACCGGAAGGGTGCAGAGTACTAAGCCTTTAAGTTCTTATCACCGCAGAGTTGTTCATATGGCTTTGCAGGAAGATAAGCATGTTAATACTCGCAGTAAGGGCGATGGTCCTATGAAACGTGTTCTTATCCTCCCGCGTCGCAGCCGGAATGCTGGTGGACGTGGCGGAGAGCGCACTGAAAATACTGGCCGTCCGGAACGTAGCGAAGGATATACTCCTCAGCCTAGTGACCGCTATAGCAACCGTGGTCCAGCTCGTAACAGTGAGCGTGGAACAGCTCGTAACGATTCACGTGGGCCAGCTCGCAATAACCCTCGCGCTGGTGGTCGTAATGAAGGTTACTCACCTCGTGGCCGTTCTGAAGGATATGCTGGAAGAGGACGTGATGAAAACTTTGGTAATCGTCCTCCTCAGGATGAAAACTTTGGTAATCGCGCTCCACGTGATGAAAACTTCGGTAACCGTGCACCGCAGGACGAAAACTTCGGTAACCGCGAACCAAGACCAAACAACACCCGTACTACTGGACGTTCCGGCGCAAACATTGCCAATACTCCCGGTGGTTACAACGACGATCGTTACAACCGCTACTAGACAATAGTTCACGAGCGGTGAATACAGACTTTACGATAACCCCGTGGACATTGTTCACGGGGTTATCTTTTTTAATCTGGTAATGGAGACTTAATATGTCAGTCAGTTCTTCCGGTACAATTGCTGCGATTGCTACTCCTCCCGGTGAAGGAGGAGTTGGAATTATCCGTGTAAGCGGAGAAAAAGCGTTACCGATTGCGAAAGCTCTTTTTAAATCCTCGAAAGGTTCTTTTTCAGGATTTAAGCCATACACAATGCACTATGGCTATATACTGGATGAAAATGGGGTAGAACTGGATGATGTTCTTGCTGTTTTTATGCCTGGTCCTAATTCATATACTGGTGACGATACCGTTGAATTTAACTGTCACGGCGGCAGAGCCATTCTGGGAGCTGTGCTTGATGAAATTTTGTCACGAGGAGCTGTACTCGCCCGTCCGGGGGAATTTACTTTACGAGCTTTTTTAAATGGTAAAATGGATCTAACGCAGGCTGAAGCCGTTGCGGAAATGATTCATGCTCCGTCCAAAGGAGCAGCTCAACTCGCACGTGTAAAACTCTCAGGAGTGCTTGGCAACCGTATTGAAGAACTTCGCGACAGATTGGAAGTACTCCGTACTCATTTATGCGTGGCTGTTGATTTCCCTGAAGATGAACTTGAGTGCTTGCCACTTGATGAGATGATGACGGAAGTCACTGATTCTGTTGAAAATATTTCTGAAATTCTTGCGGGAGTTGAAAGGACACGTGCATGGCGCGAGGGCGGATTAGCTGTCCTTTCCGGTAAAGTAAATGCCGGAAAATCGAGCCTTTTAAACGCATTGCTTGGTCGTAACCGTGCTATCGTTACCGATATTCCGGGTACAACCAGAGATTTTATTGAAGAAACTCTCAGTTTAGACGGGTTGCAAGTGCGTGTTGTTGATACCGCAGGACTACGTGAAACGACTGATAAAGTTGAACAGGCTGGCCTTGATATGGGTAAAGAACTTGCTCAGCAGGCTGATCTGGTCCTTTTAATTATTGACGGTTCCAAACCGTTTAATCTTTCTGATATTGATCCTGAATTCTCAGCGCAAAGCGGCAAATGTATAGCTGTAATCAATAAGATCGACCTCGTGCAATCAGCTCCTTCGCCATCTGAGACAATGAGTGATGCAGGGTATCAAGTTGTTGAAATATCGGCCAAAAAAGGTCAGGGTGTTGACGAGCTTGCTTCAACTATCCGTGAGCAAATTCTTGCCGGTTCCGGTGAACCTGATCCGGATGAACTTGTACCCAATTCAAGGCAGGCTGCAACACTGCGAAGAGCCTTATCTGAGCTTGATGGCCTTGTTAAAGATATTGAAATGATAATTCCTTATGACTTGCTTGGAGTACGCTTGGAATCAGCCTGTTCCGCCTTGTCTGAAATAACTGGTGAAATTACCCCTCAAGAAGTGCTTGACTCAATTTTTAGTAAATTCTGCGTTGGTAAATAAAATGAAAAATAAGATTGTTGATATGCGTGCCGTTACATGTGGACTCGTTCCTGCAATAGTTGCAGAACTGGATGCAACATCAGCACCTGTTGTTGATTTTCATATCAGAATGGGAATTCGTGAAGAAATAATGAGTGGTTTTGGTTCAGGCGGTAATTGGGATATAGTGATAATTCCAGATCTTGGTTACGATCTTTTAAGATTTACCCGCAAGAACGACAGAGTTGTTTCCTGCCTTAATGTTGTCGAGTATTAAGTAGTTTTTAGGTAGTCTTGATATGTTTTAAGCGTATTCTGGCTGACCTTTTCGATGTCCTTATTTTGCAGTAAAGCCATTAGATCTTCAAGTGTATCAACATCTGCGTGTTCTGGTAAAATGTATGGCTTTAGTTTGAGTGATTCAAATTTCTGTACTGTTTCTTCAAAGACATGCGGAGTGCTCCAGCGTATGTTTGTAAGTGGAATATCGGTTAAAGTTTTAGCCTGAAATCCTATAAGGTAGTACCCTCCGTCTTTTGCTGGACCAAGGCATGCCGGATATTTATCAAGGCTGGATAAACCTTTTTTTATTGTAGAAGTTGGAAGATCAGGTAAGTCGCTGCCTGTTAAAACGCATTTTTTGTAACCAAGTGTAAATGCATCTTTAAATGCATTTAGCATACGTTTTCCTAAATCTTTTCCCCGTTGCGGTATAAGCCTTCGATTTCCAATCCAGTTATTATAAGCTGAAGCAGGTTCTTCAGGGTCGTAAAAGATTAAAGTCTCAATTTCGCTCTTATCAACTCTTGCTAGTAAATCCTCAACAAACGCTGCATAAAAAAGTGCTGCCTGTTTACTGCCGATATCTTTTGCAAGCCTTGTTTTAACCATGCCAGCTATCGGTAGCTTTACGAATATTAGTAGTGCTATTTTCAATTTTTAGTCCCATTATTAGAGTACATTTTTTTTAGAGTAACCGTGTTCACTCCGCATAAATGAAGTATTCTAAGCAACCAGTTGCGTAAAAAGCATTTAACCATTCCTGTTTTTTGATAACGACGAGCAGAGGTAATTACTGATTCTTTAAGTATGACAATTTCGAGTCGTTTTTTCTTAATTTTTTTAAAAAGCTCAACGTCTTCCATAATGGGAATCAGCGGAAAGCATCCTAGTTTGAAGAATGTATCCTTTTTAATAAAAGGTGCTTGATCTCCATAAGGAACGCGTTCTACTCGTGAACGAATGTTTCCTACATATGCTATTAGCCGCATGGTTCTGGAGTAGTCGTCAAAACTGAGGTTGAATGCTCCGGCTGAGGAGCTAGGAGCGTTTAATGCTTCGCGGATAAGAGTGTCTGAATTATGAGGAAGTATTGTATCTGCGTGTAGAAATATAAGTATTTCACCTGTAGCAATTGCAGCTCCTGCATTCATTTGAGATGCACGCCCTGACTTTGCTGAAATTTTAACCACAGTTTCATCATTAATGGATTTATTAGTTGATTGACTTGATGACCCGTCTACGGCAATAATTTCACATACGGTTCCAAAGTTTGCTCTAACGTTATTTATGCAAATATTTATAGTTGCTTGCTCATTGAATACGGGGATAATAACGGATATTGGTGTATAGATAGACATAAAGTTTGTTTATACTCTTTAACTGACAGAATAAAGGGGGGGGCATGCCTAAAGAGTTGAAGCCTAGAAAGGGGTTTTCCAGTGATGAAGGGGTAATCGAAGACGTCTTGCGGAAAGGGGAAGTTCTCCATCTGGCCTTAAAGGACAATAATGGTGTGTATTCTGTTCCTGTTAATTATGGTTTCAAACGCGGAGCAATATACATTCATTCTTCTAAAACCGGACGCAAAATATCTGCGCTTGCTTTAGGCGAGGAAGTCGGCTTCAGCGTGCTTGCTTCGCATGAGGTTATGCCGCATGAAAAGCCATGCAAATGGGGATGCTCATTTAGCTCTGTAGTCGGATGCGGTGTCCCGCGTCTTCTCGAAGAGCGTGAAAAAGTAGCTGCTCTTAATTTGATTATGGGGCAGTACAGTAATGAAAAATGGGAAATTGAACCATCCACGACATCTGCCTTAGAAGTTGTTGAAATAATGATTACAACTGCTACTGCGAGAGTAGTGGACAGGGAATAAACTCTGACTGAGAATATTCCCCTCCATAAACAATGGCAGTAGCTTTGTTCAACCTGCCCATGCAAACTGACTTTCTTCTTCCATGCGAGCCTGACAGGATATGCAGAGGCGCGCAGTTGGGTTAGCTTTTATTCTGGCGATTCCAACTTCTTGCCCGCAATCATCACATATACCGAAATCGTAATGGTCGACTTTGGCGAGAGTTTCTTCGATTTCCTTGATAAGCTTGCTTTCACGTAAATGAAGAGCAAGATTAATTTTCTGCTCACTTAAACGTGAGGCATACTCATTGTCATCGGCACAAGTTTCAACAACAGTGTCACGAGTTTTTGATCTTTCGATAAGTTCTGCAAGATTCTGTTCAAGGTGTTTTCTGATGAGAGCCCGGTGAGTCGAATTCATGATTTTCTCCATTTAGTTTTGGAATCATTTATTGTTTTTTGGACTATGAGGCTTATACATTTGGTGTTCTTACTTTAAATCTCGAAACCGTGACGGTTTTGATACAAATTCGCGTCACTTTTTTAGTGCAGATTTTTTTAAATTAATGGAGAATGTTATGGCTTTTGAATCAAGGGATTACGCAAAATATTGGGAAGATAAAGGAGCGTTAAAAAACTTTTCTACACCTGTTAAATTTGATGAACTAAAGAAATATGTTTCAAGAGATGCGGCTGTATTGGACGTTGGATGCGGATACGGGCGTGTAATGGAAATTCTTTTAGATGAAGGTTTTATAAATATAAAAGGTGTTGAGCCTTCTGTCGCCTTGCGTCAAAGACATGCTGATGCGGGTGGAAAGTTTGACATTAGGCCTTTAGAAAATGGAATAATTCCTTATAAAGATGGATCAGTTGACGCAGTCCTTCTCGTTGCTGTCCTCACCTGCATACCGGAAAATAAAGGTCAGGATCAGCTTGTTAGCGAAATTAACCGCGTGTTGAAACCGGGCGGAGTTCTGTATATTAATGATTTTTTACTCAATACAGATGAGCGTAATATTGAGAGGTATAACCTATTTCTAAAGCAGTACGGAACATACGGAGTCTTTGAAATTGAGGGCAGAGGAGTCCTGCGTCATTTTGCAGACGAGCGTATTAAACAACTGCTAGGTTCATTTGAAGAACTTGAGCATGAAAAGGTTGTTTATACTACAATGAACGGTAATCGTTCCAACGGATTTTATTACATAGGGCGTAAATAGCTCATTTACTTTTTAGATTAATCAGTAATTTAATCAATTCTGCTGGTGCGTCCAAAAAGCTCTGTCATTTCTCCCAGACGCTCACGTATTAGTTGTGTGAGCTGTCCTGGAACAAGTTTCCAGCCCCAGTTGCCGTCTGCTTCACCAGGGATGTTCATGCGTGCTTTTCCGTCAAGATTAAGTAAATCCTGAACCTGAAAAATACACAGGCAGGCTACACTGGACATCAAAAGCCTGATCAGCTCCCAAGAAATTTTAGATTCGTCTATCCAGTCATGTCCTAGATACGACAACATGTTTTTGCGGCTTACTCCATCCGCATCATTATTGAACCATCCACGGTTGGTGTTATTGTCATGCGTACCGGTGTATACGACTGAATTTCGCGTATGATTGTGAAGAGCATCACCGCATATACCGATGTCTTCTCCGAAAGAAAATTGAAGAATACTCATGCCAGGAAATTGAAAGCGGTCTCTAAGGTACGCAACATCCTGTGTAATATGACCTAAATCTTCAGCGATAATACGTAGGCAACCCGTTCCGCAGGTAACCATTTCAAAAAGTTTATGCCCTGGAGCCTGAACCCAGTATCCTTCAACAGCGGATTTTGCTTCGGCTGGAACTTCCCAGTATGCTGAAAACCCTCTAAAATGATCAAGTCTGGCCCAGTTATATAATCCTAAATTATGTTTAAGCCTGCTGGCCCACCAGCCGAATCCATCCTGCTGAAGAACTTCCCAGTTATAAACCGGATTTCCCCATAGTTGGCCTGTTTCACTGAAGTAATCAGGCGGAACTCCTGCCACGCAATATGGATTGCCGTTTTCATCGAGTTTGAAAATTCTTCTATTAGCCCAGACATCAGAGCTGTCGTGAGTGACGTAGATGGGTATGTCGCCGATGAGTTCGACACCGATTTCATCAAGGTGATCGCGAAGTTGTCCCCATTGCCGGAAAAAAATCCATTGGCTAAATTTAACAAATAATATTTCCTGTTCCAGCAATTCTCCCCAATAGCGCAGGCTTTCTTCTGTACGATCTCTTATGTCCTCAGGCCAGTTCGTCCATTTTTCTCCGTTTAAATGCAGTTTAAGAGCAGTAAACAGCGCAAAATCATTAATCCAGTGCATGTTGTCGAATAAAAACTGGGTAAAGACATGGTCATCAAGTAAATTATTGGCAACGCGCGAGAAGGCTAAACGGAGAAGGGTTTCTTTTGCACGGGTCGACGCATTAAAATCAACTTTATCTGAATCTGGAATAGCAAAATTATTTATTTCTTCATTATCAAGCAATCCGTATTGGACCATAAGTTCTGGACTTATCAGCAGCGGATTGGCGGCAAATGCTGAAAATCCTGAATAAGGTGAGTTGCAAAGTTCACTCGCTGTAGGAGTTATGGGCAGAACCTGCCAAAACCTCTGTCCTGCTTCAGCCAGAAAGTCTGCAAATTCATAAGCTTCCGGGCCGATATCTCCGACTCCGAATCTTGACGGTAATGATGTGAAATGTAGAAGTATTCCGCTGGAACGTTTCATTATAAGCTCCTTCGTTGATCAAAGATGATATACTATTATATCACAGAGCATGGTCCATATGTCCAGCTACTTTATTTTCAGCAAAGGAATGAAAATCAGATTATATGTTCACAGGGGTATGAAAATATAATGCAAAAGATTGCGCAGCAAGTTCAAGTGGTTTGGCTGGTGACAAAATTTTATCAAGAGGTACACCGTGACCTTCGAAGGATCGAGCTCCGCTATAGAGTTTAAGTGTCCATGGTCCCGCCGGCAGATATGATTCAAGTTTTTCCGAGATTGCTATTTTATTAAAATTAAAAATGACTACCGCGTACCTTTCATCAGAAGTTGAAGGATTTCTGAGCATCAGGATAACTCCTTGCTTAATCTCCTGAACCTGGCATCTGTTGTGACATGGCTCTTTTAGTGCAGGGTGCTCTTTTCTTAGAAGTAACATTTTCTTATAGAACTTAAGCATGGCTGTTCCCTGCTCAGAATCTTTTTTATTCCAATCCAACTGACTGGCGGTGAAGGATGATGCTTCATTGTGATCAAACTGTTTTTTAAGGCTAAATTCAAGATTCTGGTAGTGTTTACTCAATGTTTTGTTCAAGCTGGGAGCTGTGGAATGGTCTGAAAAATAATTGAATGGTGCTGTTTCTCCATACTCTTCTCCCATGAAAAGTAATGGCGTGTAGGGAGAGAGAAGTACGACTCCGGCACTTAGTTTAGCCGCTTCAAATCCTTCTTTTCTGATTGTTCTGCATTCTTGTCCTGTGCAGATAGTTTGTTCATGATTTTGGGAGTAAATAATTAAATTGCTGCCTGAGAATTGTTGATTATTGCAGCCATGGATTCTTTTTCTGTAATCAGAAAACTCTCCCCGATATGCGAATCCGTATTGCATCGCTGATACCATTTTTTCAGGATATTTATAGTCTCGGAAAATCCCGTTAATATCTCCTGTTATCCTGTAGTGAAGGGCGTGATGGAAATCTTCATCCCATAGAGCATCAAAGCCGTATCCACCTTTGTCAATAGGTTGTATTGAGCGTGTGGAGTTGTGTTGATCATTAATTATTAAAACACATTTTCTGTTATTTGCTTTTTCAAAATTTCTGATCCGTGTAGACACTTCTTCCAGAAAATGCATTGGGCTTTGATCGTAAATTGTTTCTGCGTTATTTATGCGCAATCCATCGATGTGAAAGTCGCGCAGCCATGATAGAGCGCACTGGATATAGAATTCGCGAACTCCGAAACTATATTGCTCATCAAAATTAATAGCTTTCCCTTGTGTTGTTGTATGTATGTCACAAAAAAAATAATCGAAAGCTGAGCTTAAGTTTTTTACAATGTTATGCTGACAAAATTCTACTACAAGAATTACAGCTATTCCGCGCTCATGGCTTGCTCTAACCAAAGCTTTTAATTCATCGGGCGTTCCGTAATTATTGTGAACAGCATACGGAAAAATAGTTTTATTTCCCCATCCGCGATGCCCAGCAAACTGTGCAACGGGCAGAAGCTCCAATGTGTTTATTCCAAGCTCAACCAGATGATCAAGTTTGGACATAAGGCCGCGTATTGTTCCTTCTTTAGTAAAAGTTCCGACATGAGCTTCGTAAATTATCATTTCGCTTATTGGCAGACCGGAAAAATTGTCTCCTTCCCAGTCAAATTTATGATGATCAAATACAGTTGAGTAGGAATTTATCCCCTCAGGCTGCCATAGAGATGCCGGGTCAGGAATTTTTTTTGATTCATCAAGTAGAAATGAATATGAGGTATTCGGAGTGATATTTTTTAAGGTTAATTCGTGAAAACCATAGTCGGCTTGATCCATCTTAAATTTATGATCAGGGTCATTATTAAAATTAATTTCAACCTTTGGGATATGAGGTGCAAATAGTCTGAACATGCAATCACCATTTTCATCAAACCGTGCTCCGAAGTGTTTTTTTGTCATTCTTGCTCTCTTAAATGCGGTTTTTATTTTAAATCTGAGTTATAGTATAATTAAAGCAAGTTTCGTTCGGCCCGTCTTTTGCATGTGAATGAGTACTTACAGTACGTAACACAATGAGGAGGCAGACTATGAACAACACTATTAAGTCAGGCGTATCGAAAGAACATGTACAGATAGCTGAGGTTATGGCTGGTGATAAATCAGTTTTACATGAGCTTGATTTTCAAGATATCGCCATTTCAACCGTTGCCGTAAATGCTCTTAAAAGAGCAGCTACGGCCGTAATGCAAAAATTTTTTCCGGGTAGCCAACCTGAAAAACTAACAGATTCTCAGGCGGTAGCCTTTTTTATAGACAGAGTCTTTTGGGACCAAAATTCTAAGGGATTGATCCTTTGTGCTGACGCTGCCAGTCGTAGTTTTTGTATTCCTATTCCAAGTAATCACTGGCATATGAAAACAGATCTTGGAACCATTCAGTAAATATTTTTATAACTTATTGCAAGTAAAAATAGAATAACAGGAGGCATAGCCTCCTTTTTTTGTATTTAAATATAGATTTATACTTTTAAAAACAATAAAAGCTATAATGGTTGAGTGCAGATTGTAAGAGGGATGTAACTCTTAAGTAACACTTAAAACCGAATAATTGAGGTATTGTTTTACTACTAAAAACAAGTAGCAAGGGAGTACAAAGTGGTTAATGAGATCTGTTCCGATCTGTTTAAATTGAGGTCACCTTTTGAGGATCCATTCAGAGGGGCTCTTTTTTCTTTATTAGAAAAACCATTATCAAGTTTGCTCTGTCTTCCTAAGTTAAATTCAATGTATAAAAAGGCTTCTGATGAGCATTACTGGAAAGGTGAGCCTGATTTTATAGGTAAGGCTCTTGATTTACTGGGAGTCTCCTCTGAAATTTCGGAGAATGAATTAAAAAAAATACCCAGTTCTGGTGGATCTGTAGTTGTATCAAATCATCCATTTGGAGTTGTTGAGGGTCTGGTTCTCATCAGAGCTCTTAAAACAGTACGACCAGATGTTAAAATTATGGCTAATTTTATGCTTGGCCTTATTCCTGAGATGCATGAACATCTGATTTCAGTTGATCCATTCGGAAGTAAAAAATCGCATAGTGATAATATTTCCGGCTTGAAGGAAGCTGTTAAGTGGGTAAAGTCTGGTGGTATGCTCGTTGTTTTTCCGGCAGGAGAAGTTTCAAACTTAAAACTCAATGGAGGAAAAGTTGAAGATTCTGCTTGGAGTCCAACCATTGGCGGAATAATTAAAAGGACAGGAGCAAATGTAGTACCTGTTTTCTTTAATGGTCGTAACAGTTTTGTATTTCAACTTATGGGAATTATCCATCCACACCTGCGGACTATGCTGATTCCCCGCGAAAATCTTAATAAACAGTCTGATACTGTAAAATTTGCGGTTGGAAGTACTGTTACAGGAGAGCGGTTATCATCGTTTGAGACAAATCAAGACTTGATTGAGTATCTAAGGTTCAGAACATACTCACTCAAATCACGCTTTAAAATTAAGAAAAAATCTAATCTTCCGGTATTTAAAAAGAAACTTAAACCTTTGTGTGAGAAAGTTTCACCGAATAGAATTATTGCAGAAATTAATTCACTTTCAATTGAAAGTAAGCTTGCTGAAAATAATGAGTTTACAGTCTATGAAGTTCATTCGGCAAAATGCCCGTTTATATTGCGTGAGCTTGGAAGATTGCGTGAGAAGACATTTCGCACAGTTGGTGAAGGAACTGGAAAGCCTGTTGATGTTGATAGGTTTGATAATACTTTCATTCATCTAGTGCTTTGGAATCATAAAAATAATGAAATTGCAGGGGCATATCGCATCGCCCGTACAGATGAGCAGGTTGAGCATTATGGAATGAAGGGTGTCTACAGCGATTCATTTTTTAGATTTACGGATGATTTTTTTAAAAGTGTAACTCCGGCTCTTGAGCTTGGTCGTTCGTTTATACGGCCTGCGTATCAGAAAAATTATGCGTCTCTTTTGATGCTTTGGAAAGGAATTGCCGGATATTTATCCAAGAATCCCAAATATCGTTACTTATTCGGATGCGTCAGCATTACAAATGATTACAAAAAAATATCACGAGAATACATGGCGGATTCACTTATGCGTCATCATGGCAGAGCTGATCTTGCAACAATGATCTCACCTGCCAAGCCTTTAAAGTTTAAAAAACTTAAGTACTGGCAGAAATGTCTGCCGCAGTCGGCTTTTTCCGAACCGGATGATCTGGAAAAAGTTGTGCAGGATATTGAAGGGGGGCAAGGTATTCCTGTCCTGATTCGCCATTATTTGAAGATAGGTGGAAGGATTGTAGGATTCAATGTTGATCCTGATTTCAGTAACTCGCTTGACGGGCTTATTGTTGTCGATCTGCTTGAAACCTCCGAGAGAAGCCTAGCTAAGTTTATGGGCAAAGAAAAATCCAGCTGTTATCTGGAGTACCACAAAGATTTAGAATCAGCGCGGGGTAAGGTTAATGATGAAGAGTTGAGTTCCAAAGATATTGATCGAATCGCAGTCTGATTGACTGTAATATAGTTTAATAGGATGAAAACGCCTCTCACTTTTTCAAGTGAGAGGCTTATTTTTTTTATTAGTATCCTTGCAAACTAGGTCTTGCATGATTAAATAAGATCTTTCAAGGAGCTGACGAAGTTCTCGACATCTTCTTCTGTTGTTGCCCATGACGTCATCCAGCGAACTTCTGATGCTGATTCATCCCATACATAGAAAGGGAATTTTTCTTGCAACTGAGGGATGACATGAGGAGGAACTGTTACAAACACAGCATTGGTTTCCACAGGATGTGTAATTTTAACTTCACTGATTTCTTGAACTTTGTGAGCTAGAATAGTAGCGAGTTCGTTTGCTTTGGTAGCGTTCTTTTTCCATAGCTCATCAGTCAGCAGAGCTTTAAACTGTGCTCCAACATAACGCATTTTAGAGATAAGCTGCATGCCTTGTTTACGGACAAATTCGAAGTTTTTACCGATTTCAGGATTGATAAAGATAGCAGCTTCGGCGCACATGCATCCGTTCTTAGTGCCGCCGAAGGAAAGAACATCAACACCGCAGTCAACAGTCATTTCTTTGAAACTGGCTCCAAGACGGATTGCTGCGTTGGCTAGTCTTGCTCCGTCCATATGGACCAGCAGACCTTGTTCATGAGCGTAGTCGCAAATAGCTTTTGTTTCAGCAAGCGTATAAACAGTTCCTAGCTCCGTGTTTTGGGCTATTGATATAACGGCTGGCTGACTTTGGTGTACATCTTTTCGTCCTGCCAGCAGCGGGGCGATTGATTCGACATTGAGCTTGCCGTGAACAGCTTCAGCATGGATAATCTTTATCCCTGCAATAGCTTCAACTGCGCCGCATTCGTCGACATTTATATGTGCTGTGTCTGCGCATATGACGCTGTTCCAACTATTTGTTATGTGTTTGAGGATCAGCGTATTAGTGGCAGTTCCGGTTGCCATAAAAAATATTTTAGCATCACTTCCGAAATGTTTTGAAAAAAGTTCTAAAGCTGCTTCTGAAACAGGATCGTTGCCATAGGAACTCATGTCGTCACTATTGACGTTGATAATTTCCTGCATGATTAACGGGTGTACTCCAGAATAGTTATCACTGGCGAATGCTCGCATTTTATTATCTCCAGATAGTTGATTAAGTTTCGATAGCAGAAAATATGTATAGAATACTGATTAGTCAACCAAGGCTAAGAATGTAAGTGGCATCTATCACAGAAATAAGTCATGTCTTTGGCTAGTATTGTAAAAAATGAGATTTTGACATTATAGTGAGTGAATATGTTTAAATTTAGGTTTAATTGCTTACTCTTTATCGAGTTAGCCGGAGGTTTTGCACTGTAATGAGCTCCGAAAAAGTTATAAGTTTTTCAAATGTAAGTTTCAGATATGGCCCCCATGACGTTATTGATGACGTCAGTTTTGATATTTTAAAGGGGGATTATCTTGCTATTCTCGGCCCTAACGGAGGCGGTAAAACAACTCTGCTTAAACTTTTGCTGGGCCTGTTAAGTCCTCGAAAAGGTTGTGTTGAGGTTCTTGGTACGACTCCGGGGAAGCATGGCGGGCAGATAGGATATATGCCGCAATATACATCTGTTTCGGAAAGTTTTCCGATAACAGTGCGCGATGCTGTGCTCATGGGAAAAGTCTCCCCCGGACTCAAAGGAGTCTTCGGGATAAAATTTGGAAAAAGTGCTTCGTCCACAGTAGAAAAAGCTCTTGAGCGGGTGGGGATGCTTTCGCATATCAACCGGAGAGTTTCAGATCTTTCAGGTGGACAGAAGCAGCGAGTCTTTATCGCACGCGCCATTGTTGATGAACCAAAGATTATCTTGCTCGATGAACCTACTGCAAGCATTGATCAGGCTGGAAAAAACAGCCTTTACTGCCTGCTTAGGGAGCTTAATGAGGATATGACAGTTGTTATGGTTAGCCATGACATCTCTGTTCTTGGTCAGGGGGTTAAGTCTGTGGCATGTGTTAATAGAAAGGTTCATATACATGATCAGCCTAAAATAACCCGCGAATTATTAAGCGAAGCGTACGGTGAGAATGAACGTGGATCGTGTCCTATTGAACTTATCACTCATGGAGAGTTTCCGCATAGAGTGCTTGAATTTCATGATAAGTCTGACCGCAAACCTGAAGGAGACTGGCATGATTGAGGCTCTTGGCTACGAATTTATGCGTAATGCTTTGATCGCGGGGCTGCTGGCTTCTATTATCTGCGGTATTATCGGCTCACTTGTAGTGGTTAACCGTGTTGTACTTCTTGCCGGAGGAATAGCTCATGCTTCGTATGGTGGTGTAGGGTTGGCATTTTTTCTAGGCCTTCCCATGCTTCCGGTTACTGCGGCTTTTGCTGTGTGCGCTGCTCTGCTTATGGCTCTCGTTACTATGCGGGTGAAAGAGCGAGCGGATACCTTCGTTGGTGTTATGTGGGCTGGAGGTATGGCGCTTGGTATTATTCTGCTGGATATTACTCCTGGATATAATGTTGACCTTATGAGTTATCTTTTCGGAGGAATTCTGGCCACTCCAAAGTCCGATCTACTCTTGATGACTGCGTTGGCAGTTATCGTTCTATCAGTCGTTTTTGCGTGCTATAAAGGGTTATGGGCTATGTCATTTGACGAGGATTTTGCCAGAGCCAGAGGTGTTCCTGTTACACTGCTTTATTTTATAATGCTCGCACTGATAGCTCTTAGCGTAGTGATGGTAATCCGTGTTGTCGGGCTTATTCTGGTTATTGCACTTTTGACGATTCCTCCGCAGATTGCAGAAAGCAGAACCTCATCACTGCATACAATGATGATACTATCTAGTTTGCTTAGCATAATTTTTTGCGTGACGGGATTGCTTTTATCTTACGAACTGAATGTTTCGTCAGGGGCAACTATCATCGGAGTCAGTGTAGTAGGATTCGCGATTTCTCTTTTAATAAATAAAGTTAGAGGCTGCCAAACAATTTAAAAATATCATCTTTTAAATCGAAAAGCCGCATCTCTGTATAGAAATAGATGCGGCTTTTTTATTGTTAAGCTTGTTCAAGTTTTAATTGGTATTTAAATTTTCATATTCATCATCTGTTTGTAGTGGAAGAGAAACTGTAAAGATTGCACCTGATTCTGGATTGTTTTCAACTTCAATTTTCCCGCCGTGTCTGTTTACAATAATATCATAGCAAATATTAAGTCCTTGCCCTGTACCCTGACCGACAGGTTTTGTAGTGAAGAATGGATCAAATATAAGATCCCTAATTTCTTCTGGAACACCGTCACCTGTATCCGCTACAGAGGTTATAATAAATCCGTCTTTTACTATTGTAGAAATTTCAATTTTCCCCCAATTCTCTTCGTATTTTTTAGAAGATTCAATAGATTGAATAGCATTAATAACTATATTTAAGAAAACTTGTTGTATTTCACTTACGTAGCATAATATCTGAGGAATATTCTGGGCAAGGTGTGTTTCTACAGTAGCCACTTCTTTGCATGAATTGTGTGTAATTGTAATGACTGCATCCAAAATTTTATTAATGTCTTCTAATGATTTTTCTTTATTGCCTGGATGAGAAAAAGACTTCATTGATTGGACTATTTTTGTAATGTATTCCATTCCATCTTGAGATTGGCTGATCGCAGAAGGAAGCTCCTCAAGTATGTATTTGATGTCCTCGTTAGTGAATGCTTCATGAAAGGCTGCTGTGGACTGTTCATCGGGAGAAGCTTCGGCTAAATTTTGGGCAGCATCAAGCACGTAACGAATGGAAGTTATTGATGCTTCGATAAAACTTAAATTGTCACCAATATATTGAGTCGGTGTGTTGATTTCATGCGCCATACCAGCAGCCAGATGTCCTATAGAAGATAGGCGGCCTGCCTGTATTGTTTCCTGCTGACTTTTTAAAAGATCCGCCTGAATTTTTCTTAATTGCGTGATATCAATAACAGATCCAACGGCCCACCATGTATTATTCTTCTTTAATCTCCCTACGTGGACAAGTGTAGCAAGTTCCTTTCCATCTTTATGGAGCGCGGTCATTTCTTGCATATTTTCTATGACAAGGCCTTTCCCTGTTTTGTTAAATTCAGCTAAGCCTTTGTATGCTTTCTGCAGATGCTGCTCAGGTACAAGCAATGTATGTAGTTCTTTCCCAAGTAATTCTTCTTGTGTATATCCAAATAGTGTCTGTGCTGCCGGATTAACAAATTGTATAGTGCCTTTGTCATCCATAAGGAATACTGCACTTTGCACTGAATCAGTGATAGCTCTTTGCAGGGCTTCACTTTGGAGTAAAGATTGCTGTGCCAGTACAAGCTGCCGTCTGTTTTCCATAAAAAGTTCAACGGAACGAGCCATGTCAGCTATTTCATCTTTCCCATATATCGGAACTGTTGTCGAAACAGGTAAGTTTACGGGATTACGTAGATGTTCACTTACTGTTTTTAAGCGTTGGATAATATATTTTCCAAAGAAGAAGTGTGACAGCAGCCATGCTAGGAATAAACAAGATATTAGTTGAACAAATACCCACTTGCTGTTGTTTTGTGTGACTCGAACAAGCTTTTTTATGTTGGAACGATAATCTCGCGCAGATGATTCAGAAATACTGTTAGCAATGGTCGATATGGTGTCAACCTGCTTAGGCATACTGCTTTGAAATTTCTTCAGTTTCTCTTTGTGTGAATTAGGTTGTTGTTTTTGTAATGCCCGTGCGCGTAGAGATGCGACTATATACGCTGAATTCCTTAAGAGTTGGCATGTCTGATGTAATTTCAAAATATCTGTATTATGATCAAGTCTGCCTAGCCTGGAAGTGAGCCTATCTAATTTAACAATATGGGGTATTAAGCGTTTATAAGAGTCTTCAACTTCATGAACAGAATTCTTTAAAAGAATATTAGATTCAAGAGCAATCAGTGAGACTTGCTGAACCAATTGTTGGGAATCATGTAGCTGCTCCAATTGTTTTTCAGCAAGGATATGAGCCATAGAAGCCGATTCAAGCAAAGATAATATCGATGTCACTCCGCCAACTAGAATTAACAGAGACAGGCTTATGATTCCGACAAAGAATTGTCGTTGCAGTGTTTTAGGAAAAAACAATCGTATATTTCCGAATTGCATTCTTTTACCTTTTCCAAATCTTTTTATAAGTATCCTTATAACCATTGTCTGGATCGAAAAGGAACTGTGCTCCTCCATCTGAAAGTGCATTCTCAGTAGTAACCAAATGTGGCGGGGCGATATATCCGGTCACATCCTCACCGCTCATAAGCCTGTTTAATTCGTCGACCATTTGCCAGCCTTGCATCTTTAAAGGTTCAGCAACCGTGTGGGTTTGGAAAGTTCCAGTTTGAATCCGCAAAAAAGCAGCATTACTACCATCGCCAGCAGAGAGAAAATGTAAAGCGTCAGATTTTGAATCTTCCAGAATAAGTGCCGGTACAGCATAATCAAAGTAAATGTCGTTGATTGCGAGCCCGCATGTCCACTTGTCACCATATTTGGTCAGTAGAGTCTGCACAACTTCTGGAACAGTTTCTGCGCTGTTGGAAATTGCTACGTCTTTTACCTCTAGCAGTTCGCAATCAGAACAAGATCGTATAATGTCAGCCATAATATTTGCTTTTTCCATGGCAATAGCAAAGTTAGAATCAGTAAAAATAACGACACCGGATTTGTTCTTTGATGATGTGATTGCGGCCATTGCCGTAATTTTGGCGACTTCTTTCGGATCTGTAGAAATATTCATAACGATAGGGCCTTCATGTAGATATCCTGCGACTGGCCCTACATGCCAGCCTACGACTGGTATTTTCTGAGTATACGCTTGTTGCAACTCAGTACTTACTGTGTTTGCATCTGCTCCAATCAGAGCAATTCCATTAGGATCACTTGCTAGGGCTTTTTTGAAAGCCGTTTTGCGCCCCTTCGGAGTTCCTTCTGCGTCATAAACTTTCACTTTCCATTTCATAACAGAAGCAGCTTCCTGAACTCCCTGTGCTACATGGATGATGCCTCCATTTTTCAGGTCTTCGCAAATAATGGCTATACATTGATCATGTTTTCCAGCGGGTCCAGATAAAGGGCCATCCCACTTAGGTGAGGGGGAGCTAGCAGCTTTGACAATACTGAGCATCTCTTCATAATTCATATTTTTATTGTCATCTTGAGGGCTGATTGTTGGTTGTGCTGCCATTACCATTGTTACGCTGCTCATTAAAGTAAACAGGGTAACAAATACTACAAAAATACTCAGTGGATACGAACTCTTACAATTGTTGTTAGCCATTTGTATCTCTCCATTTTGTAACAATAAGCAGCATGCTGATGTTGTAGGTCATATTATCTGTTAGACGTCGTTTCCCTTTATTTTGTCATAAGAACGCTTTAATTTATTTTTTATGGTGAGTGAATTTGTTGAAAATAGGCTCATTTGCTATTTTGATGAACCCTTGATTGTGTTCAGCCTTATTATCCATTATTCTGTAAGCTGACAGCTTAAAGATATCCTGCACAACCATCCAGACTAAGTTATATATCCAAACCCATAAAATGTGCATCCACGGTATTGCCGGAACTAGCCAACCCATGCCGCATATAACTGCTGCGAAAAGCTGAGTCCCGGTAATAGCCCAAAATAGTTTCGGTGCAGGATATGGGGATTTCCAAAATGCTTTTTTAGTGCGGGTAACGAAAAGCATCAGATGGCCACCTGCAACAAGTTGCAGAAACAGCATAGTCTGGAGCTGTGCAACTGGATAATGGAATATGTCGCGTCCGAGCCAGAGCATTCCAAACGTTTCAATAACAGCCAGAAAACCTAGTAGGCTTGATATCCCTAAAACTCTGCCCATTTCCCAGCGTACCGGTTGCGGGTCAAGCCATGTGTTGTCGTAAGCAATGGTCATAATCGGAATGTCATCTAAGAGAGCAAGCATGATGATCATAACGGCTGTGAGCGGGTAGAAGTCAAAGACCAGCATAGCCAAAACCACGAAAGCCATAATGTCGATAGTCATGGCGATGCGGTAAATGGTGTAGCTCATCATTCTTTCAAAGATTCTGCGAGCTTCCTCAACAGCTTTAATGATAACGGATAGTCCTGGCTCGGTGAGAATCAAGTCCGCTGCAGCTCTGGCTGCGTCCGTTGCTCCTGAAACTGCAATCCCTGCATCAGCCTGTTTAAGAGCTGGTGCATCATTAACGCCGTCTCCAGTCATGGCGACGATGTGCCCACGTTCCTGCAAAGCTTTTACAATGGCATATTTATGCTCTGGGAAAACTCGTGCAAACCCGTCTGCTTTTTCAATTATTTCGGATTGAGTTGAAGTAAGGTGTGAAGGGTCGGCATTTTCACCAATCAATTCAGAAACGGGGTGCATGTTGACTCCCATTCCAAGTTGAGCTGCGGTTTCTCTACCGATTGCAGTATCATCACCAGTGACCATTTTAACTTTGATTCCGTGTTTTCCCGCCTGCGCAATTGTTTCCTTTGAATCATCACGAGGAGGATCAAACAGAGACAGTATTCCCAAAAATTCCCATTTGCTGCCGTCAATTGATTTAGCAACGCCAAGTGAGCGGAATCCTTTTCCCGCAAATTCGTTAATTGCTGTATCAGCTTTTTCGCGGTCTGGTCCTGTTACGTTTGCAAGATCTAAAATTACTTGCGGAGCCCCTTTGGTTACTTTGAACTGCGCATCGTCAGTTGAGACTGATCCTTCTGTTCTTTTACGTATGGGGTCAAACGGTGAAAAAGATGTTTGTTTATATCCATTGAAAATAGATTTGTCCGTGATTCCTTTTAAAACCGCAAGGTCGATGGCGTCTCCATTTTCTTCTTTTGATGCAAGGGCTGCCATGAATATTAAATTTTCTTTGTCGGGCGCAGAAAAAACAATCGGCTCGCCAAGATCCAGCTCATTTTTGGTCAATGTTCCGGTTTTATCAGAGCAAAGGATATCGATGCCGGCCATTTCTTCAATGGCTTGTAATTTTGAGACAATAGCTTTTTTCTTGGAAAGTGAAAGTGCGCCGAGGGCCATTGTTACAGATAGTACTGCAGGCATTGCTACTGGAATTGAGGCTACCACCAGAATAAGTACGAATTGAATAAGTTTAATGAGTGGTTCGCCGCGCAAAAGTTCAGTTACAACTAAGATCATCGCTAAACCTATGGCAACGAATATCAAAAAATCTCCGACCTTCATAACTGCTTTCTGGAAATGAGAAGCTGTTCCCGCATTTTCTACGAGCTTTGCAGTGCGTCCGAAAAAGGTTTCTGCGCCCGTTGCAGTTACCACTGCTTCCATTTCACCCTGCTTAGCAACAGATCCTGAGAACGCTTCATTTCCAGATTTTTTATTAACTGGAAGTGACTCACCGGTGAGTGCGGACTGATCAACACTTAGATATTCACCTTTTATCAGCACAACATCAGCGGGAATAACATCTCCTAATCTTATGCGGACAATGTCACCCGGGACAAGGTTTTGCGCGTCAATCTCATTCCATGAACTGTCACGCAAAACTCGCGCTTTTAAAGCCATTTGATTCTTTAGTGCATCAAGAGCATTAGCGGCTTTGGCTTCTTCCCAAAATCCGATTGCGGCATTGAAAATTAGCAGGACCATTATGATTGAAAAATCTACCCAGTCCTGCACAATAAGAGATAACAACGCGGCAGATTCAATCATCCACGGGATTGGCCCCCAGAAATAGCTGAAAAGTTGTTTCAACGGGCTGACGTTTTCAGATTTTAATGCGTTTTGACCGTATTTATTGAGCCTGAGCTGTGCTTCTGTGGAATCTAATCCTTCATCATTACAATTTAGATCTTTATAAATTTGATCGATATCCTTTTTTTCTTCGTGCTTCCCCATGATTTTCTCCCATATTTACAGTGTATCATAGAACAAACGTGGATACTTTTACTTATTCATAGCATGGTGAGAAGGGTGAGACAATCTATAGATATAAAAGCATCCGGTCTTAATATTAAGGCCGGATGCTTTTTAGTGTCATAGGCAGTAGTGCGTTCTAATTAATGTCTCTTAGTTGATCTATAAGGCGCTTAAGATCTGATGCAAGTCTCGCCAGTTCTGCAATAGCTTGATTGGCCTGTAACATTCCTTCTGCTGTTTCCGATGAAACAACTTTGATATCATCAATTGCTCTATTGATGTCCTCACTTGCATTGGATTGTTCTTCAGAGGCCGTTGCAATGGAACGAACCTGATCAGACGTAGACTGAACCAGTTCAAGGATTTGTGAGAGAGAGTGCTTTGATTCGTTAGCGAATCCTGTTGCTTTATCTACAGCAGCGGCAGCCTCTTCAACACTTTCTGTGTTTTTAGATGCACCAGCTTGAATACTGCTTATAGCTTCACCAACCTGTTTTGTTGCATCCATTGTTTTTTCTGCAAGTTTACGAACTTCATCGGCAACAACGGCAAATCCTCGTCCCGCTTCTCCGGCGCGGGCAGCTTCAATCGCTGCATTAAGTGCCAGCAGGTTGGTTTGGTCAGCAATGTCGGTAATAACGTTCATTACAGTTCCGATAGCTTCTGCCTGCGTACCTAGTTCATGCATATTCTTTTTAAGTGTTTCCGAATGAGCGTTAACAGCAAGGATAGAATCCACTGAATTATCAACTATGGCGGAGCCTGATTCTGCATTATGCCGTGTCTGTTCAGCACTGTCAGCGGCTTCTGCTGCGTTGCGGGCAACTTCCAGAACAGTAGCGTTCATCTCTTCCATTGCTACAGCAGTTTCAGAAATACGCTGTTGCTGGGTATCTGTTCCACGTGAGACTTCATCAACTTGAACCGATAATTCTTCTGATGCCGATGACAAATCATTCACCAGTTCTTCAAGCATATCTGCAGCTTCGAGTAATCCTTCGGCTTTTGCGTGTTCTGCCGCAGCTTTTGCTTTTTCCGCTTCAGCCTCTGCTTCTTGGGCCTTCAATGTTTCTTCTTTGCTTTGCTCACTGAGTAGATTTGCTTCATTTATTTTTTCTTTAAGGCTGACTATCATTTTTTCCAGAGATTCTTTAAGAACAGCCATTTCGCCTGAGAATTTGCCTGTTAAAAGTGAGTCTAAATCGCCAGCAACAATTTTATTGGAAAAATCAACAAGGGCATTCAACGGATTATTGAGTCCTTTGCGGATAAGATAAATACAAATAGCAGTGGCAAGGATTATAAATAATAGAGCATAGGAAGCTGAATGAAGCACTATTGAATGAATTGTTGTATCAAAGTGTTCTTTTTGTTTTAGTACTGAAGTGTCGATATTATCGACATAAACACCCATCCCGATAATCCAGTCCCATGGTCCAAACTTCTTGACATATGAAAGTTTTGGAGCATCTTTTCCTGTGCCGGGTTTGCTCCACCAGTAGGAGACAAAACCTGCTCCGTTATTTTTCTGAACAGTTTTAACCATTTCAACAAACAGTTTTTTCCCATTGGCATCCGCAACACCTGAAATGTCTTTGCCGTTTAAAGCCGGTTTTAAGGGATGCATAATCATTTTAGGACCGGAGTCGTTTATCCAGAAATATTTTTCAGTTCCAAGTTTCATTTTTGCAATTTGGGCAAGAGCTTCTTTTTTCATTTGAGCTGTAATGTCTTCAACCCATGCACCCGTTCCTATAATCCAACCCAATTTGGGAATAAGTTTAAAATAAGCAATTTTGAGTTTAGTATCTTTTTCACCAGGGCGGGCCCAGTTATAAGCGAGGGTTCCTGCTCCTTTTGTTTTGGCAATTTTGGTCATATCCCTTGTAATGTAGACCCCATTAGAATCTTTCACTCCTGCCATATTCTTTCCGTGAAGAGCCTTATTGGGGTGGATGATCATAATATTATTTAGATCATTGGCATATATATAGTTGTCCTTATCGTATTTCACTGAACCGATAAGATTTTTGATACGATCTTCAATTTCTTCTTTGGGTAAAATTCCATCGAACTTATTATATAATGCATCAGCTTGTGCCGCAACGGTATCGATAATTTTTTTAAGAGATTCTGTTTCCTGAACTTTTAATGCTTCAATATCTTGTGATCGTTTATAGTATGAATCTATTACGCTGTATGCCAATTCAACGTAATCTTTGAGTTTTTCTTTTTCTGTATTTTCAATTTCAATTCGGTATTCATTCGAGCGTTTAGTAATAAAAAGTTCTAAATCATAGTTAAAGAATGAAGAAATAAATGCCCCTTCAATTAGTAATGCTACCACAATGAGAATTGTAAATTTTACAGCTACAGATTGCAGAGGTGAGATCTTTTTCATTATTTCTCCTGATTAATATAGAACATCAATATTGGATCATTGGCGATTTTATCATGCTAAATTTAATTGCTTGCTAAATTTAAAATACAAATATTTGGTATTAATCATATTATATTAAAAAAAATATGTCACTATTAAATTTTTTTTTGGCATGTGACGGTATTATAATTTGTCCATCAATTTTTTGCGAGTTATAAAAAAATGGGCGAACTTCATTAGAAGTTCGCCCATTTACTGTTAGATGGAGTAATAAACTATGACTGCATATTTCTAATAAGTTCTTTAATCTGTGAGGCCAGTTCGGCGACCTCTGCAATAGCTCCTGCTGATTGTTCGGTAGCCTGAGCAGACTCAGCTGATATCTGATTGATCTCGTCAGTTGCTCTGTTGATTTCTTCACTTGTTGCGGATTGTTGTTCCGCGGCAGTTGCTATGCCGTGAATCTGGTCAGCGGACGTTTCAACCATATTTACTATTTCATCTAAAGCTTTGCCTGATCTGGCAACAAGATCGGTTGATTCAACTATAGATTCAACAGAAGTATCTGTTGCAGCGATATTTTTACGAGTACTGTCTTGGATGGATGAAATTGCCTCTCCGACCTGTTTTGTGGCGTCCATGGTTTTTTCCGCAAGCTTACGGACTTCATCCGCAACAACTGCAAATCCACGTCCTGCTTCACCTGCTCTGGCAGCTTCAATTGCAGCGTTAAGTGCCAGTAAGTTAGTCTGGTCTGCAATGTCGGTAATAACATTTATTACAGAGCCGATAGATTCGGTCTGAAGTCCAAGCTGTTCCATACTGGCTCTCAGTTCTTCAGAATTTGTCTCAAGAGCTTTTATAGAGCTAACTACTTGGCCGACTAGTTTTTGTCCTTCAAGTGCCTTTTCTTTTGTTTCTCTTGCATTTTCAGAAGCTTCACCTGCATTGCGTGCAACTTCAAGAACTGTTGAGTTCATTTCTTCCATAGCGGTTGCCGTTTCGCTTGCTCTTTCCTGCTGAGTTTCTGCTCCTCGGCGTGATTGTTCAACCTGTGCGGACAGTTCGTCTGCTGCAGATGAAAGTTGATCTGAAATGTCATCAGCTTCGGATGCAGTTTCCGCAATTTTTTCACTCTGAGCTGTAATGGCCTGTTCGTTTTCTTTGATGGTAGTCACATCATTCATAATCATGAATGCACCAATAAGTTTATTATCAAGGTCATGTAGCGGCGCAATGTCTATTACTGCAAAGAATGTCTTACCGTTTTTATTTTCCGCGGATATTTCGATATTTGTCAGGTTTTGGTTAGTTCGAATGCACTCAGTTATGTTTTCAGTAATAGTAGAATGATTGAGCAATTGACGAATGGATGTTCCTATATAATCGTCTTGTGTTCCTGAACAGCCGAATTTATCAAGCAAGTGCTTGTTAGTGAAAGTGATATTTTCTTCAAGGTCTACGACAACACACGGAAGAGTTAAGCCGTTTAACAGGCCACTTGAAAAACCTAGTTTATGTTTGAGTTCTAAAACCATGTTTTTAACCGAAACAATCGTTTCGCCTACGACATCGTTAACTTCATATTCTAGATCTGAGTCGTAATTTCCTTGTGATACTTTTGCAGTAAATTTTGAAAGGCTGTGCAGAGGTTGTGTCGTATATTTAATAAGAAGCATTAGAATAATAACTGAGACGATAAGAGCGATGACTGCAATGATGATATTGGTAATGAAAATATCTTTATCTACCCCGTGAGTCATATCTTCTTTATTCATTATGAATGCAAAAGACCATTTCCACGGTTTAAAGAAAGTTATGAATGCAACTCTTTCTTTTCCGCCTTCATTATAACTGACAAATCCATCAGTGGTTTGTTCAAATTTATTCCAGTAAGGCTTTTCAGATAAGTTCTTATCCTTCATTGTTGGATGGAGAAGGATCTTACCTTTTTTATTGAAAATGGTTGCGTATCCTTTGCCGCCTACATTGGCAGTGCTTACTGAACTTTCGAATGCAGGAGTTATAATTTTGCGTCCTACAAAGATTACGCTGACAACTTTTCCTCTAAGACTTTGTAAAGGTTTATAAGCTGTTATGTACCATCCGTTAACTACGTATGCCATTCCATAATATGTTTTACCTGCCATTACTGATTTATAAACAGGACTGCTGGAAGGTATATATGTTCCTGTTGCCCTATTTCCATCAGTTTTTAAAACATTAGTGGAAACTCTTAAAAGTTTATTAGGTAGGACTTGAAAAACTGTAGCCGTTCCACCTACTGTTTTTTGCAAGTCATCAACTATATCAAATGACCCGTTCATAACTATTCCACCAAACTCCAAAGATGGGATAGTTACGTTTTCACTTTGCTTTGTTACTTGGTTCGTAATGGTGACAGTAAGAGGTGCACGTTTATTCAGCTTTGGAAACCCTAAAGAAAATATCCTTTTATCCATAATGTCGATGTCGGCTTTGACTTTATCAAGAATGATATCATTTTGCATTTCCATGAGAGAGTGTACTCCCTCTGCAATAGATGTCATGGATGTTTTGCCTAACATATTCAAAGATGTTTGCACTTTGTACAGATTGATCACTGTCATGGATATGATGGTTGCCATAACTATTGCAACAGCTCCAAGCATCAGTTTTGCTTGAAAAGATAACTTCTTAAACATGCATTACTCCTGAACCAAAGTTAAAAGAAATATGAGTTGTCTTAATTGTAAATAATATTTTAAAATATCAATGAGATTATGAATTTAATTCATATTTTTACAAGAAAAGAATGCAAAGTAAACGTTTTGGTTCATTTAGTGTGATGCTCTGGATATTTTTGATAAAATTTTGACCACAGTACTTTCCTTTTCATTTTTTATTCGTGAAATTCTTGGAGCTGCTTTGGCGTAATATACAATGATGTTGTCTCCTGACGAAAGTTTCTTCCATTCCATCTCAGATACGCTGGCAGTTCGTTCGTGAGGCTGTCCTAGTGGATCAATGAATTTGTAGCGAATAAGCTGTTCAATCTGTTGCTCATCCAAATGGTTATTCGCATGAGGCTTATGGTATATTTTTTCAAGAACTGTTCCTACAGCCTCATTTTCGCCAAAGGCTCTAATCCGTTCAATTCTTATTTCTTGATACGGAATAATGTACAGCGCGCAGAGAAAAAGAAATGCTCCAACAAGCAGCAAGTTTCTTTTAATAGGAGAATAGTTTGAAATATAAAATATACTCATTGTTTAAAAGGTATCACTCGCGGCAGGTGTAGGCAAGTGAGATATCTAAACTTATCAGTAATATAATTTGTAGAAGCTTACAAAGTCTTAGGAAGGGCAAGAAATGAAGAAGTGATCGTATAAAGTGATTATTTTTGAAGTTATGACGATCAATAAAAATAAATTAGGATAAATTTATTAAAGCCAAAAGATACAATAAAT
The DNA here is from genome assembly GCF_006210265.1 of Desulfovibrio sp. UCD-KL4C. Taxonomy (NCBI): domain Bacteria; kingdom Pseudomonadati; phylum Thermodesulfobacteriota; class Desulfovibrionia; order Desulfovibrionales; family Desulfovibrionaceae; genus Desulfovibrio; species Desulfovibrio sp. UCD-KL4C. The sequence continues at coordinate 907,104 of NZ_VCNC01000001.1, forward strand.
GTCTCTTTTGGCTACTAGTCTAATTTTTAGATAGGGCTATTTTAAGTCCAAGTGCTATAAATACCACACCGGAGAGAGCTTCGAGTCTTTTTTTAAACTTACTACCGGAAATAAGCGGGCGCATTTTTCCAAGAGTTAGAGATAAAGACCCAAGCCATAGAACTCCCATACAGATATGAATGCTCATAAGTAAAAAAGATTTTTCAATAATATCATCGGCAGGGGATATAAATTGTGGCAGAAGTGCAAGATAGAATACAGCCACTTTGGGGTTTAGAACATTAGTCAGAAATCCTTCGCGGACAGATGATGAAAAATTTCGCTTAAAGCCGTTGTTTATGACTTGTAATTCTTCTGAGTCCGTTCTGCTGCGCCGCAGGGATTGTATTCCAAGGTAAATAATATAGAGGGCTCCGGCCATTTTAACGAATTCAAATGCCGTCGCAGAGTTCATGAGAATCATGGACAGACCGAATGCAGATGCCATTGCATGGACAAGCAGCCCTGCGTTAACTCCCACCACTGTACATAGCCCGTCTGATGTTGAGCGGGTTAGCGTATTGTTAACAACCAGCATAGTATCAGAACCGGGAGTGATGGTTAAGATTGCAACAATCGGAATAAAAGCCAGAGTCAGTCCATCCATTTTATATTCCTCAACAAATATTGTTATTCAAAAAAATATTATGAAGTAAGGTATGGCTCCAGTTCAGATACTGCTTCAAAAAGGAAATGGTCGATAAGCTCACAGAACAAATGTCCGACAGCAATATGGACTTCCTGCACAATGGCTGTATCTTTACTTGGAATGCTTACGATATGATCACAAATAGGAAGCATTTCACCTGAACTTAGGCCGGTCATGCCTATTGTCACCATCTGTTTCCGTTTAGCTTCTTTGAGTGCTTTTATTACATTCGGACTGGTGCCGGAAGTACTGATTCCAACTAGTACGTCTCCCGGTGCTCCTAAGGCTGCAACTTGCTTTTCAAATATCATATCAAAGGAATAGTCGTTTCCAATTGACGTGAGTATTGATGAGTCGGTAGTAAGGGCAAGTCCTGGCAATGGTGGGCGTTCAAGTTTAAACCTGTTCACCAGTTCCGCGGCAAGGTGTTGACAGTCTGCTGCACTGCCACCATTACCGCAGAATAAAATTTTTGAACCCTGAGCAAGGCGGACAGCCATAGCTCTGGAAATTTCAACAACTGATTGGGCGTCCTGTTCAAAAAAGGCTTCTCTTACTTCAAGTCCGGAGCGGGCGTGATCAAGTACTTTTTGCAGAGCTGTTTGGGACATATATTTTCCTTATTGGGAGTTTATTCTAATGCGTATTTTGAATTTCATTTATAGGAAATAAATCCATGTGGCAATATGTGTGATTTGTCTTTTGTAAAATATTGATCACAGATAAGGTAGTTATTTATATTAGTTAATATATCAAAACAATTTTTGTGGAGTATTTTCTAGTGAATAGATTTTTTATTTTTTTATTTTTTTCACTTATTATTGGTTTAGCTGGGTGTAGTTCTAAAAATATTTCCACTCCTGCTTCTGATTTGGATTCCATGATAGGTCAGATGATCATGGTCGGATTCAGAGGAATGGAAGCCGGAACGGACAGTTTGATTGTGAAGGATATTCGTGATGCACAGATCGGCGGGGTTATTCTCTTTAGTAAAGACTGCGCTCTGAACAGCACTGAGCGAAACATTGCTGACTACAAACAGGTGAAAGGTTTGACAGCTTCACTTCAGGCACAGTCCAGTATTCCGCTTTTTATTGGTGCGGATCAGGAGGGCGGTTTAATTTGTAGATTTGCCGCTGACAGAGGGTTTCCAGTAACTTATTCTGCTGCAGAATTAGGTAACAGCGGTGATTTGAAAGCCGCCGTTAAAGCAGGTAGAATCACAGCTAAAACATTAAGTGAAGTTGGTGTTAATGTCGATTTTGCTCCTGTTGTTGATGTAAATCGTAATGCTGTAAATCCGGTGATAGCAGCATTGCATCGGAGTTTTTCAGATGATCCGGCAGTTGTTGCCAATTTTGCTGGAGGTTTTATTGCTGGTTTACACTCTGAAAAAGTGATCTCTTGCTTAAAACATTTTCCGGGTCATGGCAGTTCAACTGCAGACAGTCATAAAGGTTTTACCGATGTTACTGATTCGTGGTCACAAGACGAGCTTATCCCATTTTTCAGGCTGATTAACAGTCATAAGGTTGATATGGTCATGACTGCACATATCTATAATAAGAATCTTGATAAAAAATATCCTGCAACTCTTTCTCACGCTGTTATTACTGGAATTCTACGCAAGAAACTAGGATTTAAGGGAGTTATTATTACTGACGATATGCAGATGCAGGCTGTAAGCAGTGAATATGGTTTTAAAGAAAGCGTTGATAAAGCGGTAAATGCCGGAGCTGATATATTATTATTTGGAAATAATCTTATATATGAACCTAGATTAGGACTTAAAGCATTTAAAGTGCTTAAAGAACTTGTCCGCGAAGGCAGAATTTCTGAAGAAAGAATAAAGCAATCGTATGAGAGGATAATGGACCTGAAGAGTCGTTATCATCTAATTTAATTATTAGTCCTGCATAGTAGGCAGTATGATTGTAAATGTAGTTCCTTTTCCTTTAGAGGAATTTACATTCAGAGTTCCTTTATGGTTTTGTGTAATTATAAAATAGGAAACAGAAAGCCCCAGTCCGGTACCGCTTCCGGGATTCTTTGTAGTATAGAATGGTTCAAAAACTCTTTTTTTGGTATCGTGGTCCATTCCTGGTCCATTGTCAGAGATCGAGCATCTTACCATATCACCTAAGCTTGAAGTTTTAATGCTGATCTCAGGTGTTGCCGTCATGTCAGGCCAGTCAAACATTGCTTGCGCGGAATTTCTAAGTAAGTTGAGAATGACTTGTTCAATTTCAGTTTTGGAACAAGAAATCAGATTTAATGATTCAGAATATTCCTTAGTTATTTTTATTTTTTTAAAATCATGCTTTTTATTAGGGTCATAGTCTTGCAGCGCTAATGACAGTGAATTATCGATTAGAGTCCTAATGTCGCAGGTGGTTTTGCTAAAATTGCTTTTGCGGCTGAATTCTAGCATGCGCGATACTATTTCAGCAGCACGAATTCCAGCTTCGGTTATTCCTTCAATAGTGGTGATGATTTTACGATCTTCTACATAAGCTATTATCGAGTCTATATTGCATCCTGCTTTCTTAGCGGCTAGTATATTAGGTGCCAGTTCCGGGGAAAATCTTCGGATAATATTTTGAATACCTTGTAGAATTCCGCCAAGGGGATTATTAATCTCGTGGGCCATTCCTGCCGCAAGACCTCCAATGGACATCATCTTTTCTGTCTGGACCATTATTTCTTCGATTTTAGCCCGTTCCGTTGCATCATCAATTCGTACAACTGCGCCCTTAATGTCTCCGCTTAGCGGGTAGATCATGATATCCTGAAACTTTTGTCCATCATGACCATATGGTGCTCGAATTTCTGCTTCAGGTATTGATGTCTTGATGGCTTTTTCAATATGTGATGAGTATTTTGCAAGATCTGGAAAAGCCGTACCTATTTGATTTCCGAGAAGCTGGTTTGCCGCTATTATTGATTTCTTTTCTGCATTAGAATTATAGTGAATGATTTCTCCTTCACTATTTACCCCGATTATTATCGACGGCATCGAATCGATGATGTCTTTAATATAATTTTTTGTTTGCTGCAGTTCTTGTTCAACACGTTTGCGTTCCGTTATATCAGTACCGACTGAAAGGATTTCAATAATGTTTCCTTCGTCGTCATGAACAGGGCTGTTTGACCAGTAAAGCCATGACTTATTTCCGTCTTTGCAGATGTTTTGATTTATGTTGGTAGGAAAGTTCTCTGGATGTTCAAGCATATTAAATATAAAATTTTCAATGTTTGAGTTTCCGCTTTCAGTCTTATGAATAATAGTTCCTACAATGTTTTTGCCAAGTATTTCTTCTTGAGAAAACCCGAAAAATGATTGCGCATATTCATTAAAAAAAGTGCAATTCCCTTTCATGTCCATTCTGATAATTATGCTGTGGGCTCGTTGAACTAAATCTCTATATTCTTGTCTTGATTTAGAAAGTTCTTTTGAGTGAATTGTAACTTCATCCAGTAGCTGCAGTATGTTACCAGCAAAAAACGCTGTGGTTAATATATATTCGCGATTTTCAATAAAGGTCATTTTTTCGACTTCAGCATTCCAGTCAACTTTTCGTATATTCTCAGCAGCATATTCTATTGCATGAAGATGGTTTAGCTTTCTAACCGGCGGCATTGATACATCTGCGAGCAACTCTTTGATGCTGGAAAAATCTTTTTCTGTGTCTGCAAGATCCCATGTTAGGAACGTAGATTTTTTAAGAATTATTATAACGGCAGTGATAGCAAGAAGTATAAACATAAAAATGCAATAAAATTCTTTGGAAATGTCTTTGGCAACAACAATTGTAATTGGTCCGGCTTTCTCAATTCGTATTTTGGCTGATGCAAATATATGTAATGAAGACATCATTATTCTGTGCATTCTTTCAGGATGAAGAGTGTAAAGATTGCCAGTATGTAACATACAGATATTGTTTTTATTAAATATAAAAAGTTCTGCTTCTTGGGGGGATACCGGGACCAAGTCTTTTAAATTAAGTTCCGCAATTATAAAAGAATTATCCAGTCGTTTAGCTAAGTAGAGTTTTGTTTTGTTTTGTTCTTTTACTGATAATAAAGAAAACTGTCCGGGGGTAAAGCTCTTAATTTTATTAAATAAAGAAGAATTTGAAATGTTACTGTTTTCTACAGGATCAGGTCTGCTGCTGAGGATCTCTCCTTGTGCTGAAACCCTAAGTATAGAGGTTACGCCATAATCAAGAGAGTTTTTTGATTGCATTATATTTTCAATGAAATTTATTCTATTGGTGATGTATGTTCCCCATGTATCAGCTTTTTCGATTATTTCGTTATTAATCATCCATGAAAAAAGTAAAAGTGAAAGTGATAAGCACATAATGGAAATTACAAGTAAAAAGGAAAGATAGTTGCGTATGCGCTTGCTGAGTGTGTGTATGCTTATGATTTTCATATGCTGTAACATTTCATTTTTTAGGTACTAGAGGACGTGTCTGCTAAAAGATCCTGTTAACGAAAACGATTTAGTTTTTTAGTTAATTCTATCGGTAGATCATTAAACTATACTTTGTAAAGATTTTACTTAGATATATTAACGTAATATATTTGATTAATTGTTCTTTTAATAAATTTATCCAGCCTTTTCGTTTTTAATCCAGCCACAATATTCATCCGTTCAAGTGAGGAAGCTTTTTCCGATTCAAACGGGCAGAAGTTTCCACATCGGTGAATTACTTTCTAAATCTTAAGTAATATTTATTTTTATACGTTCTTAAAAGTGCAATCTTAACAAAACGTTAAGACTGTATAAATATAACACTGTTAAATTAATCTTTCTTTAGGCATGCCCATTGCAGAGTCTTTTGCAGATAAAAGTTTCGACCAACTAACGGAGGCAAAAGTTTGGGGAAAATTACGGCGTTAAAGTGGGCATGATTGAGCGATAAGTTGGATGAAGATTCTCGGAGGTTGGTAATGTGCGGACACGTTCGCATCGAGATATTTCCCATATGGGACATGTGAGAATCGACACCGTTAACGACTATGCCTGCGAAGAGTCGCGGATTCATAAAGGATTCCCGCGCATTTGTGGAAAGATCAGGCGGACACCTGCGTGAGTCCGATTGCAGGTAGTGCGAAGTTATGTCCTCTGAGCGACGTTGATTTTTGCCGGACTTGGTAGCCGCTGGCTACGACAGTCTAACTGTTCCGGAGGGTATTGTATGAAGTAAAGTTCAGATAATTTATTGAAGTTTGTCAACTAGTTAAATGCTCGAAGTGGATGGAACCACTTACGCGTACTTTCTGAAATAATTCAAGGAGGAATTATTATGTCGCTCGTAATTAATCACAACATGATGGCCATGAATGCTAACCGTAACCTTGGTGCTGCTTATGATAGTCTTGGGGTCTCAACCCGCAGATTGTCATCCGGACTTCGTGTCGGAACAGCCGCAGATGACGCAGCGGGTCTCGCAATTCGCGAACTTATGCGTGCTGATGTTAAGACTTTGAACCAGGGTATTCGTAACGCTAACGATGCTATCTCCATGATCCAGACCGCTGATGGCGCTCTTGGTGTCATTGATGAAAAGTTGATCCGCATGAAGGAACTTGCAACTCAGGCAGCTACCGGTACTTATAACTCTGACCAGCGCCTTATTATCGACTCTGAATATCAGGCAATGGCTTCAGAAATTACTCGTATCGCTAATGCAACTGACTTCAACGGGATTCATCTTCTTAATGGTAACTTATCAGGTGCAAACTCTGCTCATAATGGTAACGGAATTACTTCTACAGGTCCTGTTAAGGTCCATTTCGGTTCAGGTAATGATAGTGCGGAAGATTATTACTACGTATCTATCAATACTTCTACCGCTTCTGCCCTTGGTGTCGGACTTGCAGCTAATAACTCCATCTCCACACAGGCTCTGGCTCAGCAGTCCCTTGATAAGTTGAATAATGCGATCATATCCAAGGATAAGATCCGTGCAAATCTAGGTGCTCTCCAGAACAGACTGGAAAATACTATTACCAACCTCTCGGTTCAGGCTGAAAACGTTCAGGCTTCAGAGTCACGCATCTCTGATGTCGACGTTGCGACTGAAATGACTGAGTTCACTAAAAACCAGATCTTAACTCAGGCAGCAGTAGCAATGCTTGGACAGGCTAACGGTATGCCTAGACTAGCAATGCAGCTCATTGGTGGTTAATATCAATGAGTGATTAACTCAGAAGGGGAGGTCCGCTCTAGCGGGCTTCCCTTTTCTGATTTATCTTGTTCATTTTTTAACAATCCGCTGGTTGTATAGTCTTGTAAGCTTTTAGTCGTTTACTTTTTTGCAATTTTGACCTAATAACGACATCTAAATTCGACCTTGTCGGGTTAAAGATGTTCGTTTGCTGCAACTAATCATATTCAGAAGAGTGTTTATTTTACACTTCTATGCGTACAAAAAAGACGGCATCATGCGTAGACGGCGTATTTGGTGTAACTTTTTTGAAACTGACTTGATTTTCTTGTCGGGAATTTCCGCTAAATATTATTTGTCAAGCAGCCCTTCATTTTGTTGCCCACGCATCTCAACTCTGACGTAATTCGCAGTGTCTCATCTACTATATCTCTGCGTATTGCGCCGTATCACATCCACTTGTATGGCTTGGAATTTTCCACCTACCAAAGGAGATAGTTTTGTCTAAAAGAACCGTATATTACATTGAAGGTGATGGCATTGGCCCTGAAGTTTGGGCCCCAACACGCCCTATTATTAACGCTGCGTTAGAAAAAGCATATGCTGGTGCTAACACTTTAGACTGGAAAGAACTTCTTGCTGGCGAAAAAGCTTTCAAAGAAACTGGCGAATACTTGCCTCAGGCTACTCTTAATACTCTTAAAACAGCTGATTTAGCTATGAAAGGGCCTCTTCAGACTCCCGTCGGAAAAGGTTTCCGGTCATTAAATGTTACTATTCGTCAAACTTTCGATCTTTATGCCTGTATCCGTCCAATTCACTATTTCAAGGGCATTGAATCTCCTGTAAAAAGACCTGATCTTGTAGATATTGTTGTTTTTCGTGAAAATACTGAAGATGTTTATGCTGGGATTGAGTGGAGTTCTAACTCTCCAGAAGCAAAAAAAGTAATTGACTTTTTAGTCGGTGAAATGGGTGCTAAAATTGACAGTTCCGCGGGGATAGGCATTAAACCTATAACTCCGTCAGGTTCAAAACGTCTTGTTCGCAGGGCGCTTGATTTTGCTCTTGACCATAATCGTGAATCAGTAACCTTGGTTCATAAAGGTAATATCATGAAGTACACTGAAGGTGGATTCCGTCAGTGGGGGTATGATCTTGCTGCTGAAGATTATGCAGGTAAAGTAGTAAAAGAAGGCGAAGACGCTACGGGTAAAGTTGTGCTTAATGATCGCATTGCCGATGCTATGTTTCAGGAACTTCTTATGCGCCCTGAAAAATACAGTGTTCTGGCTACAACGAACCTTAATGGTGACTATCTTTCCGATGCTCTTGCAGCTCAGGTCGGTGGTCTCGGCCTTGCTCCGGGTGTTAATATGGGAGATACTCTCGCATTTTACGAGGCTACCCACGGAACAGCACCGACTATCGCAGGCAAAGATATGGCTAACCCAGGTAGCTTAATCCTTTCCGGTGCTATGATGCTTGAGCACCTAGGCTGGCATGAAGCCGCTGATTTGATTAAAAACTCAGTGGAAAAAGCTTTGGCTGCTAAAAAGGTGACTGTCGACCTTTCAAGCCAGATCAGCGGAGCTACAACTGTCGGTTGTAAAGAATTTGGTGAGATTATTCTTGCTAACCTGTAGCTTTGTAGAATTTAGTTATAATAAGAACGAAGCCCTCCTGAGATATATCAGGAGGGCTTTTTTATAGGTATGGTTGATGATGGTAAAAAAATTAGTCTACGCTGACTTCCAGTCCTTCCTTTGAATGCTTGAGTTCAATATAACAATTCGGCGAATCGAGCGTTGTAGTTGTTATTTTTGAAGTTGTGTCCAGTCCATTATCAGCAATGGTCCGTAGAATAAGTTTGGTGTCTGAAATACCTTTGCCAAGGTGAACTTTCTGACCAGAGATCAATCTGAATTGTGCGAACAATACTTTGGTATCTTTGTAGCGAAGAGAGCCTGCGACGGGAAAAGCACAGGTGTTTCTTATAGTGATGGCCGCTGCTGGACCAGCTGTCAAAATTGATATGAGAGCAAAAGCTGTAATTAATATGTTTTTCATTTTTTTCCTAATATAACAAATTTGGTGTCTGGCTTAGCTATTAACGCAATTGCGTAAAGTCAAGTTTTCCAGATTATAAATGAGGTTATAATAGTATTAAATGAGTCAGCAGCAAAAACATATTTTCTTTCCTTTATATATTTAACTTACTTAAATTCTTTTACATACTTTTCAAAACGGCTCATTCCTTCAGCTAAATTTTCAATTGAGTTGGCATACGAAAATCTTATGTAACCTTCTGCTCCCTGACCGAAATCAATTCCTGGCGTCACTCCTATGTGGGCTTTTTCGAGAATATCGAAGGCTAATTGGTAAGAACTACCTTCAAATTTTTCAGCAAATGGCTTCATATTGACCAATATATAAAAAGCGGCGGTAGGTTCAACTTTAATATCAAATCCAATTTCACGAAGCCTTTTGATCATAAATTTGCGACGTTCATCGTAAATGCCTTTAATACGGTTAACATCATCCCAAGATTTGGTGAGGGCAGTTACTCCTGCCCATTGTGCCATAGAGTTGGCAGATATAAAAAAGTTTTGACAAAGTTTTTGCATGGTCCGGACATACTTTTCAGGAGCGATTATGTAGCCGAGTCTCCATCCTGTCATGGCAAATAATTTTGAAAAACCGTTTAAAACAAAGGCGTGATCGGTGTATTCAAGGATTGAATGCTCTTGCTCGCCGTAAACAAGACCATGATATATTTCGTCTGAAATGATCCAAGGTCCGAGATTTGCAATCTTCTTCATGCGTTCAGGGGAAAGAACTGTTCCGGTCGGGTTGGACGGGGAGTTGATCAGAATAGCTTTTGTTTTATTGTTTATAGCCTTGGCAATTGCTTCCGGCCGGAATTGAAAACCGTCTTCTTCGCTGATGTTTACTTTTATAGAGTCTGCTCCTGCAAACTTTATAAAGTTGTCATAGCAGGCGTAACATGGGTCGGATGTAATGACGTTGTCGCCTTGATCAAGAATAAATGTGAAGAGTAAAAGCATGGCAGGGGAGGTACCCTGAGTTACAATTATGCGGCCCGGGTCAATGTCAACGTTATATCTGTCTTTGTGGTATTTGCTGATTGCCTGACGCAGTTCAGGAATTCCAAGGCTATGAGTATAGTGAGTTTCTCCTTTATCCAAAGCTTCACAGCAGGCTTTTTTGATACATTCAGGCGTATCAAAATCAGGCTCACCAATTTCCATATGAATTATATTTTTGCCGTCGCGTTCCATTTGCTGCGCTGCTTCCAGAACATCCATGACTAAAAATGGTGTTATCTCACAAGCGCGTTTGGAAATGCATTCCATGGTGGACTCCTTATTAAACAGCGTTCAGCCGCATATGTAGTGTGATAATTATTTTAGTATAATTTTATATTTGTAACGCTTTATACAGTCTCATAAGACGAAGTGCAATACGGCATCCATCAATCTAATAAAAAAGCCCTTTCACGTTGTGTGAAAGGGCTTTTAATTATTCGTATTCAGAGAATTTATTGAAAAATAAATTTAAATTAATTAAAAATTAAATCCAATTTGCTCACGGATAATTTCCATATTTTCTTGTGCTCTTGAGCGAGCTTTTGCTGTGCCTTCAGCAAGGATCTGCCAGACTATGTCCGGGTTTTCGTCAAGCTTGGCGCGTCTTTCATGCATAGGCTCAAGGAATTTGGTCATGTTCTCAGCTAAAAGCTTCTTACAGTCAACACATCCCCAAGATGCATCACGGCAACCTGCCTCTATTTCTGCACACTTGTCAGCTCCGGTGAGCAGTTTGTGATAAGGGTACAGGTTACATACTTCAGGATCGCCTGGGTCAGCTTTACGCAGCCTGTTGGAATCTGTGAGCATGGTCATAACTTTGGGGCGCATTTCGTCGGCTGATTCGCCAAGGAAAATTCCGTTGTTATAGCTTTTGCTCATTTTGCGACCGTCAAGGCCGGGAAGTTTTGCATCAGCTGTCAGCATTGCTTCAGGTTCGGGGAAAAATTCTCCGTTAAGATGGTTAAATCTACGGGCAATTTCTCTGGCTAGTTCAAGATGAGGTAACTGGTCCTGCCCTACAGGCACTCTTGTCGGCTTATACATAAGAATATCAGAAGCCATGAGCACTGGGTAACCTAGGAAACCGTAAGTTGCCAAATCCTTCTGAGTCAGTTGTTGACGCATTTCTTTGTAGGTAGGATTTCTTTCAAGCCAGCCTACAGGTGTCAGCATGGAAAGAATTAAATGCAGTTCAGCATGTTCTTTAATTTGAGACTGATGGAAAATTGTGCACTTTTCAGGATCAAGTCCAGCTGCAATCCAGTCTTTAACAAGTTCAGGAACAAATCCTTTAATTTTTCTAGGGTCAGTGTATTCGCTGGTCATAGCATGCCAGTCGGCAACAAAGAAGAAGCATTCGTTCTCTTCCTGAATTTTTATCCAGTTTACGAGCACTCCGAAATAATGTCCTAAATGAAGGCGGCCTGTGGGTCTCATTCCCGAAACGATGCGATTGTTTGTATTACTCATGGTCCATAGTGAGGTTAATGATTTAACTGAGCAGCAGATTATAAAAAAAGATTATAATCGGGCTGATGAATTTACTTAAGAGCCCTAAGGCTGCCAGAAGAATGACAATAATAAAACCATATCTAAAGGAAAGATATTTGTAAGCCGCTTGCCGCGGCAAAAATCCGGCAACAATTTTACTACCGTCCAAAGGTGGTAGCGGAAGCAGGTTAAAAAAGCAAAGAGCTAGATTAATGATAACACCTGTTTTTGCAATTAGTGCTGTCGGCTGTAGAACTTTCAGCATGACTGGCGAAAGGTCTCGCAGATCCATGGCGAAAATTCCTTTAAGTACCATTGCAAACATAATTGCTAAAATCATATTTGCAGCAGGTCCTGCCAGAGATACAAGCATCATGCCACGCTGAGGATTCTTAAAGTATGAAGGATTTACCGGAACAGGTTTTGCCCAGCCTATCATGCGGGTTAGAACAAGTGCTAATGTCCCGAGTGGGTCAAGATGGCGTAAAGGATTAAGTGTAAGCCTTCCTGCATTTTTTGCAGTAGGATCTCCAAGGAGCCATGCTACGTATCCGTGAGCAGCCTCATGACATGTTATTGCTAGAAGAAAAGGTAGAGCCAGAATGCTTAGATCTTTGATTGTACTTGCGATGTCGAACATTGGTGTCCTTTGTTCGCTATTTGAAGAAGGATAAAATGGCAGGCCAAGAGGGATTCGAACCCCCAACATCCGGTTTTGGAGACCGGCGTTCTAGCCGTTGGAACTACTGGCCTGCACTTTATGAATTACTTCCCTGACGAAGAATCCATGTGGGTGCTATCATGAACTTTCTGCATGGGCAAGAAAAAAAAGGAGTCTGTTTTTAGCAGACTCCTTAAAAAGATTAGTAAAAAAGTTGATTTTGCTCTTAATTAAGAGTCTTTTTAGTTGCCGAGGGCCTGAATTACCTTCGTTTTTAATTCACTTAAATCGACTGACTTTACAACATAATGGTCAGCTGCAATTGATTTTAAATCATGCTTAAAGCTGTCATATGCAGTGCTTAGAATTACCGGTAGTTTTTGGTCCTGTCTCCTGATTTCCTGAAGCAGGTCCAGTCCTGAACGATTAATACCAAGCTTGATGTCAAGAATTACGAGATCTGGAGACTCTCTTTTTATGACATCAAGAATGTCCTCGGAGCCGTCAGAAGTTGCAACAAGATACCCTTCGGCTACAAGTTCTTCTTGGTAAAGCATACGAATGTGCTTTTCATCGTCAACGACTAAAATAGTAGGCTGAGCCATATTGAACTCCTTCGATGTCATGTTTCACTGAACTACTTTAGTTCAACATTCGAGTTCGGGTCAACATTAATAAATATTTTTTCGAATGAATTTTTGTAAAAGTGAATAAAAAAATATGTGGCCGCTACAAAATTCAATAAGGCGAAAGCGTTAAGTGTAATCATGTTTATTTATTCTCCTGCTGAAGGCAAATGGTATTAATATAAACCAAAAAAATCTTGTTATTGCCTTTTTTTAAAAATGATTTTCCCACCTATTAGCTACACTATAACATAAAAGAAAAGTTTTGCCTGTTAAATCTTATGACAAAGTTAATTTTTATAGTATTTCATTAAAAAAAAATAACTGATTTTGAATTTAAATAGTGAAAAGCTTGATGAAATCAGGGTTAAGAGATAACTCTTTAGTCCTTTGGTTGTAATAAAATTTGAATGAATTAATCAAGGAGGCTACTGATGGTTAAGGTAATACTTCAGCCTGAAGAAGAAATAGTCACTTTTACGAAGATCAATACGGCGATGCAATTACTTAATAAGTATAATCTTCATTACACTGATGCGCTGGTGATAAGAGACGGTGAGCTCTTAACTCAGGATCGTAAAATTAATAAAGATGATGAAATTATTTTGAGAAAAGTTGTTTCAGTCGGGTAAATTATATGAAATGTAAAGTTTGCAAAGCAGAAGCTGTTGTCGCATTGCCCAGTCATAATACGGCTTTTTGTCCAGATTGCTATGATCGCTTTTTTATGAAGCAGGTATCGGAAGGAATCAGAAAACGTAAACTGCTTGAAGCTGATGATAAAGTTTTAGTGGCTCTTTCGGGCGGTAAAGATTCACTTGGACTTATGTATGCCTTGGCCGAACTGGGGTATAATGTCACCGGCCTTCACATCGATCTGGGCATTTTCGATTCTTCTAAAAAGGCAAGATCGGTTGTTGAAGATTTTTGCGCTGATAAAGGATACCCGTTAAAGGTTGTTGCGCTCGAGCAAGAAGGGACGCCTATGCCTTTGATAAAAAAACATATAAATCGTCCTATCTGCTCAGTGTGTGGAAAATTTAAACGGCATTATTTTAATAAAGTAGCATTAGAAGACGGTTACACCGCTCTTGCTACAGGGCATAATCTTGATGACGAAGTAGCAAGGCTTTTTGCTAACACTTTGCGCTGGGATCAAGCATACCTGTCTGATCAGGGGCCGCTCCTTCCTGCCGAGAATGGATTTGCAAAGAAGGTTAAGCCTCTTTTTAGAGTTTCAGAATTTGAAACAGCTAACTTTTCATTTCTCAAAGGGATTCCTTACCATCATCTGCCATGTCCTTACAGTACTGGCGCAAGTTTTACCGGACATAAGATGATCTGGCGAAATCAGGAAATCCGCAGTCCTGGGTCTAAACGTGCTTTTTATGGTGGTTTTCTTGAGCGTGGTCAGCCTGCTTTTGCTGCTATTCATAATAAAAAGAAAGAGTATGAGGTCGTGCCTTGTACGAAGTGCGGATGTCCTACTTCGGTCGGAATATGCGGTGTATGCAGGATTCGCGAACAGCTTGATGAAGCTTTAGCTGCGGAACCCAAATGATCACTCCGAAAGTCTCAGTGACAATGCCCTGTTACAACTGCGAAGCAACTGTAGGGCATGCCATTGAGAGTATTCTCGGTCAGACTTTTAAAAATTTTGAATTAGTAGCGGTCGATGACGGTTCAAGTGATCAGACCGCTACAATTCTTAAAAAGTATTCTGCACTTGATTCTCGCGTTAAAGCTCTCTTTTTAGACCATCAAGGTGTTGTCGGGGCTGCAAATGCAGCGATTGACGTATCAAAAGGTGAATTCCTCGCACGTATGGATGCTGATGATCTGGCTTTGCCTTCACGTATTGAAAAACAAGCGGATCTTTTAGCACATCATTCTGATATCGGGCTAACAGGAAGTCGCGTTGTTTTCGGTGGTGATCGTGAAAAGTGTGGTGGATATGCTCATTATGTAGATTGGATTAATACTCTGGTTGAATCTTCTGAAATTTCACTGAACCGTTTTGTTGAATTTCCTTTTGCTAATCCATCTATAATGATGCGAAGTTCGTTGGTTGATGAGCATGGCTCTTTTCGTGACGGGGATTTTCCTGAAGATTACGAATTGGTGCTTCGTTGGCTTGAGGCAGGCGTGCTGATGCAGAAGGTTGATGAAGAGCTTTTAGTCTGGAATGATCCGCCTGATCGTATCTCCAGAAATCATTCCAAGTATACTGTGGATGCTTTTTATCGCATTAAAAGCGAGTATCTTTACCGCTGGCTGAAAAAGAATAATCATAATCATCCGAAGGTCGGTGTTATCGGTTCAACCAGAATTTCACGTAAGCGGTATGGTATGCTTGAAAGGTTGGGAGTTGAAACATCTTTTTTTGTAGATGTTGATCCCCGTAAGGTTGGGCATAATATTCATGGTATAGCGGTGATTCATCGTGATGATTTGCCTGCTCCTGGTGAAGTCTTTTTGCTTTCATATGTGGCAAGTCGCGGTGCAAGAAACGAGGTTGAGCGGTTTCTCGAAGCACGCGGGTACGTAATGGGGAAGGATTATTTGCTGGTTGCCTGACTGGATTCTTGAAATAATATTAAAATTTGTTTCTGATAAAATCCGTGATTGATTTGATAGCGGATTTCTTTTGAGGAATATCAGTTTCCTCAGACGCTGAATCCCACCATTCTAGATCACTGAATTCAACTGGTAAGCGCAGTGTAAGAAATGGAATAAAAAAATTTATAACATTTACTTTAGAAACGGCTTTTGCAGAATCGAAGTGGAAAAAAACTTCTCCGATAAACCACGCCTTATCTTTTGGGGTAGTCGGTTCTGACGGGCGGATATACATAAAATGAGGGTCCATTTCAGAATTAACACTATTATCCTGAAATGAAGCGAATAGTGCGCTTACCTGTTTTCTAATTAATTTATCGCCGTAAACATCCACAATGAAAGTGAATTTAAGAAAGCCTGTTTCAGGCGTATGATTGTGGCGGGATATTTTAAGAACACCGTCTTTTCTTCTACTTTCATCGTCCTCAAGAAAAAGATCGAAAGCGCAGAATCCAATAAAATTTTCCGTGCCGCGGAGTTCATCTAATTGCTTTTCTATTGCTGCTGTACTGTCGTCCATTAAGTATCCTGAAAGGTGAAGGTTTTTATTTTTCAACCAGCGATAACATTTTACTTAGTCAGCAACAAGAGGGTATAATTTGGCAGATAGATATGTTTGAAAAATCCCTCTTGATATTATATCAAGAGGGATTTCATTTTTTGATTTGTTATGTATTTGCTATTCGTTATCCATGCGGTCATCATTTTTAACAGGTTCGGCTTGTTGGGAAGTTGTTTCCTCAAAAATATTACGAGAGCTTTTTCTGACCATGTGAAATATTGCAAAAACAATGACCAACATTATAATGGCACCTTCAACAATTTCACCTGTCATGGGATCTCCTTTGTCTCGTTAATTTTGAGCTGGAATTCAGTTATCTTAGTGTGAATGAGCTGAACCAGAATTCCCTTTTATAATTGAGATTGTTTTTGGAACAGCGATTAATCCAACTAAAAGAATCGCGCTGATTGTGTAGAATAATCCATGAACATCTTCAGCTCCGCTTTGAACCCAGTCGGTTATGCTGAGTCCAAGTGAATAGTACACCCAGTTTGTCAGCATGCCAAGGGCAAGTGAACAAACTATTATTGTTCCAAGATAGATAAAAGCAGAGCGTTTGCCCAGAAGTTTGGCCACAACTGTAAAGGATGCTGCGTTTGTAGCCGGTCCTGCAAGCAGGAATACCAACGCTGCTCCGGGTGAAAGGCCTTTTAGAGCCAGTGCTGCTGCAATCGGAGTAGATGCTGTTGCGCATACATAGAGTGGAACAGCCGCTGCAAGCATGATTAATAATGGCAGAAAGCCGTCTCCTAGATTTCTTTCAATAAATCCGTCAGGAATAAGTGCGCCGAACATACCTGCCAGAATAACTCCGAAGATAAACCATGTTCCGATATCCTGTAGTAAGTTACCGAATGAGTATTTCATCCCATTTGAAATTTTCCCCATGAACGTTGAAGGCGCTTCTGATTCTTCACAGCCGCAACCTGAGCAGCAACTTGAGTCTGAACAGCTTTGTTCTTTGTCGTGGGAATGGTCATGAGTGTGTCCGTGATTATGGTCATGTTGAAAAAGAATCGCATCAGGTATTAGTGGAGAGGTGTGTCCGTTCTTTTTCTCACCTCTATCAACCATTATCCCAGCAATTACGGCAGTAAAAAATGCTGCAACAGGTCTTAATATTGTCATAATCGGATCGAGCAGTGCGTATGTTACAGCTATTGAGTCAACGCCTGTTTCCGGGGTAGAAATCAGAAATGAGGTTGTGGCCCCTTTGCTTGCTCCCTGTTGTCTTAATTGTGCTGCGGCTGGGATTACACCACAACTGCAAAGCGGAATGGGAACACCTAGAAGCGATGCTTTGAATATGTCAGATGTTTTGCCGGATCCTAAATTTTTAGAAATAAATTCCGGTCCCACAAATGCTTTGAGAAGTCCTGCAATAAAAAATCCGAAAAGTATGAAAGGTGCGGATTGAAGCAGCACTTCCCATGACTCAAATACAATTCTAGTTAAAATATCGATCATTTTTCTCTCCTGTCTGGTACGCATCCTTCGTTTGTAAGATGTGCCAGCGCAGTTTGAATTATTGTTTCGACGTGGCTGTCATCGAGCCTGTATAAAGCTTTTCGCCCTTGCTTTTCAAAACGAACCATTCGGGCAGAGCGGAGAATTCTAAGTTGATGGGAAACAGCTGAATGGCTCATCTCTAAAATCTCCGCAAGGTCGCATACGCATAGCTCCCGTATTGAGAGTGCGTGTAAAATTGTGATTCTTACCGGTTCACCAAGAATTTTAAAAGTTTCAGCAATATCTTCCATTGTTTGTTTGGAGCACATCTTACCTTTGGCAATATCTACTGCATCAAGATTTGGATTATGTCCGCAACATGAGTCGGTATGGTCATTCATATTAAAACCTCTAAATGTTAACATGTGATCATTTGTTCATATGTTAATCCTTAAGGGGAATAGGTCAAGTGAAAAGTCGGCCAATACGTTACATGCAAAGCTATTATAAATTAACATAATGATTTGCCGAATTTTTTTAAATCATATAATCTGATATGTAATTTAAAATTTTAGGTCTTCTATAAAGAAACTTTTGTTTATTTGGGGATTGTAATGAATAAGGCAAATGTGATTGGTACAGGTATTGTTTATTTTATAGTAATTATGGTCACTTTTTTACTCGTGCCGACTGTTTATGCCGCGCAGACAGAAGAGCAGGTTAAGACAACTGATATTGCAGATGAGATCATTACAATGTCTTGGCTTGATCGTCTTAAGTGGGAAAATGAAGATAAGAGCGTTCAAATTAAAATCGGTGGGTTTTATAGTTTCGACTGGGCGCAAATTAGTGAAGATAGTAGAGTCGGGTCTGTTTATGACCCTGTGCAGAACCATAAAGAAGAAGTCCGTTGGGCTGAGCCTAATATCGGCTTAAAACTTTATGATCGTTTTGAATTTCGCTTTCAATATGAAATTGCCGGAAAGCGTGGTCAAATTCTTGATTTGTGGGGACAGGTGAAAGATGTTCCTTACCTTGGAAAAATTAAAGTTGGTAATTTCAAAGAACCTTTCTCAATGACAGTTTTGGGAGGCCGGACAGGTTCTACCATGATGGAGTATCCTCCGTCTGCGGTTTTTGCTCAGGCTCGTAACCTTGGTATCCAATTTGAGAATACATATTTTGATAACAGGATTAACGCTGCGGCTGGTATCTTTAATAAATGTAATTATCTCGACAATGCCTTTACGGATAATAATGACGGGGTGGATTTAACAGGGCGTATCGGCTGGCGTCCATATCTTGAAGATGATGGTAAAAAGCTGATTCATGTCGGCCTTGGATATTCACACCAGTTTCTTGATGCTGACGCACAGAAAACGAGTTTTTCTCCTACTACAGGATCCAATCTTTCGTTAATAAAACTTTCTGGAACAGGTTCTATAGCAGCGTATAGTCAGGATTTAGTAAACCTTGAGCTTGCAGGAATTTGGGATCAATTCTGGCTCCAAAGTGAGTACACTTCGGCTTATCTCAATACAAAAGATCGTAATAATGCATATTTTTCAGGTTATCATGTTGATGTTGGTTATATCCTCACTGGAGAAAGTAAGCCGTTTAAATCTGCCAATGCTGTTTTCGGAGCTATCACCCCGAAAGAACCTTTTAATCCCTTGAATGGAACATGGGGAGCTTTAGAAATTGCTGCTCAGTACTCACATGCTGATTTGAATGATTATCACGCTGATGTTCGAGGCGGAGTTCAGGATAACATCGGAGTTGCTCTTAATTGGTATTTGAATGCGCACACCCGTGTTGCCGGTAACTATATTCATGCCGATGTCAGCGGAAGAGATAATTCATCCCTTAGTAATGGCGAGATGGATATTTATCAGTGTAGAATAATGTTTTATTTTTAAAGATATAAATTAACGTAATAAGCGAGAGCTTTGTGAACGATTCAAAGAAAAATGAAAACATTGTTTTTATTGAATCGGCATTAATAGATTTAGTGCCGATTTTACTTGATACTCTTGTTAAAGAATTAGCAGAGATGGAAAAAACTTTTGAAGACGGCGACTTTGTAAAATTACAGGAACAGGCTCATTCTTCACGCGGGGCTGCTTTGACATATGGATTTGATGCATATGCCGAGGTGTTGCTTGATCTGCAACATGCTGCCAAGAGTGAAGCCTCAGAAATTACGAAGTACCTTTTCGGATTATTGCACGGTTTGCTTGAATCGGTGGAGTTTAAAGTAAATTCTTCAAACGGCAAAGCTTAGTGCTTTGATGAGAAAGTTCTTTGTAGCTAAACATATTCCTGGACATCCGCTTTCTCTTGGGCCTGCAATATTGAGTGCCTTTATGTGCATAGAGCTTACCCAAGCCCTGAAAGTTTCAAGAGCAAGTGGTGAGCTCAGCGGGATGACTGCTGTCGGTTTGCCGTATCGTTTTGCTAGTTTTATGGTTAAAGACGTTCCTTTGGATTCACATTCTCCGGGAAAAATTAATGTCCCGTCTGAATCAACAACGTTCTGTTCTGTCCTTTTCCAGTAAGAGCCGGTATCCATTTCTTTCAGATTATATTTATCTGGGATTACGCCGTCTTCGGCTTTCCTACCTTTCGGACACCAGCCTGTGTGCGGGATTCCGAGATAAATAGCTGCGTCCAGAGCTCCGCGATCAACCCCCGTCTGCCCGCCTGATATAATTCTGAATCCGTTTGGTAATTCTAAAGTGTCAGTCTGGAATGTGTTGTTTTCTGTTTCCAGAAATGCACCACAATTAGGGCAGCGGACTTGATCAAGTCTTTCTATCAGAGCCGGAATCAAGTCAAAGGCTTCAATCGGTCCGGTCCATAAACAGGCGGCACATGATCTGTATCCTTTACTTCCGTATGGTGCTGGTCTTTCCATAGATGGACGGATATCAGTTGTCCGGTATAATAACAAGCTGTACTTGCGGGATGCTTGAAAGCTTGTCCAGATCCAGTGTTGTGCTGATTTCAGCAGGCACAAATAGTATCCCTTTAAATCCTTGTTCTATTCTGTTCCAAAGTTCTGATGGGGTGCAGTAATTGATTTTGCCAGGGCATATAACCAGCAGATTTTTAACAGGTGCTGTTTCGGACTTCCCAAGGACCATACAGGGATCTGTCATAATCAAATCTTCATGTAACATTCCGTGTATGGTATCAATCAAACGCTTGTCGTCAATCGGTTTGATGAGAGCCACATCACCTCCTGCCTTCTGCCCTTCTGCAAGAGCACTGATTACAATTACCGGTATATGGCAGGTTGAAGGGTCCATACGTAATTGTCTAATTGCTTCAGCTCCGTCCATTCTCGGCATTTTTAGGTCCATGGTGATAAGCTGCGGAAGCTGCTTTCGCGCTATTTCTAAAGCTTCAATTCCATTTGTTGCCGATACTATTCTATACCCTTCATCTTCAATGATTTGTGATAAAAATTCGTTAAGAGCTGGATCGTCATCAGCTATAAGGATCAGCGGGCTGTCGTTAGTGTTAGAACGTCTACCTGCAGAATTAATTTTGTTTAGTGCTGAAGTTTGATTAACTTCTATTTCAGGTGTTCCTTTTGCTAACGTGAAATGAAAAGAGCTTCCCTCACCTAACTTGCTGTCTACCCAGATACGTCCGCTATGATGTTCAACTATTTGTTTACAGATTGGCAAGCCAAGTCCTGTTCCTTTTGGTTTACCTGTCAAAGTGTCACCAACTTGTTTAAAGCGTTCAAAAATTTTCTTTTGATCAGCTTCAGAAATACCGCTTCCTGTATCACTCACACTTATTAATATTTCATCTCCATGGTCACGGGCGGAGCAGGTGATAGAACCTGAATTTGTAAATTTTAAGGCATTAGAGATTAGGTTCACCATGACTTGCATAATCCTGTCGTGGTCACCAAAGATTACGGGTAGATTCTCGTCTACATCAATTTGCATGAGAATGTTCTTGTTTTCCCAGAGCGGTTTAGTTGTCTGGCTTGAAATTGTGAGAACTTCTTTTATATCTATAGAAATATTTTTCCAGTCAACTTTACCGGACTCCATTTTCGCAATATCCAGTACATCGTTAATAAGCTCGGTTAAGCGTTCTCCTTCAGAAACTATAATGCCGATGTTTTCCTGAATTTGATTCATAGCTCTTTGAGCTTTTATATCTGTTGTCTGACAATGCGGAAAAACAGTTTTTTCTAGTTTCTTATTAATGATTTTAGCGAATCCTAAGATTGAAGTCATAGGGGTTCTCAGTTCATGTGAGACCGTGGAAATAAAGTCTGTTTTTAGATTGTCGATTTCTTTTTCGTATGTGATATCTCTAACCAGAATAACAGCGCCAAGGCATAAAGTTGTATCATCTTCAGAGTCTAGCTTATTAATCGGGGTGGCTACAGCTTTGGCAATCGTGCGGTTAGGTAGAATTATTTCGGAACTGTAAATTTCTTGTTTACAACCTTTTACTAAATTAAAAAGGTGTTTCATTTCTTCCGTGAAAAAATATTTTACATCTTTTCCGATAACATCCTGTCCTTCAAGACCGAATAATTCTGCAAGAGCATGGTTTGTTAGAGAAATTTTCCCAGATATATCAATAACCAACAATCCGTCAGCAAGATTGTCTATAATAACTTCCAAATAAGTAAGAGTGTCTTGTAATTCACTCGTAGCATTCGTCACAGCCCGTTCAAGTCCGGCAATAAGTGTGGTTAGTTCACTGGCCATGTTTTGCATTGTTCCTGCAAGAAGGCCTATTTCGTCTTTGGAAGTTATTTCAATTGAAGCAGAAAAATCATGGTCTGATAGCTTACGGGCATATTCGGTCAACTTGTTCAGAGGCTCTGAGATACGTTTAACATTCATATACAACAGCCATACGCTGCCCCAGAAAATGAAAAACATTACAACTTGTAATTTTGCAATTGCTATCCATACGTATTTGGTGATCAGTTCCTTATCCATTCCGACATGTACATAGCCAGCCATCCCGGCAAGAATGGGCTTGGTAATATCAATCACTTTTCCAAATTTAGGAAGATCAATTTCTCTAATTGAAAATTCTTTGGGATGTGAATGGCTATGCATTAAAATTTCCGGGACGCGTGGTACAAATGTATGGGAAATGATATCGCCGTTTTCATCCTGAACATACACATATGCAGCTCCATCAATGGCCTTGAACTGATCTATCATTGACTGGATTGTCGAAGAATCACGGTTAAGCAGAATTTCCACACTTGAACTGGCAATGCTGCTGGCGATAGCCTGTCCTTTGCTTACGTATTCATCGGTCATGTGATTGTATAGCGTCAGTGCTGAGACCAGTGACATTGATATTGATATTACACCGAACAGAACGAAGTTGAGAAGCAGAGTAGTTTTAAAAATTTTAGACATTCTCATCTTCATTTGTTCCACCTATTCCAATTTGTAAGAGGTACGAATTGTCCTTCTGAAACGGTTGTATAGTATACTTTATCAAAACCTTGATGCTTGCCTCGGCTAAAGCTGATTGGGGCATCGAGTCCGATATCAAGGTCTTTTATTGATAATGTTGCAGAGTAAAGGCTTGTTTTCTTAGGACTTTCCGTCATGCGCTCAAGGATTATCGACATTACTTTTGCATTTAGGTAGCCCTCAAAGCTGATGAAGCTGAATTTCAAAGGATTATAGTCTTTAGCAAACTCTTCAGGTGGAGCTGGAGGATTTTCAGACATTACTTTTCTGTAGTCGCGTACGGCTGCAAGGGAAGTGTCTTCATAAGTTGGAACGGCTTGAGTATTGATAAGGTTTTCGGTGTATTTTTTACCGGTTGATTTTTCGAGACCGTTTAAAAGATGCAACATGTTTTCGCTGCCTACAAAAGATAAATTGCATATTGGAATATTCAATCCCGCATCTCTGGCATCTCTTATAAAAGCTGCACATGCTTCATACGTTCCGATTGAGATGATTGCATCTGGTTGTGTTGCTGCGAGTATTTTAACCTGCTCTTCCATGGAACTTTTAAAGTCAGTTCCTCTTCTGTAGGTTGCTTCTGCAACAATACGCAGGTTTTTTTCAGTAAGAGCTTTTCTAATTCCTTCCCATCCGCTTCTACCATATGCGTCTGCCTGATATAGCACTGCAATTCTTCTGCGGCCTATCATAAAAAGATTATGTACCAGTCCCCATGTTTCCTGTCTGTATGATGCTCTCAGGTTGAAAACATATTTTTTATATGGGTATTCGCGTTGCGGCTGCGCGCCTGTGAAGGGGAAGAACAGATAGAGCGGTTTATCGGTGTTGAAGTGCTTAATGACAGGAAGAACTCGTGTCACAGTGGGAGTTCCCACATAGTTGAACATGCAGAGGACGTTATCCCTTTCAATCAGGTTGATAGTGTTGCGAATAGCTGGAAGAGGGTTGTATCCATCATCGTAATATCTGATAACAACTTTGTGACCGTTAATCCCTCCGTTTGCATTTACCTGATTGAAATAGGCTTGTGATCCTCTGAAAAGTTCTATCCCAAGCCCTTTGCTGTGCCCTGTAAAGGCGGCAGACATTCCAAGGAGTATGGGTTTATTGGGGAGAGCACTTTTTTGGGCATATACTGTTGTGGTTAGGTAAAAAATAATAAGTATAGCTGGGAATAATATATGCTTGACGTGAATTTTCTTCATAACGGAATCCTATGAGTTGTAGTCGCTTTCTGACGATAGTTACTGCCTTTTTGCGAACTGTTCTCTATATACAGGCATTTCGTTCTGTCAGATCAGTTTAAATTGTTTCTGTGAATTTTACAGAATCTTGGTGATATAGGACGGTCAAGATTAATCGATTTAGAACCTTCTAAAATTTCTAGAATGTTATCGATAAAAAAATTGACCAGATGCTTGTCCAGTTTTCCTTCTGCAGCTTCTTGTTTTAGAATCTGTAGAGCTCGGGTTTGAGGCTTTGCAGGTTTATAATGGCGTTCTTGAGTTATCGCATCATAAATATCTACGATTGCTAATATTTGGCTTTGAATGAGTATTTCATTACCTTTAATTCCGGCTGGATACCCAGAACCGTCAAGTCGTTCATGGTGTTGACAAATAATAGTCAAGAGTTGCGCCAAATCTTCGTGAAATGGAATATGTTCTAGAATTCTCTTACTTTCAGCAGGGTGACGTTCAATTTCACGTCTTTCTTCTGGAGTAAGGTTGCCTTTTTGAATAAGTAGACTTTTTTGTTCCTCAGGTTGCAGTAATTGAATATTTGCGCCATTAATGTTGAATTTAATTTCGCTGATATTATGGATAAAATCCAGATCATCCTGCTCAGGGCTGAGGGATATATTTATCTGTTTAACTCTGTTGTAGTCATCTTCCCATTCTTTGTGATGGTGTATACCGAAGAGTTTCATGCGCATGCCAATTATATCAAGTATCGAGTTGGGAAGGCGGTTTTTTTTAGTAAGCACATATTCTTTAATGCCTATTTTCCCGATGTCATGAAGAATTCCAGAATAAAAAATTTCGCGTAGTTGTTCATCTGTGAATTTCGTTTCATTAAAAAGGTTACCCTCTTGCGAAATAAGGCGTGCAAAAGAAATTGCTAGGTGAGCGACTCTTTCCGAATGACCTGCTGTGAACGGGTCTCGCGCATCAATTGCTTCTGCCAGAGCTTTAAGGAGTGCATCCATAAGGACTCTGATAGATTCGAAATTATATGCGTTGCTTATAGAAATTCCTGCGACAGACGCCAGAGTGTAAACGTGTTTCAGATGGGCAGCGTTGAAAGCATTAGCATGCTTAGATGTCAGGACAAGCATACCTTCGCAAAGGTTAGGAGAAGGGATGGGCATGATAAGTATAGATCTTATGTTGCCGCAAAGTTTATTTTCACAGCGATGGTCTTGTTCAGCATCGTTTAGTATTTCACCGTGCAGGCTTGTGATGATATCCGTAAAAAGTGAGCATCCTATCAATTCTTCGAAAATTTCTGCACTATCAGCACCGAAGCTGTCAAAAACAGTGAAGCCATCCTCTTCTGGTAGATATACTACGCCCATTTCAGCAGGGATCTTAGAACTTTTACATTCCTTAATCAGAGCTTTAATAACATCTTTAAGCTTTGGGGAGTTGTTAAGTTCAACTATAGATCTGTGTAATATGGATAGTTCTCGATACTTAGAAAGGGTCTCCTCTCCAATAAGGCGTCTTGCCTTTTCCGATTCAATGTGAGCTGATATGGAATATGAGGTAAATTCAAGAACTGCTTTGATCTGATTAATTTCTTTTTCAGATAATTCAGAGAAATTTTGAAGTGAAACACCTATGCGTAGATTTTCATTTGCATCGTTAACGACTGTAGTGAAGATTGTTTTTTCAAAAGGGTAAATCGATGGGTCCGCACAAAAAACCGGAGTGTCGTCAATATAAGCGCATAATAGTGAATTTTTAGGGAGTAGTGCTGCCGCTTTTTCAAAAAAAACTTTCAGCTTTTTTGGCCTGATAAATCGCTTTAATCGTATTTTCGGTTTGATGCTGGTATTCATGGCGTTGATCATTGATCAAGTTTTAGTATTTCTTTTGCAACTGCTATGATCTCATCTGGATCGAATGGTTTGGTCATGTATCTTTCTGCTCCGAGATTCAAGCCATGCTTTCTGTCGACTTCTTGCCCTTTTGCCGTTAAAAGTATTATCTTAACTGAGGATAAGTCAGGGTCTTTGCAAACTTCTTGACATACTTCATAGCCGTTGATGTATGGCATCATTATGTCCAGTAATACTAAATCCGGACGCTCGGAGCGAATTAGGTCGAGTCCTTCTTCACCGTTTTCAGCTGTTAGAAGTTCAATGTCGTAATCATCTTCCAGTTCTTCTAGCGTTTGTTCTAAAAGCATTCTGATGTGAACTTCATCATCCACAACTAGAATTTTTCCAGCCATAAGTTCTCCTTTTGTTGTCTTATTAATCTTATGTTTACATATTGTAATCCTCATCGGCAAGAGGTAGTTCTGCTAAAGTTTAAATTATTGTTTTTTTGCTGCAATATAAGTAATTACAATGCATTAGTTAAAAAATGGTATGGTTTAGCTAACATGCCGTATTGTTGATAAATTGAAAATATAACAACGTTTTTAATAATTAAGCTGAGAATGTAGTATGATGCAAAGTAAAGTTGATTCCAGATTTCTTGAATCTGTTAAAACCTCATTTTTTATTTTTCCAGATATTCCTGAGCCTGTAAAAATATTTTTGTGGCTAATCGCTTTAGGGACTTCAATTGCTATATTCGTTGTGCTTTGGCGGAAGTATAAACCGCTGTCCTCTATTAAAGAGTTTTATAAATCTTTACCTCCGCTTCACATGCAGTCTGTTAAATTAATGAAAGGTGGAAAAGTTGTCAGTGCCGAAGGCAAAAGTCCAAGTGTTAAAGGTAATGGAAAAATTTCTAATGATAAAAATGTTTTGGACTGGCTTGTAAAAACCACACAGACGCTTGATGTGTCTATAGATAGATCCGGTCAGAGAACACTTGCAGCAGTTGTAAACGTTATTGATATTCAAGGACTGGATATTACCGTAAAAATTAAAGATATTGTGACTGATTCTTTGTTGACTTCCGGAGTAACTGTAAAGTGTATTTTTGCAGAGTTGAAAAAGGACAAGAAGAAAATTAATGCATTTGTCGCTATTGTTAAAGATATATCAGTAGTCGGTGAAGCTGTTCTTACCCGTACATCTGCATTCGGGTTTATACGTCGCAGGGCTTTTTCCAGAAGAAAAGTTGCAGATCAGCGTTATATAAAAATTAAAATCTGGCGTCTTGAGGATGATGATTTTGATGCAGAATTTCTTTTGGATAATATGGAACCTGAAATTATTATTGATAATCGGATGAAAGTTGAGGTCTCGTCAAAGATTCCGCAGGTTTTAGATATATCGAAAGGCGGAATTGCTTTTTTAGGTTCAGTGCGTGATGGCGGGGATATGTTATCACGCAATGATAAGGTCTTATTATGCATGCTTATTTATCAACCTTCTAGAAAGACTTTTGATCCTCATCTTATCTATTGTGAAGTTCGCGCTGCAAAAGCAGCCGGACAGGGAATGCTTCGTCTTAGTTTTCAATTTTTGCGCAGTGTTAAGATTCCTCCACGTAAACGTAGTACTTTGTTTAAGGGGCAGGCTGTTATGGCTATGAATCTCGCTCAAACAAAGAAAGGAAAGCAGTAATGAAGCGTATTTTCTTATTAGTATTGTTACTGCTCTTTGCTTGCGACAGAAGTGTTTATGTAAAAGTGCATGAAGACAAAAATCCTGGTGTTTTCCCTGATAAAGTTATCTTAGGTTCATCACTGGCGCTTGAAGGACATGCCAGTTATCTTGGCACACAAACTTTGCATGGGGCGCTTGCCTATATTAATAGCGTTAATTCAGAAGGTGGAGTCTACGGCAGGAAGCTTCAGCTTATTTCGTACGATGATTCGTATGATCCTCCTAAGTGTCTTATAAATACTCAGCAGTTAATTATTAAGGATAAGGTTTTTGCTTTGTTCGGGTATGTAGGGACTCCTACAACTGTTAAAGTTTTACCATTGATAGCCAGTGCCCATATCCCGTTGCTTGGGATGTTTACTGGTGCAAATGCTTTACGAAAACCATTTAACCGATATGTTATTAATATCCGCCCTTCATATTATCAGGAAACAAAAGAAGCGGTTAGTCATATGGTTCGTGACTTGGGGCTGACTAAAATAGCTGTTTTTTATCAATATGATGAATTCGGTTTTGACGGTCTTACAGGGACAGAGCTTGCATTGAAAGATTTGGGGCTTGAACCTGTAGCACGAGGGTCGTACACTCGAGGCTCTCTTGATGTAAGCGATGGTGTTGCTCGCATTAAGAATTCCGGGGCAGAGGCTGTTTTTCTTATCGGTACAACTGATCCATGCATAAAATTTATTACTGAACTGAGGAAGAGCGGACTCCATCCTGTATATTATACAGTTTCTTTTATGGGGGCCAGAGAGTTTGCACGCAATCTTGGAAATGATAACAAAGTTACTCTGCTTATGTCACAGGTGGTTCCACCGTTTACTTCTGTAGCTGATCCTATGCAGTCTGATGCTGCTGACTATGTTGCGGCATTTGAAAAATCGTATCCTGATGAGATTCCGACTCTAGTCGGACTTGAGGGCTTTTTTAATGCAAGAGTCCTTGTTGAAGGTTTACGACGCGCAGGGCCTGACCTGACTCGGGAAAAATTTATTAAGGCCATTGAATCAATGAACGAATTTGAGATTGATCCCGGGGTTACGATTTCATTTGGCAGTAGTGATCATCAGGGAATGGATAAGATTTATTTTACCCGTTTTCATAATGGGCAGTTTATAGCCATGGATAATTGGGCTGAACTTCGTCGGAGTCTTGACTGATGGAAAGCTTTTCCAACTTAAGTCTGAAAAATAAATTTTTCTTTTCCACTTTGGGCGTGATTTTAATGCTCAGCGCCGTGATTGCTCTTCTGGCAAGAGGTATTCTTGTGTCGTCGCTGACTACAGAACTTGAAATGCGCGGTGTTGCTATTGCCCATTCAATTGCTGAGCGTGGAGCCGGATTTATTCTTGATAAAAAATATCCGCAGTTACTTAGTTTAGTCTTTGACGAAGCTACTCTCGGGGAACGTAAGGAGTTGATAACTTATATTTTTGTGCTCGGTAAAGATGGAAACGTCCTATGCCATACCTTAACAACTCCTTTTCCTGCAAAATTAGCCGAGGCAAACATTGTCACGGAGCATGAATCAAAGTCTGTCCGTTTAATAGATTTCGGCAAAAGTTCGGCTTATGATATAGCTGTTCCGATCAAAGAAGGTTTGTATCGTGTCGGGACTGTGCATGTCGGGCTTAGTAAAGTTCATATTGATGAACTTGTTTCGACTTTACGTATAACTTTTTTAGGTTTTATTTCCGGTGTTGTTATCATCATTTTCATAATCAGTCATATGCTTGCTAAGTATATTGCCAGCCCTGTTGCAAAGCTTACACGTGTTTCAGATGAGCTCTCACGCGGAAATTTTGATATCGGCCTTGATATGCTCTCAAGCGGCAACGGCTGGGATGCTTCTCAGTGTCCTGTATATCAGAATACGGATTTTCCTTGCTGGCATTTTGATCAGGCTTTGTTTGTAAACTCTAATGATCCTGATAATAAACATAATTTGCAACACTGTAAAAATTGTCATTTTTACATAAAGCGCCAAGGTGATGAAGTCGTTCAGCTTGCGGATAGTTTTAAGAATATGGTCTGGTCGATTAAATTGTATCGGCGACGTCTGCGGGAATCGGAAGAGAAATATAAATCCATGTTTGACAGCGGGCCTGACCCGATCCTAGTTGTTTCCTGCTCTGATTTTACAATCTTGGATACAAACCCAAGAGTCAGTGAACTGTATGGTTATTTGAAAGAAGAACTTATTGGCGAAGAATTTTTACGTCTCGGTCCTGAATCAAACCTTGAATGCATTAAAGCTTTTGAAGAGTATGGCGGACCTGCCGGATGTATTTATTATCCCAAAATACTTCATTTAAAAAAGAACGGTAATCCTGTTTATGTGAATATGCATGCATGTCCTATTTCGTATAAAAGCAGTCCCTCCATGATTGTTGCAATTACGGATATTACCGAGATTATCGAAAAGGATGCACAGCTGGTACAGGCTGCTAAGATGAAATCATTAGGTGAGATGTCGGCCGGGATGGCTCATGAAGTCAACCAGCCGCTTAATGCTATTAAAATGGGTAGTGAATTTCTGGCACTTATGGCTGAACTGGGGCGCGACATTCCAGCTACTCAGCTTAGTGAGGTTGCGAGAGAAGTCAGTACACAGGTTGATAGAGCTGCGGAAATTATAAATGCACTTAGAGCTTTCGGGCGTAAGGCGGATTTTAAAACAGATAAATTGGATATAAATAATCCGTTGCGTAGTGTTCTTACTCTGGTGACTAGACAGTTTGAATTGCAAAATATTATTTTTAAAGTTGATTTAGCAAGTAATTTACCTTTGATTATTGCTCAGGATAATAGATTGCAGCAGGTTTTTTTTAACCTTATCAATAATGGTCGCGACGCTATTTCTGAGAAACGTGACAGCCTTGATACAAAATGTGAAGAATATATTAAAATTAAAACTTATAAAAAAAATTCAGAAGTTTGTCTTAGAATTTCAGATACAGGAGTCGGTATAACCGAAGAGGTAAAGAATAAAATTTTTGAACCTTTTTTTAGTACCAAAGAAGTAGGATATGGAATGGGTTTGGGGCTGGCCATTACATATGGCATAGTGCGTGATTATAAGGGCAGAATTGATATTGAAAGTGAGGCTGATAAAGGGGCAACTTTTATAATTTCTTTTCCTGTTGCCGGTGATGAAGATTAAGACACAGTGAACTCGGTTTTTAGCAGGAGGTAGTGTGAGTAAGATTTTGGTGATTGATGACGAAAAAGCAACTTTAAGTATGTTTAAGATGTTGCTTTCAGTCTATGGTCATGAGGTTTTGATTGCTGAAAACGGTGAAGTAGGAATAGAGTTGTTTGCTGCTGAAAACCCTGACTTAGTAATGACTGACATCAAAATGTCCGGCATGGATGGTTTGCAGGTTCTGGGTAAAATTAAAGCTATGTCTCCTGAAGCTGAGGTGATTGTTATAACTGGTCACGGAGACATGGAGCTCGCAATTAAGGCGTTGAACCTCGATGCAACTGATTTTTTAAACAAGCCTGTGAAGCGTGAAGACCTTGAAAAGGCTCTGAAGCTTTCGGAAGAAAGGCGGGCTTTTGTTCTTAGTAAAAGAGATGAAGTTAAACTCACGTTTGAAGGTGATGTTACTGTTATAAGTGTAATGGGGAGTCTTACTTCAAAGTCAGATGGACTTATAAATGATATCTTTGCAGAAGCCATAAATAGTGATTGTAAAGAAATTCTAATGATATTTCAGGAAAAGTCTTCAATTAACGGAGGCGGCATGGATTCTTTAATTAAAGGAATTGAGAAAGCTTACTCTCATAATTGCAAACTTTATATTGCCGGGCTGTCGGATAATTTTCAATCTGTCTTTCACTCAATGGGTATAAGCACCATGGCCTCTATGTATGAGACAGAGGCTGATGCGCGGGCTGATATTTGATACACAAGTTTCATAAGAGATAAAAATCCCGTACGGTAGAACCGTGCGGGATTTTTTTTGTAATCATTTTAAACTTATTTAGTATTATACGATCTGTAAGTTTTTCTGTTTCGGTGAAGCTGAAACTTTCTGACAGCCTTGTTATGCTCATTTAAATTTTTACTGAAATAGTGAGATCCGTCACCTTTTGCTACAAAATATAGAAAATTATTTTTCTCCGGATTTATAGCTGCTTTCAGTGATTCAAGCCCAGGTGAGCATATAGGACCAGGTGGGAGTCCCCGGTGTTGGTATGTGTTGTAAGGGTTGTTCTTGTCGGTAATATGTTTTTTCCGGATATTACCGTCAAATGTTTCGCCTAGCCCGTAAATTATAGTAGGGTCAGTTTGCAATAGATAGCCGCGTTTAAGCCTATTGGCGAAGACTCCTGCAATTCGTCTGCGTTCAGAAGCAACGCCGGTTTCTTTTTCTACCAGCGAGGCTAGTATGACAGTTCTATGAATCTGTTCAGGTGATGGGAGTGTTCCGTTCCAAGCTTTTGTTGCCGCAGTACGGAATTCTTTAAGCATTGTTTCAACAAGTGTTACGCCGGAATCTTTTTTCGGATTGGTCATTAGGTACGTTTCAGGGAATAGATATCCTTCTGCGTTATCAGCCGGGATAGAATATTTAGCTAATAGCTCATGGTTGAAAACTGCATCTTTGAATTCAGCATATGTGGTCAGTTTGGATTTATCGGCTGATTCGGCAGTATTCCACCATGAAAGTCCTTCAGGAACTGAAAATTTATGTAAAATACCGGATGTGGTAGTCAGAGTTTTTAAAACCTGCGGCGCAGTCATGTTGGTACAAAGATTAAATTCTCCGGCTCTAAGCTTATTTTCCTGACCTTCCGCCTGCGCCAGTTTACGAAATCTTTTGGAGTCTAAAACAAGTCCTTTTTCAGCCAGACTAGCTGAAATTGTCCAGAGTGTTTGCCCTGGAGTGACTGTAAACAAAATTTCTCTTCCTTCACTTTCAGGAGGAATATTGAGAAATTCCCATGAATTGTAAATGAACCACGAACCTGCAATCATCAACCCCATGCAGGCTATAGCCAGCGAAGGAAGTATAAATCGCAGAACTAAGCCCTTGCCCGCCACGTTTCCAGAATTATTTTTGCGGCCTGGCTGTCCAGATTTTTCTTTCCTTTTCTGTTCCAAAGTCCTGCCTCCTTGAGTTCATCCTCAGCAGCTATTGAGCTTAATCTTTCATCGACGAGATGTATGGGGAGAGTTGTACGCCTTTCCAACGAGGCCGCAAAGTTGCGGACCTGACGGGTTGTTAAGGTGTCCTCTCCTTCAAGTGAAAGAGGAAGGCCGATGACAATCTCATCGACCTTTTCTGTTGCAAATATTTCAAGAAGTTCGGAAAACATTGCGTCGCGGGTAGTTTTGTTAAGTACTTTGAACGGGTAAGCTAAAATACCTTCCGCGTCAGTCAAAGCAAGCCCTATGCGTTTGGTTCCGAAATCTATGCCTATAGTTTTCATGGTTTTAAATAGACGATTCCGTCTGATCTTTGGGCTTTTTCAAACATTTTTTTAAATTCCTTGCGCCACTTAGGTCCTCCGCTAAGTTCTGCAATGTATTCAATGGTATGTAGAACTCTGTTGTGCTTTTTAAGTGTTGCCATGTTCCTCTTGATTCCGACTTTACAAGAAGGACACCCTACAAGAACCGGAGTTTTTTTGCTCTGACCGTGAAGATCATGCTCGAGCTGGTCTTTTTTACGGTCGCGCAGTTTGTTGTAGATTGCAGGACTTGAAATTGCTCCGAGTCCAGATTCTCCACAGCACCCTGGTGAGAGAGTTATCTTGCTGCCGAGGATTGATTCAAGTGCCTGTTTGTAAATAGCAGGAGCTTTTGATTTCGGAATGTCTGTCCACTCAGTGTGACATGATGCATGGTAAACAACTTCTTCATTGGCCGGTAAACCATGGAAATCAAGGTTACCTGGACTGGTCAGAAGATATTGCACAGCGTCAAAGTGTTTTAATTTTTTGCCAACGCCTTGAGTAAAGTCATAAGACTCAATGGATTCGCGACATGTTCCACATGCAGTAATGATGGTAGAAATGTCCATCCCAGCTATGTGTGCTTTAGCTATTTTATACTGAATGTCACTTATGTTGCGATGGCGGTTGGTATTGTAAGCTTCTACACATCCACTGGAAAGTAGCGGATATCCGCAGCATAGGTGCTTAGATGGCATAACAACGTTGACGCCTGATTTAAGCAGTAAGTAAAGTGTAGCCATTCCAATATTTCTGGAGAACAGGCTGGCTCCGCATCCTGGGAAGTAGAAAACACTGTCTGGATTGGAAGAATTGTTCATGAACATTGACGCAATATCAAGTGACAAGTCTTCGCTAAGATTTTTGAAATCCATAGCGGGTGTTTTGCTCTGCAGTATGGGAGATTCCATGCGTCTACGCCAGTGTCCGGGGACAAGCCCTAAAGCTTTACTTTGTAGTGAAGCTGAAAGGGATAAAAATTTAGCAACTTTGGGCAGTCTGCTATTTGGGTCTTTAGAAACAAAACCAAGGGCAATGTTCTTAAGTGGATGACCGCCTGTTCCTTTATATTCGAGGAAACTCCTGATTTGCAGTGCAGCTCCGGCTGAATCAATTTTAACAGGGCATACTGAAGTGCACTTCCCGCAAGCGGTACAGTGTTCCATAATTTTTCTGAGCCTTGTCATAAGCTCAGGAGAAGGCTCACCACGCTGAACCTGAGAATAGTAAATAGCTTCGATCAGTGCGCCAAGAGCAATGTTCTTATTTCTCGGGTGATACATAAGCCCCTGTTCAGGGTAGTACATTGCGCAGACCTGCTTACATTTTCCGCAACGGGTACAAGTCTGAATATTACGCAGGAGTTCAATCAGATGTTCTTTATCTTTGATCGCAGTTTTATCAAGATCGTTGATAAGTCTGTTGAAAGAGAAGGTATAGGAGTCAGATGGAAGTTCTCTGCGAGTAAGCTTTCCTGGGTTAAGAATATTCAGCGGATCTACTTTTTCTTTGTATTTCCGGATCGCAGCAATTTTTTCGTCAGTTAAGTATTCAATTTTAGTAATGCCGATTCCGTGTTCACCGGAAACTTCACCGTTCAGTTCAAGAACTTTTTTGAAAACATCATCAACAGCTTCGTGAGCACTGTGCAGCATTTCCGGGTCGTTTGAGTTTACCGGAATATTTACATGACAGTTCCCGTCACCGGCATGCATGTGGTTTGCAATGACGATCCGCTGATCTTTAAGTTTCTGGAAAATCTTGCTGATTTTAGAATCCAGTTTAGGGAATTCTTCGCGAAGTTCTTGAAAAAGATAGTGAACTTGACTTTCGAGTTCCTGATCGCCAAGGTCCGCACCGTTTATTTTTCCTTTGAGAATGCCAGTAGTTCTTTCCAGAGCTAGTTCAACTTTAGGCTCTTCAATTGGGAATCCGGATAGTTCTTTTACAGCCAGCAAGGAGCGGCGATAAATTTTAGCTAGATAAATTAAATTTAGATTTTCCAGAAAATCCGAAAAGTCTGGAATAACTTCAAGCGGGATAACGATATCTTCATTGACCTTAAAGCCGGATGTACGTTTTGCAATCGCGGACAATTTGTGTCTGTCTTCCCAGAATAATTCTGCTTCCTTGTCGTCACGAGCTGCAAAAATGTCTACAGAATCGAATGGTTGTGCAATAGCGAGGATATTATCCACAGCTGTTTGTAGAGCATCCGCATCATCAGAATCAAGCTGAAGCAGGAGGACAGAAATAGGGTCGCCCTCATATTTTTCAGATTTCTTGATGTATTTGATAGCTTGAACATATTTCGGTCCGAATTCTTCAAGGGCGGAAATCTTTACGAGATCTCCTTCCTCACGAATTGTGTCGCGCAGTGCTACTACGTCTTTAATGACCATCATTGCATTACGCATAGATTGTCCGAAAAATTCAAGGCAAAGTGTGCGGGAACTTTTAGGCTGTGGATAAAGGGTGAAACATGCTTCAGTTATGATGCCGTCCACACCTTCTTTCTGCACACCGGGTAAACCTCCGAGGAATTTGTTGGAAACATCTTTTCCAAGTCCCGGGCTGCGGATTTCATCAGCAGAAAGAACCAGTGTGTCTAGAAGGTCGCCTTTTTCATCAAGTACTTCAAAAGTAGCAGACTCATTAACAAATATCTTATGACGGGGGTGATCCTTACGGCGAACTTCTATCAGATTACCTTTGGGCATAACCATTTTGTAGCTTTGAATATTGTCAATTGTACAACCATATTCAAAGGCGAAAGGTCCGCCTGAGTTTTCTGAAATATTACCACCGATTGATGAAGCTGATTTTGAAGCAGGGTCAACTGTAAAGAGAGTGTTTTTTTCTGCTGCCGCGTTGATTGCGTCGAGGGTTATTACGCCGGATTGAGCGCAGAGGGTGAGTGCTTCTGTATCAACACTTAAAATCTTTTTGAATTTTGAAAGCGAGAGGATAACTATACGTTCCATTGCCGGAATGGCTCCGCCTGTCAGGCCGGTTCCGCCACCGCGGGGAATAATGCCGAACTGCATATGATTTGCCAGACGGACAATTGCGCGAACTTGCTGGGTGTCCTCCGGGAAAAGCATTGCGATTGGAAGTTCAATTCTTAAGTCAGTTGCATCGGTTGCGGATTGTACCAGTTTGTCAGGCTCCGTGCTGATGCCTTCGTCAGGTAGAATTTCTTTGAGTTTTTCAAGAAGTCTCTCTCTGAATTCAATGTCCGCATCATGCTTGAGCCAGAAATTTTCTACCGCATGGGTTAATCTTTGCGGATATTCTCCGGACAGGGTCGGGCGGGCAAGGGTCAGGTTTCTTGAAACGCTTTTGCGAACCAGTTCCGGGTCTATGAACGGGTTGTATCGTACTAGAAAAAGTTCCGCGGCAATGCTTTCAGCAAGTGTGCGGACATTTTCAGGCCAGCCGTTAAAATCAAAAGGATTTAGGCCGAGTACTCGCGAAAGCAGGGCTTCGGATGCAATAGAAATATGTGGACCTAATTGAGGCATAATATCTTACCGTGAAGTTTTTGTAGTCTAAGGCAGAACTGCCGGGGTGAAGAAAAAAAAGGAAATATAGGGGCCGCTTTGATGAAATGCAAGTCTCTATTGAGAGTCTTTTTAATTTTTTTAACTTATTATCTGTATATTGATAGGTACTCTTTGAGTGGTTGTAAAGATGAAGCTATGTAAAAGCTTGACATGCAGGGGTAAACTAAAAGAATATTCTGCTTCTATAATTTGTTTTTACAGTTTGATTATCATTTAAATATATAGCTGAAATGAGGATGCAGATATGATTGGAGATGATTTTGCTGAGCTGAAACTGTTCATTACCGGACCTATTATGCTGCGTGAGGAAGTGCGTAAGGCCGCTTTATTGCCTGAGTTCGGTCATCGTGATTCTGAAAACATCAAGCGTTTTGGATCTATCATGAGCAATCTTATGACTATTGCAGGCAACCCTGAAGGATATACTCCTATCATATTTAATGGGTCTGGAACAAATGTACTCGAAGCTTCAGTTCGCTCACTTGTTTCAGATACTGATAAAGTTCTCAATGTTTCGGTAGGAGCATTCGGGGATCTTTACGGAAAGCTGTCTGCTGCTAATGGCAAGAACCTTGTTTCGCTTAAATTTCCATATGGTAAAGCCATTGATCTTAAAGTTCTAGAAGAATCATTGATTACGCATAATCCTCAAGTGGTGACTTTTACTCATAATGAAACATCAACAGGTGTTATTAATGATGTTGTTGCTGTTTGCAAAATGATCAAAGCTCACGGTGCATATGCTATTGTTGACGGCGTAAGTATTTTCGGCGGAACTGATTCGACTATTAGTGAAGCCCGTCCTTTAATGTATTGTACCTCCACTCAGAAATCACTTGGGCTTCCGGCAGGATTCGGTATCGGCTATGTTAATGATGAAACTCTTGAAAAGGCTGCTGGAGTAAAGAGCAGGGGATACACAACAGACATTCTGGCTCAAATTGAAAAAGCGAAGCTGTGCCAGACTTTGACCACTCCAAGTGGGACTCTTAGCAATCAGATGTGCGTACAATTAGACTACATTGTTAATACAGAAACAGTTTCAGTAAGGTTTAAGCGACATGAGGAGATGCGTAAAATTTCTCATGATTGGGTCGCTGAGATGGAAGGATATGAACTTTTTGCTCAGGAAGGTTACCGCTCTCCAAGCCTTACTACTGTTAAAACTCCTGCCTACATGACAATCGATCGCTTAAAAGAGGTGAAAGAACTCATGCGCGGTTATGGGTATCTGTTTGATCCAGGATATGGAAAAATTAATAAGGAACTGCAAGAGCAGGGAGAATCCCCGATATTCAGGATAGGGCATATGGGTGATATTATGCCGGATATGGTTAAAGATTATCTAAAAATCCTTGGAGAAGTCCTTAATAGTTTTGAATAATAAGTATTTAATTTTTAATAAAAAGCCCTGAACTTGTTATTTGCGAGTTCAGGGTTTTTTGTTGCAATTAAAATATAGTTGGCTATTAAATAAATTATTTCTCGAAAGCATAGCTCAGGCGAGCAGAAACAGCTAAAATGCTTCCCTGATATGCCGCGTCGAAAATATCTGAATCTGCCCATCCTGCTTCACGACATTTTTGCATATCAGAATCAGTAACAGATTTAGGCGCGTTAATAACTTTTTGTACCAGTTTTAGAAGAATTTTTTCATTTTCCTCAAATGGAATTTCTTCCATGTCTCCAAGTAGTGAATTAATTTCACTTTCATTCATTCCTGCCAGTTTAAGAATCTTTAAATTAAGACCCACGCAATAGTCATAGCATAATTCATGTGCAGACATCAGGCGAATGGCTGTGAGCATAGGAAAAGTAAGTTTAGGATGGCTGGCAAAGTATTTAATTCCGCTAACAAGGTTTGTCAGTAAAGCAGGGCTTACGCTGTACATCTGAATTTGAGTCGGAATTCCCATTTGTGGTGGGAATATCGAGTATGCTTCTTTGATACTTCCTTCGGCCTTTTCAGGGGTGACATAATCTAACTTGAACACGTGTTTCTCCTTTAATTAATTAAATATTAGTAACTGTGAACTGTTGGGCAAAGTTCAATTTTAAAAAAGTCAATTTTGTTAGGTTTTTGGGGGAGGAAGCTGAATATAATAGGTTGTAATAATTCAACTAGTCCTGTGCTAATCTTGTACTATCGCTAGACCTCAGGTGCATAACCGTCAAGTTTCGTTTTGATAAAATTGAAAAGTAAATATTATTGTCCATAATGGAACAAAGACTCGATGAAAATTTAAAATTCATGCTACAATTTTGAATAAAATAATTTTTATTTCGATAATTAAATCAAAATAATCATGTTATGTGAAAAAAATATCATAAACTCTTAAGTTCTGAAATATTTAGTAAACGCTGTATTTAATGGCGTAATAGGCAACCGAGTAGCAAGAAAATATGCAGCTAACGTATTGACACAGGATTTGATGCAGAATAATGTCTAGTTTCCGACTGAGTGCTCAGTCAGTTTTTTTCTAAATGGAGGAATGATGACTAAAATGTCCCAAAAAAAAGCTGCTATTTTGGAAGCGGCTACCGTGCTTTTCGCAAACAAAGGGTTTGCTGATACTTCAATGAGTGAACTTGCGAGCATGACCGGAGCAGCTGAAGGGACAATTTTTTATCATTTTAAAAATAAGGAGCAACTGCTTCTTACTATTTTATCTGCGACAAGGGACAGCATTCTGGAAGAATTCAATGCACATATGGAAGAGCGCGAATTCAAAACCGGAATGGAAATGATGGAAGAGGTCGTTGTCTTTTATCTTCTCCTCGCTGGACGAATGGAACATCAATTCCTTCTTCTGCATCGGCTTTTTATATATCAGCTAGCAGAAAGTAGGACTGAGTTCAGAGAGAATCTGGAGGATATTTACAGTTGTCTGGTTACTCTTTTTGAGCAGGCAATTGTGAGAGGGCAGGAAGATGGTTCAATTGGCGATGTGAAGCCTAGGAAAAGTGCACTCATTGTTTTCACGATGGTCGATGGCTTGGTGAGATTCAAAAATTTTAACCTCTATGATGCTGGGGCTCTGTTCAATGAACTTATTGAGTCCGTTCGTAGAATGTTGAAATCAAATTAGAGGTGTTTATCTGATGCTTAAACGAATTTTCCCTTTTTTAGGCTGGTTTGATAAATACAGCAATGCAGCATTAAGGGCCGATATTATCTCCGGTCTAACAGTTGCGCTTGTACTTATTCCCCAGTCAATGGCGTATGCTCAGCTTGCTGGTATGCCTGCGTATTACGGCTTGTACGCTTCCTTGCTGCCGCCGTTGGTTGCAGCTTTGTTTGGTTCAAGCCGTCAGCTGGCAACCGGTCCTGTGGCAGTTGTTTCGCTTATGACTGCCGCGTCTCTCGAACCTTTAGCCACAGCCGGCAGTCCCGGGTTTATTGCTTATGCTTTGCTATTGGCTCTGCTCGTAGGGGCTTTTCAGTTTCTTTTAGGGGTTCTCCGTCTTGGACTTGTTGTTAACTTTCTGTCTCATCCGGTTGTTAACGGTTTTACCAATGCTGCTGCAATTATCATTGCGTCATCACAGCTATCAAAAATGTTCGGTGTCTACGTAGATAAAGCTTCGTTGCAGTATGAAACGATTATGCGTGTTGTCAGCAGTGCAATGCATTACAGTCATTTGCCTACATTAGGGATGGGGGTATTGGCATTTGCTATTATGATGGGGCTCAAAAGGGTTAATCCTAAAATACCTAATGTCCTTTGCGCAGTTGTTATAACAACTTTACTTTCGTGGGCAACAGGTTTTAATCATGATGCAAAGGTTAACCTTTCAGCGATTCAGAATGAAAAAGCTCAGACTTTGATTGCAGAATTTAATGAGACTGTAAAAGGTATTGAGCAGTTATCTAAGAAGCGTACCGCAATATCCACTGCTGAAGATGCAGCCAAATCCTCAAAAGACGTCATAGGATACTATGACGCTGAGCATGATTTTAATGTTGTTGCTTATGAAGCAAAGCTACTTAATCATAAATCACATATATACCGTGAAGAGCTTAGAGCAATGCTTTTCACTGGGGTGAATCTGGCTGACGGAACTATCCAGTTTTATCTGCCTGATGCTGTACCTGTCGGTATGACTAGTGACGGACGTACTTGGCGTATCAAGGTTGGAAATAAAATTCTAAATCCAGAATCACTTACAATGATGGGTGGAGGTGCTGTTGTCGGAAATGTTCCTTCAGGATTCCCGCCTATCGTCATTCCGAATCTTGATATAAAAGTAATGCTTAAACTTCTTCCGTTCGCTATTATCATTTCTTTACTTGGTTTTATGGAAGCTATCTCAATTGCTAAAGCGATGGCAGCTAAAACTGGACAAAGGCTTGATCCGAATCAGGAACTTATCGGACAGGGGCTTGCTAATATGCTCGGCGCCTGTACTAGCAGTTATCCTGCATCAGGGTCGTTCTCACGCTCTGCAGTTAACCTGCAATCAGGTGCGGTGACAGGGCTTTCAAGTGTGTTTACTTCTCTGGTTGTTGCCGTCACTTTGCTGTTCTTTACGCCTTTGCTATATCATCTTCCTCAGGCTGTGCTTGCTGCAGTTATTATGATGGCCGTTATCGGTCTTATTAATGCTTCAGGTTTCCTGCATGCATGGAAAGCTCAGAAGTTTGACGGGGCTATTTCTATCATTTCATTTATTGCAACTCTTGCATTTGCTCCTCACTTGGATAAAGGTATTATTATAGGAGTAACTCTCTCTCTGGCTGTGTTCCTTTATAAGAGTATGCGACCTCGGGTTGTCGCTCTTGCCAAGAGTGATGATGATGTTTTGCGTGATGCCAGTCTGCATGGGCTCAGGGAATGTGCGCATATGGCAGTTGTCCGTTTTGACGGTCCTCTGTTTTTTGCTAACGCAAGTTTTCTTGAAGAGCAGATTGCAAGACGGCTGAGAGAAAAGAAAGATCTCAAGCATCTCATACTGGTTTGCAATGGAATAAACGATATTGATGCATCAGGAGAAGAAGCTCTTTCTCTAGTTGTGGAAACAGTTCGCAGTGCTGGTGTCGATATTTCTCTTTCCGGAATTAATGAAGCTGTGTTGGCAGTGTTAAAACGCACGCATCTTTATGAAAAAATAGGGAAGGAAAATATTTATTCTAATACCGAAAAGGCGCTTTGTCAGACTCATGAAAAAGCTCACCGTGACGGTACGGAACCTAACTGTCCTCTTTCAAATTATTGTAGCATACACAGCAACTCCTAATGGAGGTTGAAGATGTCTGATATACTTTTATTCAGCGGCCTGTTTTGTCAGGCTGAGTCTGTTGTTAAACGTTTGCTTGATGATACACGTTACAATCTGATTACTGATTCTGATCTTGTTGCAGAAGCAGCAAAGCTTAGCGGAATGTCTGAAAAGACAATTTCAAAGGCTTTTGTATCAAAAGGTTCTATTTTTAATAAATTTAACCATGAAAAAGAAAGATCAATAGCATGGCTCAGGCTTGCCTTGGCTGAAAAATTGGTCAACGGAGAAGATCCGCTTGTTTCAGGTTTTTCAGCTCTGTTGCTTTCTCAGTCTATTTCACACGTTCTTAAGATCTGCATTATTGATGATGTGCATAAGAGATCTGAAGTTGCACGTAATGAAGAAGGATTTTCTGAAAAAGAAGCTATTAAGGCAATGCAGCTTAATGATGAAGAAAAATCTATATGGGTAAAAGAACTCACTGGAGAAAAAGATCCTTGGGCAAGTGCTTTATATGATATGGTTGTTCCTGTCGGTAAAATAGGCGTTGATGAATCTGTTGCCCTTATTAAAGAACAGCTTGGCAATGTTGCTGTTCAGGTTACTGATCATTCCAGACAGGAAGCGATTGATTTTCTTCATGCTGCCAAGGTTGAAACAGCACTGGTCAGCAAAGGGCACAACGTTGAGGTTGCGGCTAAATCCGGAAAAATTGTGTTGACCATTAATAAAAAAGTATTGCTGGTCGAACGTCTTGAAAAGGAATTGCTTGAGCTCACACAGCCACTTGATGGAGTCGACAGCGTTGAAGTCACTTTCGGAAAAGAATTTTATTCTACCGATATTTATCGTCGTATGGATTTTGAACTGCCATCAAGAGTTTTGCTTGTTGATGACGAACGTGAATTTGTACAGACTCTTTCAGAAAGATTATTAATGCGTGATCTTGGTTCTCATGTTGTTTATGATGGTGAATCAGCGCTTGATTTTATGAAGGATGATGAGCCGGAAGTTATGATTCTTGACCTCAAAATGCCCGGAATTGACGGTATTGAAGTACTGCGCAGAGTTAAAGCCAGCAGACCTAATATTGAGGTTGTTATTCTTACGGGACATGGATCTGACCAAGATAAAAAAGTTTGTATGGAACTAGGCGCGTTTGCTTATTTGCACAAGCCTGTAGATATAGAAGTTCTCAGTTCAACACTTAAAGAAGCTTACGCAAAAATTCGCAAAGCTTAACTTAATCTATCCGGGGTAGGCCATGTCACTTAAAGGACTTCTTCGACCGGAATTCTGGAACGCAGGTAAGAAGACAGCTGGACCGTATAAGAGTTTGTTTGACTACCAACGCATTTGGCGTTTGTGCTTTGCAGTTCTTGTTGTGGTTTCGCTGGTTCCGTTGTTCATCTTGGCCTTTATAGATTTTAATGTCACCCGGGCAGCTATTAAGTCTGAAAATATGCTCCGAGGGGCGAGGACGACCTCAAATACCCGAAGAGCTGTCGCTTACTTTCTTGAGGAGCGGAAATCCGCACTACAGTTAATTGTAAAACTGGATGATTTCCGCTCCTTGCCGCAAAAAAAACGGCTTGGTGAAATGCTGGCTGCACTTAAAAACAGTTTCGGCGGTTTTGTTGATCTGGGAATTATCGATGAAAACGGTAAGCAACTTGCCTACGTAGGACCATATAATCTGGAAGGAAAAGATTATAAAGGGCAGGCTTGGTTTAAGCAGATCACGGATCAAGGGACATACATAAGTGATGTTTTTTTGGGATTTCGCGACAGTCCTCATCTAGTTATTGCTGTAAAGCATTACATCGATAATAAGCATTACAAAATTTTCCGCGCAACTCTTGATACAACGCAGTTTAACGGAATTCTTTCTTCACTTGACTTGTCAGAAGGAGAAGATGCTTTTCTGGTAAACTCTTCTGGTATTATTCAGACCCCTTCTAAATGGAGCGGAAGTCTTTTTTCCAAGATATCTTTTCCATTACCTGGAGAATCTTTCCGAACCAAGGTGAAGGAAATTCCGTTTGAAAACGATTTAATTGCAATAGTCGGCTATGCGTATATTGAAGGTACTCCCTTTATTATAATGGTAGTTAAGCCGGAAGCTGAACTTATGGAAACATGGCATGAATCCAGAGATACTCTTACATGGATATCAACCGTCAGTGTTGCTGTAATTCTTTTAGTTATGTGGGCTGTTGCTTCTTATATGGTTGAACGTATTTATATGGCTGACATGACCAGATCCAAATTATTGCAGAAGATGGAGCATCATAACCGAATGGCTTCAATTGGAAGACTCGCGGCAGGAGTTGCTCATGAGATTAATAATCCTCTGGCAATAATAAATGAAAAGGCTGGTCTTTTAAAAGATTTATTTACTTTTAATAAAGCATATGAAGCAGATAGCAGAGTGCTTGGGCTTGTTGATTCCGTTATAAACTCTGTTGAAAGATGTGGAAGAATTACTAAACGGTTGCTTGGTTTTTCAAGACATGACGATGTTGAACTAAGACCTGTCTTCCCACAGAAAGTTGTTGAAACTGTACTTAGTTTTTTAAATAAGGAAGCTGAATATCGCAGCATTAATGTTTCAGTTGATATTGAGAATGATATTTATGAAATTGTAACAGATAGAGGCAAGCTTGAGCAGGTTCTGCTTAACCTCATAAGTAATGCTTTTCAGGCTATGAA
Organism: Desulfovibrio sp. UCD-KL4C; assembly: GCF_006210265.1. NCBI lineage: Bacteria > Pseudomonadati > Thermodesulfobacteriota > Desulfovibrionia > Desulfovibrionales > Desulfovibrionaceae > Desulfovibrio > Desulfovibrio sp. UCD-KL4C. The sequence goes on from NZ_VCNC01000001.1 coordinate 951,731, forward strand.
AGATGGCGGTGCTTTGCAGATCAAAGTTGCACGCGCAGAAGAAAATAAAATAGATTTTTCAGTCAAAGATGACGGATGCGGTATACCAGCCACAGATCTTAAACGTATATTTGAACCTTTTTATTCTACTAAAAAACAGACAGGTGGAACTGGACTTGGACTTTCGATTACATATGGATTGGTTCAGGATCTTGGTGGACAAATGACTGTAAAAAGTGAACTTGGCGTAGGAACTGAATTTTGTTTTTCACTACCTGTGAATCCTATAGCTAAGGGAGAAAGCTAGAAATGAAAATTCTTCTTGTTGATGATGAGCTTGAGCTTGTTTCTGCTCTCTCAGAACGCCTTTCGTTTAGAGGTTTTGAAACAGAGTGGGTTACAAGTGGTGAAGAAGCTATAGAAAAAGTTAGTGCTGGTAAATTTGACATGGCGATTCTTGATGTGAAAATGCCGCGAATTAGCGGGCTTGAACTGCGTAATAAACTTGAAAAAATCTGCCCATCCCTTAAATTTATATTTTTATCCGGCCATGGCTCGGAAGATGATTATAACGAAGGTTCGTGTGGAGCTGATTGTTATTTGATTAAGCCTGTTAAAATTGAAAACCTTGTTGAAAGAATTAACATCGCTTTAGGTCTTTAATAATTTAAAAGGAGAGTCTCATGGGATCATCCGGTAAAATTCAAGGCCGAGACGGACTTTGCTTTTTCGGTAAGGTGAGTGCCACTATTTCTCATGATATTAAAAATGTTCTGGCAATAATTAACGAGGACGCTGGTCTCCTACAAGATTTATCGCTAATGGCTACGCAAGGAATGGAACTTGAGCCGGAGCGTCTTGTCAAACTGGCTGAAAAGATACAGAATCAAATAAAGCGTGGCGATGTAATAATTAAAAATATGAACAGGTTTGCGCACAGCGTGGATGTTTCAGAGTGTGAAGTAAATTTATTTGAAACTGTAGCGCTGGTAATTGCGCTTTTTACAAGAATTTCAGCGTCAAAATGTGTTACAGTTCTCCTTAAGGAAGGTGAGCAGGTAACTACAAAATGTGATCCATTTTCAGCTGAAATGCTAATTGCCAAATGTCTTGAAATAAGTATGGACAGTTCCGGTAAGGATAGTGAAATAACAGTTGAAATTTTAAAGGAAAATAGCGAAAAAGTAATCGCTATCAGCGGCCTTAAACAGGCTATTGAACAAGAAAAATTTCAGGCAGTAGAAGCCTTATCAAAAGAAGTTAACGCATCCGTTAAGATGAAGCAGCAGGATAACGTCTTAGAAATTATCTTTTAAGTGTTGAAAGTGTATACTTAACTCTTAATTTAGTTGGAGAAAGCCATGGCGGAAAAAGTACTGTTAGTCGACGATGAAAAAGAATTTGTTGAAGGCCTTGCCGAACGCATGGAACTTCGCGGAATGAATGTAAATACGTGCACAAATCCCCAAGATGCTCTTGAAATGGTAAATAATGATTCATATGACGCTATCATTTTGGACTTACAAATGCCCGGTGTCGACGGGATTGAAGTTCTTAAACATATAAAAGAAAGTAAGCCTGAAATGCAGGTAATTCTTTTAAGCGGACATGCCACCGTCGAAAAGGGTATTGAAGCTATGAAGCTTGGTGCGATGGACTTTGTTGAAAAACCGGCAGACATAAATGTTCTTATTGATAAAATTAAAAAAGCTCAGGCTCGTAAGATGATTCTGGTTGAAAAAAAGACCGAAGAAAAAGTGAAAGATATTCTGGAGCATAAAGGCTGGTAGTAATAATTTATTGATATTTTAAATTACGAATGCGGCTGAAACTTTCTTAGAAAGTTTCAGCCGCATTTTTTTATAGATAAATATTTTGAAAGATATTTTAAATTAATCTGATTACTCTATTAAGTCATCAGTTTCAGAAAGATTATTTAGTACTTGCAAGGTTTAGCATTTGTTGACCGTAAACAGCCTGTCCCAAAGATATGCACGCATCACTTGGTGGTAAAAACCTGTGAACCAGCGGAGTTAAACCTCTTTTGCAAAGTTCCGAAGGAAGTTCAATTGCAATTGTTAAATTCTGCATGACTCCGCCGCTTAACCCGACAGTGTTAATTCCCGTTTGTTTTGATATTATCTCAGCACAATCTGCAAGGCCTGAAATTAAACCTTTGTGAAATTTACGGCTGATTATTCCGGACGATACTCTTGCAATATAATCGCTAAATGCTTGTTTAAAAAGTTCACCTGTGCAAATTTCTACCATTTCGGTTGTATTATCATTTAAAGAATCTTCGTTTACTTTTTTTACAGGGCATATGTATTTCCCCTGTTCTTGGTGATCCTGAATTTTTTCTAAAATTATAGCTGCTTGACCTTCATAAGTAATTGTATTGCAAAGTCCAAGCATTGCAGAAACTGCATCAAACAGTCTGCCGCAACTGCTTGTCGAAGGGCAGTTAATATCTTTATCCAGCATCTGGTCGAGCATCTTTGCGCCGGAATTGAATTTCTTAGGAAGTGGTAGCCGCTCTACATCAAGCCCGAGGTCGCGTGCGGCTCCTCTAGCTATTCTCCAAGGTTCACGCACGGCGGCCTCACCTCCGGGGAGTCTGAGATGAGTGAATCTAGCAACCCGTTTATTTATAAGTTTTTCATTGTCGATAAATAAACACTCCCCACCCCAAATGGTGCGATCTTCTCCAAGTCCTGTTCCGTCCAGTGCAAATCCGAGCGCAGATCCTGTATACTTATTTTCAGCTAAGACTGAATAAATATGGGCATAATGATGCTGAAGAGAAGTAGATGGAATGCCATCTGTTTGTCCGATCTCAGAGGCAAGTTCAGTTGTCATGTAATCAGGGTGTAGGTCATGCACAATAAGCTTAGGCTTAACCTGTAATATATTTTGCAGATGCAAACGTATTTCTTTCCAGAATTGCAAAGTTTCAAGGTTTTGCATGTCCCCGATATGTTGACTTGAAAATGCTTGATCACCTTTTGTTATGCATAATGTATTTTTGAGTTCAGGTCCTGTTCCCAGTACACATGGTCCGCTCTTTGCGAGAAACACGGGGGATGGAGTGTAACCTCTGGCTCTGCGCATGAAGACTGTTCTGAAATTAGTTTCGGCAGATGGTGCTTCAAGTTTTTCGGCCTGTTCGTTGCTGAATTCAGGTATTGAGCGGGCTACAGAATCATCTACACGGATAAGGATATCCCGGTTGTGGAACAGAAAAATGTCGGCAATATCCGGCAGTCTTTTTAATGCTTCGCGGTTACCTATACAGATCGGTGCGGAACTCATATTGCCGGAAGTCATGACCAAAGCCGCCGGAGACGGTTTCAGCTTGGAAAAATATTTAATCAGAACATGGTGCAGCGGAGTGTATGGAACCATCAGGCCGATAAAGTCTGTGTCCGGCGCAATTTCTGGAGCAAGCGAATAATTTGAACTTTTATGCGCAAGAACTATAGGACGTTGTATACCTTCTAAAAGTTCATGATCATTTTCTGAAAGATCAGCAATCTTATCGGCTTCTGCTATGTCTTTTACCATTACCGCCAGCGGTTTGTCCGGACGGTTTTTACGATCTCTAAGAGTCTGTACTGCAATAGAATTTGACGCGTCACAGACAAGGTGAAAGCCACCAAGTCCTTTAACAGCAGCAATTTTACCTTCGGCTAAAAAATCAACAAGTTTTACAATTGCATTATAAGTTCCTTTGAACTCATGACCTTTGTTGTCAGTTAACCAGATTTTAGGGCCGCAATCTTTACAGGCATTGGGTTGGGCATGAAATCTGCGATCGAGTGGGTTTTTATATTCCTCAGCGCATCTTTCACATAGGGGAAAACAGGACATTGATGTTACAGGGCGGTCATACGGAATTGACTGTGTTATTGTGTAACGCGGCCCACAGTTTGTACAATTGGTGAAGGGGTATTCATATCTGCGATTATCTGGATTGTTTATGTCATTAAGGCAATCAGGGCATGTTGCAACATCAGGGCTGATCAGAACGTGATGCCCTTCACCTGCGGTACTGGAGAGGATGCAAAATTTTGATTCATCTTTAATCTGTTCAATTTCTTTTTCGTGAAGAGATACTATTTTTGCCAGTCGCGGAAGATTCTCTTTTAATGCTTTGTCAAAATTTTTATGATCACAACTGTTGCCTTGAATTTCTATCAGCACTCCTTCAGGGCTGTTACGCACATTGCCGGAGAGTTTACATTGAAGTGCTGTTTTATAAATAAAAGGTCTAAATCCTACGCCTTGAACCTGTCCTGTTATTGTAAGTATTCTACGTGAAAGGCAGTTGGTCATATTTGAAATTCTCTTTGAATATTGTGTGTTATCTGAAGGTTCATGGTGCTAACGCATCCTGCTGAAAATGCTTTTTAATCTTCCTTTAATAAGGCGGACAATTTCAAATTCCATAGGACTTAAAATCTCGGGGAGTATGAATCCTGTGGTATCAAAGTCATCAGGTGGTTCAATTACATATTTAATTTGATCAGGGTTATAGCCGTTAATCTTTTGATTTGTTATTTCTTTCCAGAGTTGCACTCTTTTAGGACTTAATCCAAGTAACATGTAAATTGCGGTATCAAGTGCATATGGATTCGGAGAACCTGCAAGCAAATTCATGGCAAAAGGCTTGCCGGATATGGGGCCAGTGACATGCATGGGATAAATTGCATCCATGAGGTTAAATGCAACAGGCATAGCGGCTGCAACTTCAAGGATCATTTTTTCCATGAGTCCTTTTGTTTCGCCAAATCTGGTGTGAGCAAAAGCTTTTCTGAATCCAACGACTGTTCCGAAAAGATTTTTTACCGCTCCAGTAACTAAAAACTGGCCATGAGCTTTAAGTTTTGGAACATTGATAATCATATCTGTTTCAAGTGCATCCCTTGAAATTCCAATTGATGATCCAAATGATAATTCCAGCGGTACTGGGCGACCAAGTGTGATTGGCTTAATTCCGAGAGCGGCAAGACCTGATGTCATGCCTATAGCTTTGGAAACTTGTGCAGCTGTTCCGTAGCCTGGGGAGTCTCCCACTGTAACAACTGCTCCGCAATCAAGTAGATAGCGGCATAATGAAATTGTTACATTGGGGTGAGTACAGGCCAGAGCTTTTTTGGGCGAGACCAAGTTAGGTTTAACTAGAACTTTAGTGCCGGGACTTATTTTGAATCCTGTTTCTTCGAAAATCAGACCTATTGCCACATCCATAAAGGTAGATTCGTACTCAAGGAGGCGAAAGTAAGCGACTGGTTCTTCGTGCTGAGTCATTATTGGTATCAATTAAATTTGTGAAAGACTTACTTTTTGGTCTTAGCCGGTCTAGGCGCAGAAGCTTTTGTAGGTATTTCTGGTTTTTCTTTAGGTCTTGCGGTTCCTGCTTTGACATTTTCTTTTTTCTTTTCCTGTTGAGTAGTTACTTTTTTGTTCAGCTTTTGTGAAGTGGCAGTGGAGGATCTTTTCTGCGTAACTGCGGAACGTTCGGTCTTTTTTGTAGGTTTGGTAGTTGCTCCCGTTGCCGTCTTTGGTGAGCTTGCTTCGGATGTTTTACCTGCTGTTACAGTTTTTGACGAGTTTACAATTTTTTTCTTTGTCTTAACTTGCGTATCGGTTGGCTGGCTGGACTTTTTTATAGCCTCTTTTGAAATAGCAGTCTTGACCCCAGGTTTTGTAGATGTAGGTTTTTGTTTCATCTTAGTCGGCATGTCAGCTGTTTGAGGTTTCATTTTTTTCTTGGGGGAAACCTTTTTTGTTGGCACTTTATTCTTTTTGTCAGACTGAGAGGCTGGCGTCTTAGCAACTTTTTTCTTTAATTCAGCTAGTTTTTTAGCAGCTGCAATTTTTTCTTTTTTTTCTCGTCCACTGATTCTAATTAAGAATGCAGAGTCAGTTATTGTCCTGAACAATAGAAGGTTAGCAAGATCCCAAAGCGTGGCAATAAGCAAAAGGCTTAAAGTTCCAAGTGTAAGATATGTGAGTCCGGAAGTTTCACTTATCGGGAGGGCTTTTCTCAGATTATACGCAGGCACAAGCACTTTTGACCTAATTGTTTTTGTAAGATTCTCCTGCTGGGTCATTTTCTGAGATGCAAGAGAGATGGCCAAATGTTTTAAAATACGGTCAACAACAAACATGGATTGGGTTGCAGACATAGAATATTTTTTTTCAAGTTCAATATTTTTGTTGAAGTAAAGCATCCATATGTCGCGAAGAAAATATTGTAATGTGTATCCTAGATCACCTTGAATTCGAAGTGTTCGTCCGCTTGGAGTTACCATCATTTTATTTCTGAGCAGTATACCTGTTGCAACCTCGGTGATTTCATCACTGCTGAATGTAAGATCTGCTGTAATGTTTTTTCCAAGATTGCTTTTGTTTTCCAGCGTAAGTTTATCAAAAGGAGGGCTTATGCCTTTTCGCATAGAATTGAATGTGCTCGCCATCGCATCAAAACCATTATTCCCGTCAAATACTGGAATATACATTAAACCTAGACTAAGCATGCTTAACAGGAATAATATTGAGGCTAAAATAAGAGTTTTGCCGGAATAGATCATTTGGCTGCTCCCTCTTTTTTAACGGGACGGATGGTTTTTAAAATGCTCGTAAGAAGTGAAAAAAAGAGCCATCCGCAAAAAACACTCATGCCTATGATCATGATATATAGACCGCTTTGGTCGAGTGTTGCGGTTATATTACGTGAAATATCGGCTCCGGCTTTTCGGAGTTCTTCCGGTAGAGAAAGAATCCTGTTGAAAATTACAGAAATTACCAGAAGGGAAATTAATCCTTTTATTCGGTATGGCTCGATAAATCTGATAGCTTTGCCACCCAAATGAATTCCGGTCATTGAACCGAGAACCAGACCTATCATGCAGTAGATGTTTATAAATCCTTTAAGCCCAAAAGCTCCTATTGTAAGTACGCCGGACGAAGCTGCCAAACGAACAAGGTCTGTACCAGCCACCATTGCAGCAACGCATCCGAAACCTCTGGTCAGAATTGTAAAGCTTAAAATTATTCCTCCTGAACCAGTCAGAGCCATAAAGAACCCTCCGGCTATTGCAATAAGAAGTGCTGGAATTACAGGTATTTTAGAATAAGGTTGTTTGTCATCTAAGTCTGCAATTTTTTTATCAGTTTCTTTTGGCTCCATGTCTGTTGATGCAAGATTAAGTTCATCTGTTTCATCTTTTACTGTTCCCGGGAATTTTAGATATGGAGGAAATTTCATGGTCCTGATTGTTCGCGCTATTTCCCACGGTTCTTCATCCGGAAAAGAAATCAGTCCAGATTTATCTTGTTTATCGTCTGCTGAGTCACCATTCTCTGTTGCCGGGTTTGCCGCAAAAACGCCATCTTCTGTTGTGACCTGTTTGGTTTCTTCTTTTGCAGAGTCCATTTGTACTCCGCCGTTTTTATCCTTTTCCGCATTTTCTTTGCGCAGCAGAGCAAGTGCATATTTATGTGATGCTTCTCGAAAGTCAGGGACAATAATAAATGAATATATGATGAGCCAAAGGATGATCATTGAAGAAATAAAAACATTACTACCTGCCGGATCAGCAATGAATACACTTGAAGATAGTTTGAATCCGGCAATTCCACCCAGTGTTGTTCCAACTGCTAAAATTGCAGCAAAAGGATAGTTGATACGCTTATTGAATCCCATTCGAACAGCTTCTATTGTACTGAAAAGGAAAAGTCTGAACATTTCCGAACCAACCGCGTATATGCCGGATATTCCTGCGCTCATAAGAGCTGGAACAACTATTAATCCTCCTCCAGCTCCTATTGATGAACTTAGCATTCCTGCCACTAAGCCAAGTGCTGCAGATATCAAAAATCCCGGACCTTCTCCGTTAGGAAGAATGTAAGGATTATTTGTGTTGCCGATGATAGCAGGCACTTTAAGTATCTCTCCACAGTTCCCGAAAATAGGGACCAATGAAGCTAGAAGAGTAAAGCCTAATATAAATAGATGCTTATTTGAAATGTTCTTCATAAGAGTCCTGCCTAATCTATTAAATAATTATGATAACTATAAGAATAAAATAACTTTTTATCAACTGAATATAAAATTTGATTTGTATATAGCTAAAAACTTGCACCGTATGTTCTTAGATAGTAGTTGAATTGGTCCGAAATATTATAAGAAATTGATTTTTATATATTATAAAATGAGGTTCTCATGACTAATAAGATTGTTTCCATGCATAATGTTGCTATTAGCCTTGAGCAGGGTCCAATCCTGCAATCAATTGATTGGGATATTAAAAAAGGAGAGCATTGGGCTGTGCTTGGTCCTAATGGAGCAGGGAAAACAACTTTATTTAGAGTTCTTGCCGGAGCTGTTTGGCCTGATGACGATACAACCCGTGAATATTATTTTGACGGCAAAAAAACGCATAGTCCGATTGAAGCTCAAGAGCGTATATATATTGTTTCACCGGAACAGCAGGATAGTTTTTTGAAAATGGGGTGGGACGTTAGCGGAGAAGAAGCTGTTCTTGCCGGAAAAGACAATACTCATTTTCTTTATAGACTTGCAGACGAGTGGGAATATGATGAAGCGCGAGCTTTGATGAAGACTCTCGGCATTGAGGATCTTGCTAAAAGAAGTATAGTTGCAATGTCTCGCGGTGAGGGAAGAAAAATTCTTATCGCCCGTGCGCTTATAGCGCGCGCTGAAGTCATTATTCTTGATGAATTTTTAGAAGGAATAGATCAGAAATCCCGTGCTCAGTTGGTAGAGGTTATCGATGCCGCCGTTGCTGCCGGAGTTACAATTGTTTGTTCCGCCCATAGAAATGAAGAGCTTCCTGCATGTATAAATAAAACACTTTATATTGCAGAAGGTAAAATTGATCACTGCGAAGATGGGAAGGGTAATGGTATATCCTGTTTTATTGAAGCTGTGCAGAATCGTATTCCGCCGACCGTAAACCGGATTGAACCTGGTAAGACTCTTTTTAAACTAAGCGATGCAAGGGTTGTTTTCCTCGGAAAAACCGTTTTGCATAATGTTAACTGGGTAATGAGCGGCGGACAAAATTGGGCTGTTCTTGGTAATAACGGAGCTGGAAAATCTACTCTTATAAGACTGCTTTACGGTGACGCAGCGGCGTATGCGGCTGAGGAGCAAATGCAGCGATTGCCTGAAAAAGGGGATAATTTAAGTTCTGTCCGCGGCCGTATGGGGATGGTTTCTGCCTCGCTTCAAGCTTCTTTTGGTGAAGCTGTCGGGCGGCCTATCCGTATTTTGGATCTGGTTATTTCAGGGTTTTATTCATCCGCAGGAATTTATGATGAAATAACAGATGAATTGCGTGCAAAAGCTTATGATTGGCTGAAGTTTTTCGGTATAGAAAAACTGGCTGAGCGTACTACATTGCAGCTATCTTACGGACAATTACGAAAAGCCTTTATAGCGCGCGCTCTTATGTCTGAGCCGGATGTATTGCTGCTTGATGAGCCTTTAGCCGGAGTAGATGCCGGTTCTCGCAAAGAAATATCTGATTTGCTGGAATCATTAGCCGCGGCAGGAGTCGCGATGGTTTATGTTACACATCATAAAGAAGAGCTGATCCCCTCTATTTCGCATGTTTTGGAAATTACTGATGGGCAAATTTCTTTCAGTGGTGAAAAAGACAAATATTTTGCAAAGCAGAATGTGTTGTAAAACAGGTATTGCCGATAATTCGCTAATTTTTTAATAAAATAAAAAGCGGGAGGATCTTATTTAAGATATCCTCCCGCTTTTTATTTGAAATATTGTTAGCAGATTTTATTTACTTATCCATCCGCGAGACGACATACAATCTTTGTATGTTCTGTTTTCCTTAAGATATTCTTTGTGCTCTTGTTCGTATGTTTTAAGAAATCTAAGATCATTTCCAGGAGCTGCCCCTGTAGCCTTTTTAGCTCTAGCTGTGCATTCTGCACGGTCTTTTACGTATTGATCCCTCTGATCAATAGATGGATCTAAACTTGGATTTTGGTATGTAGTACATCCTGTAAAAAGAAGAAGCAGTACCAATATAAATGCGCGCATAAGTTATCCTTCTCAGGCTGTTACAAAAAAACCGTTGTTTCGTAGATTTTCTTTATTGTAGGGGAAAATTTTGCCGTCGAGTCCAAGCATTGACCCTCCGGCTGATTCAACAATAGCCTGACCTGCAGCAGTATCCCATTCCATAGTGGGGTTGAATCTGGGATAAAGATGGGCTTTACCTTCAGCAACAAGGCAAAATTTTATAGCACTTCCGGCTGGAGTCATTTTTGCAACTTTTTTTGTGCTGAGATATTCTTCCAGTTCTGGAGAGGGGTGTGATCTGCTGCCGACAACTATAAGTCCTTCATTTTCATCCGCTGGTTTGGTGTGTATCTGTTCTGGGGTTTTACCATTCCTACTTACAAACGCTCCGGTTTCAATGCTGCCTGTGTACAAGCTGTCATTGGTAGGTGCGTAGACAACTCCAAGTACAGGGCGGTTATCACGCATTAATGCGATGCAGACGCAGAATTCTCCATTGTCCTTGATAAATTCTTTTGTTCCATCCAGAGGATCAACCAGAAAGAATTCTTTCCAAGTTTTTCGTTTTGAAAAAGGAATATCAGATCCTTCTTCGGATAAAACAGGTATCTCTGGATAAAGATTAGCAAGAGTCTCCATAATAACCTTGTTAGAAGACAAATCCGCTTCAGTAACAGGTGAGTCATCTTTCTTATTGCTGATTTGAAAACCGTTGCTTCGTACTTTCATTATAGCTTTGCCAGCTTCACGAGAAATTTTAGAGAGATTAATTATCATGTTTTTCATGTGTTCATTTAGTATCAGTCTTTTTTCTTTGTGTCACCAAATCTTGCGGTCAGTTTGTGGTAAGTTTTTACATCTTTTTCATTGCTGGTAAATTACAACATATCAAAATTAAAGTAATTTGTTTTGGTAATCTTGCAATATATTATGCAAGTAGTGTGTATGTAGAGGTGGAAAAAAGTATTGCTGCAAAAGACGTTGCTATGTAATTTTCGGTGAAAAGTGGGTTGATCAAAGTATAAGCCTATAAATGAAGATGTTATTAAAATATTTTCTCTAATAACAGGTGGGTGAAAAAAATGAGCCTTGAAAAAGAAATTTTAGAAAGATTGCAGGGGAAGTTTATTGAAAAAGAATTTTCACCGGATCTTAAAGTGAAAATTACTCCTTTGACTGTTTCGAGATCTACTTCCAATGAGCTTGGATTAGATCAGAATTTTGTTGAGCGGGTTGTCTTTAAACAAGGTGCAATTCCAGAGAGATACTCTCGAAACATGACAACTTTCAGTCAGAGTGATCAGAAAATCATTTTTGAATCAAAGGTTGCAGTTGTTGGTCTTGGCGGCCTTGGCGGTCATTTGTTGGAAGCTTTAGCCAGAGCCGGGGTTGGTCATATTATTGCGTGTGACGGAGATGTTTTTGAACCATCAAATTTAAACAGACAACTTTTAGCGAATGACGGCACACTTGGACAGTCTAAAGCTGATGCTGCTTATGATATGATTCGGATTGTCAATCCTGCTGTTTTTTTAGATGTAAAGGATGAATTTCTTGAAGGTTCTCAGTTTGAAAACTTTATCAAAGGATGTGATGTGGTTGTGGATTGTTTAGGTGGCTTAGAACATCGAGCTCAGCTTAAAGATAGTGCTGCTAAACTTGGAATTCCTCTTGTTACTGCAAGTGTCGCAGGGTGGGCGGGAATTGTTTCAACTGTTTATCCTGGTGATAACTCTCCTGCAGATTTCTTTGGTGATAAGAATGGCCTTGAAGAAGTTGTCGGAACACCTGTCTCTGCAATTTTAACTGCGGTAGGGGTTCAGAGTGCTGAAGTTTTAAAAATATTAAGTGGTAAAGGTGCAGGCCTAGTTGGTAAGGCTTTTATGTTCGATTTGTCAGGGTTATATTTTGATATTGTAACACTTTGATTTCACGAAAGATCATTTTGTCGGAAGACTTTAATGTTTAAAATTTGCTTTCTTCATTTCTCCAACTTTCCGTCCATATTTATATTTTCAGTGTTCCTCTAAATTATTCCTTGAGTAGTTTTTTTTATTTAAACAAGAATTAATTTTAATTTTGCTCTGTTAGATATAGAATTATCTAAATAGAGTGTGGATGTATGCAAAATATAAAATTATACAATTACATATATTGTTAAATATACATTTTGTATATTTATATGATCTTATATTGTATTTTTTTATTTAATCCATTTTTTTTAAAAAAAGTTGTATTAATTTTTAGTGTAACTATTTGTAAAAGTGTAGTTTTAAGTTTAACTATCTACGTAAAATTTTAACAAAAAATTTTTAATAATATAAAATTGGCTCATGGTTCGCAAATAGCCGAATCTATTAGAAAATATGTAAAAAATAGTAGACATAATAGCGTGTCAAATATAGATCCTTGTCCATATTAAACATAATGTTTCATAAAAATACATGGAGACCATATGGACAATAAACTTGAAAAAATTGTTACTGAGTTAAATTATATATCAGCAGCGCTGGATTTTATTGGAGAAGTCATAGAATGTTCTGAGTCAGAAGGGATTAGAATTAATAAAGAAGGTGTTTCTTATATTGTTAAGATTCTAAGTCAACGTTCTTCTAGAGTTTCTGATCTTTGTTGGAATTTTCAGTCCGAGAGTAAAATTGTCTTTGCAAGGGATAACATTGAATCATAAAGTTGCTGTTTATTATACTGTAGAATTCTCGAGTAGTATGGTACAAGGTTTGTTATCTGAAATGCTTTACTAAGCATGCGCATAATTTTAATATAATCTTATGGTACATCGCTTTTTTATAATTAACTATTAGTAAATTTGTTTGAGTTGTAACTGCTTCGGAGGTAAACTGGTGAGCATTAAAGCACAAAATGGTATTATAGATGAAGAATCTCCTCTTATATTGGTTGTGGATGATTCCATAACTATGAGAAACTTCCTTACGAGAGTTCTTGGAGATAATTACCAGGTGGTGACTGCTTCTGACGGACTTGAGTGTATTGATAAGTATAAAGAAATCAGTCCAAGTGTCATTTTGCTTGATTTGCTTATGCCTGTAATGGACGGATTTGATGTAATTGATAAAATCCGTAATGAGCTTGCCGATCCTGAAGTGATTATCATTGTTCTCACTGGGCAGGATGAGCAGGAAATTAAAGCAAAAGCTCTTAATGCCGGCGCTAACGATTATTTAACCAAACCTTTTCACGTCGTTGAACTTAAAGCGCGTGTCGGCGTTGCAATCCGGCAGGTTATGCTTACACGCCAATTGCAGTCAGCAAATTCCAAATTGCAAAAAGCATATGATATTATTGACGATGAAGTACGTTTAGTCGCCAGACTTCAAGATAAGCTTTTGCCGACAAAAGTTCCGGTTATCGAGGGATTAGATATTAAAAGTTTATATAGACCTTCTGGGCGGGCTAGTGGTGATTATTTTGACGTGTTTGACCTTGAAGACGGAGTAATCCGAGTTGTTATGGCTGATGTTTCAGGACACGGGCCGCAGGCGGCTTTTATTATGGCGATTGTCAGAACTTTGTTTAAAGCTGACGGAGCTGAAGCGCATGATCTTTCAAATAGTCTGTTTCAGATTAATACCCACTTGGTGGACCTGATTGGTGAGGATAGTTATTTTGTTACGCTTTTTGCTGCAGATATAGATTTTAATACAGGGGTTATGAAGTATCTAAGTGCTGGGCATTGTCCTGCACTTATTCTGCAGGACGGGGTGATGGGAGAATCGCTAAGAGCCCATGTTCCGCCTTTAGGGTTTTTCTCTGTAGACAGCACTCTTGATGAACGACATTTTAATACGTCACTAGAGTTATTTCTTTTTACAGACGGGTGTTATGAATGGCGTATGGGGAATGACTTTTTTACCCTCGAAGCATTTATGGATATAGCTGGTAGGTTAATGCGTAATGATAGTTTAGACCTTGATGCTCTTGAGGATATGCTGGAAAAAGAAACTGGATTTCGGCCAGTTTTTGATGATGATGTTACCGCTCTTTCTCTCAGCTGGAAAAAGGATGCGGCAAATTAAGTATTCTATTTTTTCTTTGATGACAGAAGTCTGAGTATGTCTTTTTTATGGAAAAACATAATAAAACCAAGCGTAATTACAAGAATTATCACTGTTGCAGGAACAGTCCATTGTGGTGACTGTTTTTTATGAGCAAATATTATACCTAAAGATTAGGTCCTTAGTGCTTTAAAAGGTATAATTGAGTTTGGCAGGATTTTAAAAAAAAGAGTTGTATTTATTTTTTGCTTTGGCTTGCAGCATTTAATTGTACAAGCGCATCAAAACTTTCTTGAAGTGTTTGTTTTTCCGCGACCAACTGTTGCAGAAATTCGTTAATAGCCGGAACCATTTTAATTGCTGTATCAATTTCAGGGTTCGCACCGGATTGATAAGCTCCGATATTCACCATGTCTTCAACCTTCTTGAAGGTTGCAAGTTGTCTGAGAATTTTTCTGCCGGCAGTAATTACATTCTGCTCAGTGATATCACCTCTTACACGACTGACACTCTTTAATACATCGATGCATGGATAGTGGCCCTGATCAGCAAGTTCGCGAGTTAGGACTATGTGTCCGTCAAGGATTGAACGTGTTGCATCAGCTATAGGTTCAGTAAAGTCATCACCATCGACAAGAACAGTGTAAATGCCTGTTATTGATCCAAGCTGATTTTTCCCAGCCCTTTCCAGTAGTTTTGGGAGTTGTGCAAAAACTGACGGAGTATAACCACCTCTGGTAGGCGGTTCTCCTGCGGCAAGCCCTACTTCACGTCCGGCCATTGCAAAACGCGTAACGGAGTCCATCATCAAAATGACATCATTTTGTTTGTCGCGAAAATATTCGGCGATTGCCGTTGCTGTGTAAGCAGCTCTCATACGTAGAAGTGGGCTTTTATCAGATGTGGCAATGACTAAAACTGAACGCGCCATACCTTCAGGCCCTAAATCACGTTCCATAAATTCGACAACTTCTCTACCACGTTCGCCTACAAGAGCGATGACGTTAATATCTGCCACAGTGTAGCGGGCAATCATGCCTAGTAGTGTCGATTTTCCGACACCTGATCCTGCCATGATACCGACGCGCTGGCCTTTACCCAATGTGAGAAGGCTGTTTATAGCTTTTACACCTACATCAAGTGCTTCATTGATGCGCGGTCTTTCAAGAGGGTTGGGTGGATTACGGTGAAGAGGGTTAAAACTTTCCGGGATAATTGGCCCTTTGCCGTCAATCGGTTGCCCGAATGCGTCAACAGCTCTTCCCAGAAGATTCATTCCTACCGGAATATGAGGCGGGGCACTGGCATTTTTGATCAGACATCCGGGACCGATACCGTGAAGTTCACCGTATGGCATGAAGAGACATGCGCCGTCACGGAATCCGACAACTTCTGCAGGAATCGATTCAACAGAATCTTCTCCCGGTATGAGGTGGCAGACTGAGCCAAGTGGAGCCTTGATTCCTTTACCTTCTGCAATCAGGCCGACAATTTTTGTTATCTTGCCGTAAGAGCGGCAGGGATCAATGGTCGAGAGCAGTTCAGTGCAATCTTTCATGTCAGCCATTAACTTCTCCGACTGTAGTCGCCAGCTGTCCGAGTATTTCCTGAACTCCTTCCCAGCGGGAAGTTATGGTGTTATCAATCATAGCGTCTTCGGCTTCAAGTAGAACTCCGCCATTATCAATATCTGGGTCAGCTTTGATACGCCACTTAGAAAGGCCTGGATGATTCTCCTGAGCCTGTTCAAGAAGTTCAGTAATAAGCTGTTGATCTGCTGGAGCGACTTTTACCGTAAGCATCGTTTGAGAATCAATGAGGGACAGAGCCTCGTCAAGAAGTGCGGCAAGAATTTCCTGTCTGCGCTCTTCCATTTCCACTCCCAAAGCTTTTTCGATAACCATAAAAGCTAAAGAGATTACGTCTGAGGATTGAGCCGCCATTACAGATTTAGCTTGTTCTTGAATTGCGGCTAAAGTCTGCCCGAATTGCTGACCGAACCCGATCATGTGTTGTTCAGCTTCAGTCGCAGCCTGACTCTTTCCTTCAGCGTATCCTTCAGATTTTGCGTTGGTCTTAAGTTGTTCAGCTTCAGCCATGGCTTTAGCAATAATGTCTTTAGCCATATTTTGAGCTTTTACTTTGACTCTCTCAAAATATTCCTGATCAGTATCTTTATCCCACGTAGGCTTTTTTTTACCTTCCATCTCCTGAATAGTCATTTCTTGAGCATTGTTATTTGAATCAAGGCCCATGATGACTCTACCAGTGTAGAATTTATTTTCAGCTTCTGTGTTAGACAAAGACATCTCCAGATCCTCTGCTTATCATTATACGTCCTTCGTCTTCTAGACGACGGATGCTTTTAACTATGTTCTGTTGCGCTGCCTCTACATCTGAAAGCTTTACAGGACCCATTATTTCAAGATCTTCACGGATCATGTTGGAAGCACGTTCAGACATATTCTTGAAGATAAGTTCCTGAAGGTCATCAGAGGCTCCTTTAAGAGCAGTAGTGAGTTCTTCGTTGGAAACTTCTTTCAGAAGTTCGCGTATTGCTCTGTCGTCGAGTCCTTTGATATCCTCGAATACGAACATGAGATTTCGGATTTCTTCTGCCATTTGTGTGGACTCTTCTTCGATTTCCGAAAGAACTTCTTCTTCTGTTGATCTATCTACGGCGTTAAGAATTTCTGCTACAGCAGGAACTCCGCCCACCTTTTTACCTTCTTTACCACCCATGGCGATAAGCTGACTTTGGAGTACCCTGTCTACTTCCATGAGCATTTCTTCTGCAACGGCTTCCAGCTTGGCTAGCCTCATAAGGACTTCGGCTCTGACTCCTCCAGGCAGACTGGAAATAAGATCAGCTGCTTTTTCAGGATGCAGATGTCCGATAATCAGGGCCAGTGTCTGAGGATGTTCGTTCCTAAGAATCTGGGCAAGAATTTTCGGGCTGACATTTTGTAATTCTTGAAATGGAGCTGGACCGCTTTCTAAGTCGAGCTTATCCAGAATATATTTCGCTGTTTCTTCATCAAGGGATTTGCTGAGAAGTCTTCTGACCTGATCAGCTCCGCCCATAAGAAGTTCTGCGCCGTATGCTAGAGTTTCATTGAATTCTTTGAGTACTTCAAGGACTTGTTCCTTGGGGACTGAATCCATTTCAAGCATCGCTTTTGAAACTTCAGCTATTTCTGGACGATCCATGCGCTTGAATGACTCAGCCGTAAACTTATCGCCAAGGGCGAGAAGTACTATGGCTGTTTTTTGATGCCCAGTGAATGGGGTTGACAATTTATGCTGCCTCCTGCTTCAACCATGACTTCAGAACCTGCACTGCCTGGTCCATATTTTTTTCTGAGAGCTGCAGAGCCTGAGCCTTGGCGTTCTCTAGCTTACGTGCCGTATCTAGAGCCTCTTCGTCAAGGTCGCTTTCATCAAGAGACAGTCTTTCAACTCCTTCAGGAAGTCCAGCCATTTCATCAAGGTCTTCCTCTGCAACGCGAGGTTTGATGAGTGCCATCACTACCGGGCGTACTACAAGGATAAGGAAGAGGAAGATGAGAAGCCCGTTAAGGAAAGGTTTTCCAAGTCTTTGAGCGTATTCAAGCATGGTGCGCATGAGGCCGTCGTCGCCAAATTGATCCTGCATGCCGAAGGTTATGTTAGATACTTCAAGTGCATCGCCGCGGGTGGAATCGTAACCAACCGCAGAGCGAACTAATTCTTTGATACGCTGCATTTCTTCGGCTGAACGTGGAATGTAAGTTACTTTTCCAGTATCAGGGTCTTTTTCGTATGTGCCGTCAACTACAACTGCTACACTTAAGCGTTTGAGCTCACCTACCGGAACAATTATCTGCTGTTCTTCTTTATTAATTTCATAGTTTGTTGTTTTGGTTTCACGGTTGGATTCCTGAGTAGTGGCTGTTCCTGTGAAACCGTCACCTCTAAAGTTGGCTTCAGGAACTCCGCCGTCAACGTTCGCAGTACCTTTAGTTTGTTCACCGCTGGACTGTTCACTGCGTGCAACCTGACTGTCAGGGTCAAATGATTCCGTTTTAATTGTGCGCTGTCTGAAATCGAGATCTGCGTTAACTTTGGCAATAACTTTTTCAGAACCGACTATCGGCATAAGCAAACGCTGAATGCGCTGTTCAATTTTGTTTTCCATTTCAGCTTTAAATTGAAGCTGGCTGGAACTGATATTTAAACCGAGTCCGCCATCTTCTTCCGGCTGATACAAAACCTGTCCGCGCATATCAGTAATAGTAACATGCTCTTCTTTTAACCCTTCAACAGACATAATTACCAGATTCAGGACACCCTTAATCTGCTTGTCAGAAAGTTTTTCACCGTCTTTGAGTTTTAAAACAACTGATGCTGAAGGAGCTGATTGTTCTTCAATGAATAAAGATTTGGCAGGAATTACCAGATGAACTCTGGCTCTTTCTACCTGAGGAAATTCGCTGATTGTTCTTGCAAGTTCGCCTTGGAGAGCGCGCTGATAGTTGATGCGCTGAATGAAGTCAGTCTGTCCGATCTGAACTTTGTCGAAAATTTCGTAACCGATTCCCTGTCCGTGCATTGCACCTTCACCTGCAATTTTGAGGCGCAGGTCGTATACTCTGTCCGCAGGAACCATAATTGTGGCACCGTTGTCCGCAATTTTATAAGGTTCTTTTGTTGATTGTAGGATGTCTACAACGCGGGAAGCATCTTCAGGATAAAGTTTAGTATAAAGGACTTTATAGTCTGTCTGGTTGAGCCAGAAGACCATAAGAAGGAATGCTATTACAACAGAGGCTGCAAGACCTCCAATGAGAATCCGTTGGGAGACTGTGCGGTCGGACCAGAAACCTGTAAATTTAGCTAAGTATTCATTGATGAAGTTGGGCATAATCATACTCCTAACGATTTTTCAAAAAAGAAAAGCAATAAATGGTCCGACTTAATAAAAATGTATTATTACAAATGCTTATGAAGTGTAAAACGTAGTATTGGATCTGTTGTGACAAAAAAATGTCTAGAAAGGCATTTTAAGAACTTCTTGATATGCGGTCATTACTTTGTTGCGGACTGTGCTAGTCATACTCATTGCCAGTCCAGCTTTTTGTAATGATATCATCAGTTCGTGAACATTTTGATTTTTACCGGAAGCAAAATCTTCAATCATGGATTTTTTTTGAGTCTGTAGGTCGTTAACAGCACTCAAAGAAGTTTTGAGAGTATTGGAAAATGCATTTGCCTCGGGCTTTCCAGCTTCCATGATCGAGTCAAATTTCTTATCAAATTTATTTTGAGACTGAAGTGCGTTCGTGTAAGCTTGCATAGCTATGTTTTTGATGGCCATTTTATCTCTCCTTGTTTTCCTAAATTCTATCTGCTGAGTCTTGTCTGGTTGTAATTAAAAATTATCAACCTTGACCGATTTGAAGTGCACGATTGAACATCTTTTTTGCTGAATCAACAGATTGCGCGTTGGCTTCGTAAGATCTGCTTATTGTGATCATGTTAACCATTTCTTCTATAACGTTGATGTCAGGGTATTTGACCATTCCATTAGCATCGGCGTCAGGATGGTTCGGTTCAAATACTGTCTTAAACGGACGGGTATCGGAGACTATGCCCCTGACTGTTACGCCTCGCAGCTGCTGATTCATTTCGCTGTTCATTGCAGTATCAAACGGAGAGAGTAGAGGAGTGGACTCCATTGAAACACTTTTACGGCGGTAAGGTCCGCCATCTGCGGTGCGCGTAGTTCTGGAGTTCGCCATATTCATAGATACAACGTTAAGATATTCTCTTTGCGCCTTTAGCCCGGAGGCTCCCAGTTCAAGTGCTGTCATGAAGTTCATTATCTAGCTCCATCCTGAATGACTTTTTGCATTCCCTGAAAATCTTTTTTGATTATTTGTGTCAATGCATTGTAAGCTAAGTTGTTCTTAGTCATGGTGACCATTTCTTTATCAAGATCTACAGGATTTTCGCCGTGAACAACTCTCGGTTCAAAATTTGAAAGAGTTCTTCCACTGAATTTATTTGCTTCAAAAGTAGCAGGGATATGCATTTTACTGGTTTTAGTCATTTTACCTCTGGCATCTTTATTGAGTGCCTTTTGAAGGCTGTCTTCAAATTCAAGAGTCTTTTCCTTATATCCTGGGGTATTAACGTTTGCTAGGTTGGATGCGACAAGATTTTGACGCTGAAGTCGCAGGTCCATAACCTTCCCTGTTAACGCTATTTGGTCTTCAAAAAATCCTTTCATCTCTAGGTCCTCCTGCAAAAAATTCCTGATTCTTCCAAGGTGTGGAAGCCGATTACGGTATTAATTATTTGGTAATAAGCAAAAGTCGTTCCAATTTTATAAGTATCTAATATAATGTGTCTTTTGGGTGTAAAGTTGAGTCTGCTACTTGTAAGAGTGTCGTAAAACGGGCGGCATTAAAATTTCTATATATAATGAAGTAGGTGGTAATGTTTGCCTTGGCACATCTGTTGCATAGTTTGTGGCAGACCAATAATGGTCGAAAAAAATGCCGTCACTCCAATAAAGGCGGAAAATATTTTCGGAGGGATTATGAGTCATTTAGATTATGAGATTAACAAGGAACTCGGTGAGTGTTATCTGTTTATGGGCGAACTGGATAAAGCTGAAGATTATTATAAGAAAGCTGTCGGATCTAACGGTGTTCATCCTGACCCTTATATCGGACTTGCTACTATTGCGATTCAGCGTGGTGAATATGATTCTGCCATGACTCTTTATAGTAAAGCGCATAATGTCGAAGTTACTGATAAGAGTTTTGCCGGTATGGGGCTCATTATGATGGAAACGAACAGGCAGATTGAAGCCTTTGCAAATTTTTCCGAGGCCTTGACGCTTAACCCAAGTAATATGGTTGCACTATTTGGTATAATCAGAATTGGACACGAGGCTGACATGGTTGACCAAGCAGTTCCATTTTTGGAAAACTATCTGGCGATTGATCCTGAAAAGCACGAAGTCCGCTACTCGCTTGCAGGTTGCTTTATTTGTATGGATAAGAAAGCAGAAGCTGTAGAACAGCTTGAAATGATTCTTGAAATTGATCCTGCAAATGTTGAAGCAAAAGAACTGCTGGCACAGATTTAAGTTTTGCGGCTCTTTTTTATAAAGTTGACTCCCCTTCAAGTTGGTCCCGTTCTTAAGTTAATGAGAATTTAAGAACGGAGGCCGATTCTGAGATATGTAGAAGCGGGAGCTTGCCTTTGGGGGATAAATCCGGCACAACTCCACAAAAACAATAGCGGGAGAAGTGTTATGGATTTGTTGCCTATAAAGCGCGGAATACTCAGTGTTACTGATAAATCCGGACTTGCAGAATTTGCGTCTGAATTGGTCGGTTTCGGTGTAGAACTTATAAGCACCGGTGGAACCAGGAAAGCTCTTCAGGGTGCTGGACTTTCTGTAAAATCAGTAAGCGAAGTTACCGGTTTCCCTGAAATAATGGGCGGACGTGTCAAAACTTTGCATCCTAATGTGCATGGTGGAGTGCTTGCTGATAAGGATAATCCTGAACACATATCTACTCTTGATGAACATGGAATCAAGACGATTGATATGATATGTGTAAATTTGTACAATTTTGCTAAGGCTGTCAGTGAAGGGCAGAATTTAAGGGACGCTGTTGAGCAGATCGACATCGGTGGTCCTACTATGCTCCGTGCTGCCGCAAAGAATTTTCATTCCGTTTTGGTTGTCCCTAGTCCCGTGCATTACTCACGAATTTTAGATGAAATGAAGCAGAATGGCGGCAAGATCTCTCTGGTACTTAGAAAAGAGCTTGCTGCAGAAACTTTTGCGCTTGTTTCTGAATATGATTCTATGATTGCCAAATATCTGGCAGACCACGACGCGTAAATATTAAGCGGGACGGCAGAATTCTGGCGTTCCGCTTTCACTGTTCAAATATCCTGCGGGATAAAGGAAGATGCTGTCATAGCTCTTAAAGTAAAAGGAAATACACAGGGTTTAAAACCCAGTGAAGTCAAACGGATCAATCGTCTTGCGGAACGTAGTTATAGTGATCCGTGCGGATACTCCAATGAACAGGCCCGTGAACTTTCGATTCTAAGTAATGAAATAGGAAGACAGCTCGGTTTGCTTGTAAACCGTCAAGGCCGTCCTGAGATGATTCTTGTCGGAGATCCTGCTTCGATTTATATTCCTGAATTGCCACGAGCCAGACAATCTGAAGGACGATTGCGCGGACTAAGGCTGCTTCATACTCATATTTCCGGGGAAAATCTTTCCGAAGAAGATCTCATGGATATGGTTTTTTTGCGGTTGGACAGCGTTACTGTAATTGTTTCAGATTCGCATGGCGATCCTGATTTTGTTCAATATGGCTATCTTCTTCCTCCCGGATCAGGCGAGAAGGCATATGAACAATTATCACCAGTTCGCTGGGATAAAGCTGATATGGATCTTCCAGCGCAGGTAAAAGCTCTTGAAGATGAATTCAGCCGTGCTGATAAAACTCGTAATACTGCTGATAAGCGTGAGCGGGCAATTGTTGTTAGCGTTTCACAGGACTCTAAAACCGTACAGGATCGTTCTCTTGATGAGCTTGTGGATCTTGCTGATACAGCTGGCCTTAAAGTCGAAGGAAGAATGATCCAGCGTATTCGTAAAGTTAACCCCAAATTTATTATGGGTAAGGGAAAGCTTGCAGAACTCGAAATTTTAGCCCTGCAGGCTGACGCAGAAGTTGTTTTGTTTGATCAGGAACTTTCTGCCGCACAAATGCGTAACCTTGCCACTATCACCGAGCGCAAAGTTTTGGATCGCACACAATTGATTCTTGATATTTTTGCTCAGCACGCCACGACGAAAGCTGGAAGGCTACAGGTTGAAATGGCACAGCTTAAGTATATGATGCCTCGCCTTGTCGGAAAAAATAATGCCATGTCCCGTTTAATGGGTGGTATTGGTGGACGAGGTCCCGGTGAAACAAAGCTTGAAATTGATCGCCGCCGAGTGAAAGATAAACTGACAAAACTTGGCAATGAACTGAAGAAAGTCAGCAAGCAAAGAGGGTTCACCCGTGACCGCCGCGCCAGAGCAGGGGTTCCGGTTGTTTCACTCGTTGGTTATACTAATGCAGGAAAATCCACGTTGCTCAATACTTTGACAAACAGTGTGGTACTTGCGGAAGATAAACTTTTTGCAACTCTTGACCCTACAAGCCGACGTATCCGTTTTCCTAATGATCAGGAACTTATTCTTACTGATACTGTTGGTTTCATTCGTGAGCTTCCTAAAGAATTGAGAGAAGCTTTCAGGGCTACTTTGGAAGAACTTGATGCGGCAGATGTTCTGGTACACGTTGCAGATGTATCCCATCCTGAAGTGGAAGAGCAGATTGAAGCAGTAGAAAAGATTGTTTCAGATATGGAAATGAGTGAAGTTCCAATAATCCTTGTTCTAAATAAATGGGACAGAATTAGTGAAGATCAGCGTGAAATGATACAGAATTATTATCCTCAAGGAATTCCTGCAAGCGCACTTGATCGCAAGTCTTTACGGCCATTGGTTGAACTTATTCTTGAAAATCTTGAAAAAATATCAAAAAAAGTCAGATAATTTTATATTATTTTTTGTTGATATATTAAGATATTATTGTTTCATAAGGCCCACCTCTATAGTCTGAGGTGGGCCTTTTGTTCTTTTATGTGGTATATTTATATACTAGTTATGATTTTTTTAACAAAATCGTGCATGATATTTTTTGTAGTTCATTGTGCATTCGTATGAAAAACACAGTTGCAAGGCATATATGAATTTTGCTAAAGCTATCTGGTACCTAATGGATAGAAAAAATATCACTGGCTATGTGCTGTGTGATGGAGGAAGCTGTGGCTAAAGAAGAAGCCATTGAAGTTGAAGGTGTAGTGCAGGAAGCTCTGCCAAATGCTATGTTTCGTGTTGAACTTGAGAATGGACATGTCATTCTTGGGCATATTTCCGGTAAATTGCGTAAGTTTTATATTCGTATTTTACCAGGCGATAGGGTTAAAGTTGAACTTTCCCCTTATGATTTAACACGTGGGCGTATAACTTTCAGGATGCGCTAAATTGGATTTTAATTTCGATTACTGTTCTAAATTCCTGAGAATGGAGTGATATGAGCTCGAAAGGCATTGTAAGCTGGTTCAACGAGCAAAAAGGGTTCGGTTTTATCACAGATGAAAACGGACGGGATGTATACGTCCATTACTCTGAAGTAATTCGTGACGGGTTCAAAACTCTTAATGTTGGTGAAAAAGTTGTTTTTGAGCTGGTTGGCGATAGCCTTGCACCGAAAGCTGCTTCTGTAAGAATTTTGAATTATTAGATTGAAATATGAAAGGCCCGGTTGCTTCAATAACAGACGGGCCTTGCTTTTATTATTTGTATTTTGCGGAACCTTATCTTTGCCCTGCCTCATTTTTTGTAGGTTCTAAAACTGCATCGATATTTATTTTTCGAGAAGTTAATTTCCCGTCAATTATCTCATGTCTTATCATTTGCCAGTCCAAATGATCTATAAAATCTACCTTTGCCCATGCTGTTTTGGGAAGTCTTTTGACCAGTTCTTCTAAGAAATCATCAATATCTATATAATGGCCTTCGTAATCTAGATTAAGTAACTCGTTTTTATAGACAATTTTATTAAATGGGATTTTATCTTTCATTTCATCAAAATCTTTTTGCGAAAGCCCCTGTATATCTCCGTAAACTCTGACAGCTTCCATTATATAAACTCCATGATATTGTTGTAAATTAGGATTACACTTAGAAAAGATGAACAATTTATCATCTAATTATTTAAAAATATAAGTTAATATTTAATTAAGCATTAATTGGGGGAAGAAAAGTGTGCGTGTATAAAAAAAGATTCACTAATAGAGTGAATCTTTTTAATAGAAATGAGAAAAAAGAAATCAGTAATGTCTATCGGTTGATTCCTTCAATCAGTTTTATCGCTTTTTCAGGAAGTAAATGAAGATCCGGCTTTGATACTTGTTCATTGGCTCCAACAGAGTCTCCCTTGTGCTTAAGCTCTTTAGTAATGATTGAAGAGTACAAAATAACAGGAATATCTTTAAAGTCTGTGTCTTCTCTTATCCATTTAGTAAGGCTGAATCCGTCCATAAGAGGCATTTCGATATCTGAGATAACGATTTCTAGGTAATCTCTTATGGGACGTTTTTCTTGGTGCGCGATATTTTTAATTTTTTTCAAGGTATTGAGAGCTTCTTCGCCATTGTGGACGATAGTATGTCTGAAATTGGCGGAAACAAGAATCTTATCCAGCATAGCCCGAATAGTCGGAGAATCATCACAAACAAGAGCTGTATATGCCTCTGAAGCCACCGCTGAAGGCTCCGCAAGGTTACCACCCAGAGTAGGGTCAAGGTCTGCCAAAATACTTTCAAGGTCTAATAGCTGAATAAATCTGTCTTCACGTTCGACTATGCCTATAATACAGCTTTCGTTAAAGCTGCTCATAAATTTATCAGGCGAAAGAACTTGTTGCCAGCCGACTCTGTGTATTTCAGTCACACCACTTACTTGAAAGCCAGAAACCGTCTGACTGAATTCAGTCACAATCACAATGTCATATTTCTGGTTGTCTTTTTCAAGGCCAAGCCATACAGCAAGATCAAGGACTGGCAAGATATGATTTCGCAGAGGGATTGTTCCCATAAAGCAGGGATGCTCTGCTGATTCTGGGTGCTCAAGGTTTGGGCTTTCAATAACTTGCATAACCTTGGCGACATTGACGCCAAAGTGACATCTTTCTGCAGGTCCTGCGTCAGATACAGGTATATCAATATAAAATTCAAGAATTTCGAGCTCATTAGTCCCTGTTTCAAGTAGAATTTCATTTTTTGCCATTTCGAAGGCTCCAGCTTTTAAAGTGTGAGCAATAGATGCTCAAGTAAAATGTTAAAATCATGCGATTTGACTAAAATACCTCAATAGAGTTTTAAGGTCTATATTTTTTGAGCCATAAAGGTGTAGTTAGATAAATAATTAGTTCTTTACAAGATTTAATTATAGGGTATGTTTTAAGGGTATAGAAAAGGTAGGCATAATATGTACAAAATATTGATAGCTGAAGATGATAGAATTTCACAGAAACTTGCAGCAAGATTTGTTGAGGGGATGGGGTATATTCCATTTATCAGTCCTCATGGTAAGCATGCGTATGAAGCTTTAAAAGCCGAGAACGAATTTGATGTGTTGATCACAGATTATATGATGCCTGAGATGGATGGGAGGCAACTTATTCAAACGCTCAGGGGTGATTCTAAGTTTATGGAATTGCCGATAGTTTTGATGTCCGCGGTTGTGGGGGTTTCAGATATTTCTAATTTGCTTGCACTTGGGGCTACTTATTTTTTGACAAAGCCAATTGATAAAATTGAGTTTGAAGAAGTTGTAAGTCGCTGTCTCAAGTAGTTTTTGACTAGTAAATATTATAGCGCATTATTGGATAATGTCGTTTTATTAAACGGATTCCGAAATTCAATCGGGGTCCGTTTTTTGTTTGTAAAATTAAGAGGTCACTACGGGGTTGTTACGAATCCAGATTGGGTATAATGAACTTCTAAGATTTTTTAAAAGTAAGGTCATATTTTAATTGTATTTAATATTACCTTAAAACGTTAATATGGGGGGTGCGTCTTGTCCCTGAAAGTTTTAGAGCAATTTAAAAATCCAGAGCTTTGTAAAGAACTTCTTGATTGCCTCAATAATGAAATCGAGAAAGAGATACGGTTCATGGAAGTCTGCGGAACTCACACTGTAGCGATTTTCAGAAGCGGGCTTCATTCAGTTTTACCTGAAAAGATTATTCATTTGAGCGGTCCGGGGTGTCCGGTCTGTGTTACTCATGAATCAGAAGTGAACGCCTTTTTGGATCTTGCAGGTAAAGAAAGGGTTGTTATTGCCACTTTTGGAGATCTAATAAAGGTTCCGGGTAAGAACGGGCATTGTCTTAAAAATGCTCAGGCAGAAGGTGCAAGGGTGGAAATTATTTATTCACCTTTTGATGCACTTGAAATAGCTCGCAAAAATCCAGACGATACTGTTGTGTTTTTAGGAGTAGGGTTTGAAACTACTGCACCGGCTATAGCCGCAACGGTTTTAATGGCAGAAGAGCAGAAGCTTGAAAATTTTAAGGTTCTGTCTTTTCATAAACTTGTTCCTCCTGCTCTTGATGTTTTGATATCTGATCCTGAAACAAAGATTGATGGTTTTTTGTTGCCCGGGCATGTTTCAACCGTTATCGGTATTCATCCTTATGATTTTATAGGTGCTAAATATGGCAAACCTGCTATTGTTGCAGGGTTTGAGCCCGTAGATATTCTTTTGGCTTTGCTTCAGATGGTTCGCTCTAGAAAAGAGGTACACCCTGAGGTTGTCAATCAGTATCAGCGCGGTGTTTCCGAAAATGGCAATCCAAAAGCTGTCGAAGTTATGTATCAGGTTTTTAAATCGGCAGATGCATTATGGCGCGGTATTGGGATGATTAAAGGTAGCGGACTTGAATTTGCAGATAGATATGAAAGATTCGATGCTAAAAAAGTTTTTGATATTAAAATCGGAGAATGTCCGGCTTTACCGGGGTGTAAGTGCGGAGAAGTTTTGAAGGGGAAAATGACTCCTGATCAATGTCCTCTGTTTGGGAAAGCCTGTAATCCAGCTTCACCGGTAGGTCCTTGCATGGTTTCAACCGAAGGCAGTTGCGCCGCATACTTCAAATATAAAGTAGATTAATATGTCCTCAGATAAAGTTTTACTTGATTATGGTTCTGGCGGAAGAGCTTCTCAGAGACTTATTTCAGAGCTTTTCATTAAATATTTTGCTAATCCTGAACTTGAACGGCTTAATGATGCTGCCGCATTTAAGATTGACGGCAAAATTTCCATGAGTACTGATAGCTTCACGGTTGATCCGATATTCTTTCCTGGTGGAAATATAGGTTCTCTTGCTGTGCACGGCACTGTCAACGATGTGGCCATGCTTGGAGCAATTCCTAAGTATATGACCTGTGCCTATATCATTGAAGAAGGTCTTCCAATGGCAGACCTTGAGATAATAGTTAAATCTATGGGAGAATCAGCCAGAGAGGCCGGAGTAGCAATTGTTACCGGTGATACTAAAGTTGTTCCTAAGGGAGCAGTTGATAAAATATTTATTAATACTACAGGAGTTGGGCAGATTGTTGCCGATCCTATGCCTAGCGGAGATAGAGCCGCCGTTGGTGATGCCGTCCTGATCAGTGGAACGATGGGTGATCACGGTTTAACCATTCTTGGAACTCGTAAAGGGCTTTCTTTAGAATCAAATGTTATGAGTGATTGCGCGTCTCTTAATCATCTTCTTGTTAAGCTTGTACAGGAAATTCCTGATATTCATGTTTTCCGCGATCCTACTCGCGGCGGGCTCGCCACAACGCTGAACGAAATTACTACTGCTTCCAATGTTTGCTGTGAACTGCAAGAGTCGTCCATTCCGGTTAAGCCTGAAGTTGCCGGAGGTTGCTCTTTCTTAGGTCTTGATCCTCTTTATCTTGCAAATGAAGGTAAATTTTTGTGTATTCTTCCTCAGAAATACGCAGAAAAGGCTCTTGAAATTATGCGTGAGGACAAACTTGGTAAGGATGCCTGTCAGGTCGGGAATATTACTGATGCAAATCCCGGAAAAGTTATTCTTGTAACTCCGATAGGGGGAAGACGACTTTTAAATATGCTCGAAGGTGAACAGTTACCAAGAATTTGCTAGTACCTTAAGCATGTAAATGAGTTCTATTAAGCTCCGTTTCTTAAAAAGAAGCGGAGTTTTTTTATGTAATAGAAAATAGTGAAACATAAAGGAAGGCATGATAAGAGTTTAGTAGCAAAGGAGAAACCGTGCAAAATATTTCTAACGAATGTCTTACCTCTGTGAGTAAAGTCTTGGATGGGGAAAGTGTTGAAGTCTATTTTCAGCCAGTACTTTCTTTAGAATCTAAAGGTATTATCGGTTTCGAAGCCTTTTCGCGCGGAGTTAATGAATCAGGAAAAACGATTGTCGAACCAGCCTGTTTGTTCAGTTCCTCACTACCACCGGAAACTCAACTAAAAGTTGAAACGTTGTGTGTTAATAAAATTTTGAAGTCGTTTCGAAATATTCATCGCAAGTATAAAAAGATGGTTTTATTTTTGAACGTAAATAGCAATGTTTATAATTTTCCTGAAAACGAAAATCAGTACCCTTTTAAAGAGCTTGAATCATCTAAGTTTAATCCTAGTTCTATCGCTTTTGAATTTGAGGTTTCCCAGCTTGAAAAGAAGATACCTCTTAGCTTGATAGGCTCTTTGCAGGAAAGCGGTTACAGAATATCTCTTGATAACACACGTGTGAGTTTAGCTGGATTAGAAGTTGTTTTTAAAATCCGCCCAGATTTTATCAAGCTTGATAGATTCTTTTTTGAAGGAATAGATAAATCAAGCCATAAAAGGAATATGGTCAAAGCCGCAGCACTTACTTTTGAGCAGGCCGGAGCAATGCCTGTTGCCAAAGGTGTTGAGACAGAAGCGGAAGCCTTGGCTCTGGCAGAATCAGGTTTTTACCTTCAGCAAGGTTTCTTCTATACAAATGGCGGTGATGATGAAAGCAGCTCTACAAATTTCGGTGATAAAGTTGCAAAGCTCAATACTGACTATAGAAATATTAATGTTGTAAAATTTGATAATTCGCGTGAACTTTTTGCGCATTTTCATCTCGTCTTAAAAAGTGTCATATCCAAGTTACAGCAAGAAGAACTGTCCGGAATGAATGATGTTCTTAAAGACTTGGTAAAAAAAGAGCGTGGTATTGTTTCAGTTTTTTCTTTGGATGCTTCAGGGAAGCAGCTTTCTCAGCGGTTTGTCGGAAAATCTGGAGACCATATCGGAAGAATTGTTGAAATGTCCGTTGCCGGCTGTGATCATAGCCACGAAGACTATTTTATGTATTTGAATTCAGGATTAGAGAAAGTTGCCGGAATTAAAGAAATTTCTGCTTTTTGCCGAGAAGATTCAAGATATATTGCGGGTTTTTTTTACAGAGAGGAAGGGAGGAGAGGATTGATTCTTGTTCTCGAATATCTGGATAAGTCTTCGAAAGAGGATTAACTTTTAACAGTAAGAGACAATATTCTATTCCTTTGCCGCTTCTCTTGAAATTTCTTGAAGGCTTCAATCGATTTAATAATTCCGATTACTTTGTTTTTATGGTCTATCACTGGCAAAAAAGAAACACCGGTCCGCTCAAAAAGCATTAGAGCCTCTTTTAAATTAGAGTGCTGCGGAACGGATACAATTGTTCTATTCATGATGGAGTCGACAATAGCAGGTAGTTCATGTTGATATTCCTGATCTTTAAAGTACGGGCGCATGTCTCTAAGCGTTAGAATTCCTTCTAATGTTTTATCATCGTTTAATACAGGAAAGTGCGGAAAAGGCGAACTCAGGACCATGTCCATAGCTTTGCTCAGTGGATCTGAACTCATTAGAATGTCAAAATCTGTTTCCATCACTTCAGTAATTGCGACATTCACCAAAACAGATTCGTCATGTCCCCTGATAATATTAACTCCCTGACGCAGTAACTTGGATTCGTAAATCGAGTATCCGTTAAGCATCCTGACAACAAGTGTGCTTGTCATACATCCCACCATCATAGGTAAGATGATTTTGTATGAATAGGTAAGTTCAAAAACGGTTAAAACTGCGGTTATGGGAGCGAGGGTTGTTCCTGCAACGACTGTGCCCATACCGACTAAAGCATATTGGCTATGTGTCAGAGCTAAGCTCGGAAAAAGCATGTTGAGTCCTGTACTGACGGATATGCCCAAAGTTGCCCCCAGGACGAGCGACGGAGCAAAAATGCCTCCACTCATGCCAGATCCAATACAAAGCGATGTTGCAACCATTTTCGCAACAAGTAGAAGCAGAGCAAGGTCAAGAGATAGTATCCCGGTGAGGCTCAGATTGACAGTTTCGTAGCCGACTCCTAACACCCCCGGTATTTTAAGAGCAATTAAACCAAGGATGAGTCCCCCGATTCCAGGTTTAATCCAAGCTTTAATAGGGATCTTGTCAAATATGTTTTCTGCCATTCGGATCATGGCTATAAAAGCAAGTGAAACAAACCCTGCGAGAATTCCTAGTATGAAAAAGATGAGCAGTTCTTCGAAGTTGTTGAAAGTGAAATGTGGCGCATCGAAGGTTGGAAAATCACCCCAGAAGAATTTTGAAAGGGCTGCAGCTGTGACAGAGGCCACGATTATGTGGCTTATATAAGATATTTCAGTATCCAGCAGTAAGATTTCGATAGCGAAGAGAGTTCCGGTAAGCGGTGCATTGAATGTAGCAGAAATTCCGGCGGCAGCTCCGGCTGCTACGCAGACAGGGAGCATGCTTTTATCCAGTTTGAAAATTCTGGAGACTGATGAGCCTAGTGATGCCCCTATTTGAACAATTGGACCTTCGCGACCGACTGAAGCTCCGCAACCTATTAGAAGACTTGTTACGATTGCTTTTAAAAAGGTGATTCTGTGCCTGATTATGCCGCCGCGAACGGCAATCGCTTTGATAACTTCCGGAACTCCCGGTCCTTTTGCTTCCGGAGCCCATTTGGTGATAATCACTCCGGCAGCAAGTCCGCCGGCGCATGGAAGCAGAAGAACCAGCCACCAAGGTGAGTTGGCTGCTTTTTCAAAAAAATTTGAACCGTTAACCCAGAAAGCTGATTGGAAAATCTCTATCAGCCATCTAAAAAAAAAGGCCCCCAACGCTGCAGTAAGGCCTATAACAACGGAAAAGGTCATTAACAATAAGTATTGAGTCCGAGGACTGTCTAACTTTGATTCAGACTTTTTTTCGTTGTTGCCTAGTCCGTAGCGGGACGCCATTTTAAATTAGTTCCAGTAAAGCTATTTCTGAATAAGTGCGATAGCTCTTTTAGCAAGCTGTGTTACTTCAGGTTTTGATATCTGATCATCTGCGCCGACAGATTCACCTTTATGGCGGAGCTTGTCTGTAATAATAGAGGAGAAAAGGATAACAGGCAGTTCTTTAAGAACTGGATCAGCCTTTATGCGCACGGTAAGGTTATGCCCATCCATGACCGGCATTTCGATGTCTGAAACTACTACGTTGATGTAGTCCTTGATAGGTCTATTCTCTTCAAGCGACATCTTTTTAAGCTGAAGTAGTTTTTCCCAGCATTCACGGCCTGTTTTAGCTGTCTCAACCAAAAACTTAGCTCTGGTCATGAGTTCATAAAGCATCTCACGGATAAGAGTGGAGTCGTCAGCGATAAGTGCTTTATAACCCCCGGTTACTTCCCAGTCTACGCTGTCATCGAGCTGGAGACCTAATGCAGGGTTAAGTTCTGCAACTATCTTCTCAAGATCAAGGATAAGAGAAATACGATCATCAAATTTAACAACACCTGTGATTGAGTCCTGTGATAGCGAAGAAACATATGTAGAAGGAGCTTCAACTTTTTCCCAGCTTATCCTGTGAATTCTGGTTACACCGGAGACAAGAAAAGCGGAAGAAACATTATTGAACTCTGTAACGATTACTTTAGGAGGCTCTGTTTCAACACGTTCCTTGTTAAGCCAATAGCTTAAGTCAACAAGGGGAATAACTTTGTTGCGAAGATTGAATGTACCCATAATTGACGGGTGCGCGACTTTCGGCAGGTGAGTAACCTTTTCAGGCATTCTTATAATCTCAAGAACTTTTGCTACGTTTACACCGTAAAAGCCGCGGTAGTTATCTTCCCCGTCTTCTTGTGGTTCTTCTTCAAGCCAGAATTCAACGATTTCAAGCTCGTTAGTACCTGCTTCAAGTAAAATATCAGTCTGGGATGACATAGTGGTCTCCGGTAATGTTCTGGTCAATTGTATGATTTCAAAATATATATTACCCTTAGAAGAGACAAATCGTCAACACAGGGTAAATAAAAATAACAAATAAATTTAAAAAAAACTAATCGTTGACTAATTGGGGTATTTTCCGAACAGTTTCCAAAAGTTCTTCCCAATTCTGACATGTAGAAATGCTGCCTCGAACAGCTCTTATGCCGTTTTTACCTTTTGCGTATCTTGGAAGTATAGATCTAATTTTTCTGAAAGAACCATTGCTCTTGTCAAACTCGCGGCTGGAGAGAATATGTTCTTCCATTGTTTTGCCTAAATCAAAGTCTGGTAGTGAATCACAACTCGGGTCGTCGAGAAGTTTTAAATACCGTGAGAAAATTGCAGGATCATATAAAGCTCCGCGCGCAAACATAATTCCGTCAATACCTGTTTGTCTGATACATTCTATACCATCTTCAGCCGTAAATAAATCACCGCTGCCGATCACCGGTATTGATACATGTTTTTTAAGAATAGCAAGCTTAGACCAGTCAGCTGTGCCTGAAAACATCTGTTTGGCATATCTCGGATGGAGAGTAATCCAACCGATGCCGACATCTTCGAGCCTTTTTGCAATTTCAAGGTAATTATCTTCGCCTGACATGAAGCCTAGTCTGATTTTAACACCTACGCATCCTTCTCCTGCAACTTTAACCATGTTAGCTGCCGTTTGTACAAGTCTGTCCGGTTCAAGCAGCAGGGCGGATCCTCCGCCTGCTTTAAGAACTTTTTTAACAGGGCACCCTGAGTTTAAATCGAAAAAAGTATAGCCCTGTTCTACAAGATCAGGCATGGTATCTAAATAGTCTTGCGGATCGCCTCCGAAAAGCTGGACCACAAGTGGATTGTCTTCAGGACAGGTAGCAAGAAGGGATTTTGTTCCGTTACCATTGTATTTAAGACCCTTAACACTGACCATCTCAGTGCAGGCCACGGAACAACCTCGGTTTCTACATAACATACGAAAGGGGAGATCAGAATATCCTGCCAGAGGAGCTAGCCAAGGTTTTTTTGGGGTTATCGAAAGTAATTTCATATAGTTATACCTGAAATAAAAAAGTGTTTGAGTTGTTGCGCTGTAAAGTAAGCAAGCGGGGATGAAATACACCAAAAGGGTGTAAAGTCAATGTTTACGTGCCTTGAAGTGCTATGTCGCAGAAAGAGCTGTAAAAAAAAAGCGAAAAAAGAAAAAAAAGGTATTGACTTCTATACCGATTTCCATTTAAACCCCGCTTCGTTGCTTCGGCAAAACACAGTTCATTCAAATTTTTCATTTTGCACTTCGAAGAATAATTTTCACTTCGGTGAAAAAAAAAGTTCAGAAAAAGCTTGCAATCTTGAAAAAGAACTTGTAGTTAAGTCGACCTTAGTGCTGGCGTAGCTCAATTGGTAGAGCAGCTGATTTGTAATCAGCAGGTTGCGGGTTCAAGTCCCATCGCCAGCTCCATAAGTAACAGTTTTTAAATATAGTGGTGGGGTTCCCGAGTGGCCAAAGGGAACAGACTGTAAATCTGTCGGCATCGCCTTCGGAGGTTCAAATCCTCCCCCCACCACCACATTTGATAATCGCGCTGTAGGAGACAGGGAGACCTGTTGTGTAACTACGGACAAAGAGCGGGAATAGCTCAACGGCTAGAGCATCAGCCTTCCAAGCTGAGGGTTGCGAGTTCGAATCTCGTTTCCCGCTCCATTTCTGAATTTACCTCCCATAGTCCACCTGCGCGTTTAATCGATGCCCACGTAGCTCAGTCGGTAGAGCACTTCCTTGGTAAGGAAGAGGTCTCCGGTTCAAGTCCGGACGTGGGCTCCATACATTTATTTAATGACCTTTGAACGCTTTAAATCAGCACAAAGCTGAAAGAAAATTTAGGGGGATTTATCATGGGAAAAGCTAAATTCGAACGGAAGAAGCCTCATGTTAATATCGGTACCATCGGTCACATTGACCATGGTAAGACTACTTTGACCGCTGCTATCACTAAGATGGCTGGTCTCGCAGGTAACGGCGATTTCGTCGCATTTGATGAAATTGACAAAGCACCTGAAGAAAAAGAACGCGGTATCACAATTGCTACTGCTCACGTAGAATACGAAACTGCTAATCGTCACTACGCACACGTTGACTGCCCTGGTCATGCTGACTACATCAAGAATATGATTACTGGTGCAGCACAGATGGACGGAGCAATCCTTGTTGTTGCAGCAACTGATGGTCCTATGCCTCAGACTCGTGAGCACATCCTGCTTGCTCGTCAGGTTGGTGTACCTTTCGTTGTTGTTTTCATGAACAAATGCGACATGGTTGACGACGAAGAGTTGCTTGAACTCGTAGAAATGGAAGTTCGTGAACTTCTTTCTGCTTACGAATTCCCTGGTGATGATCTTCCAATCATCAAAGGTTCAGCTCTTAAAGCTCTCGAATGTGATGATGTTAAAAGCGACGATGCAAAGCCTATCTTTGAACTTCTCGAAGCTTGTGACTCATACATTGCTGAGCCTGTACGTGACATCGATAAACCTTTCCTTATGCCAATTGAAGATGTCTTCTCCATCTCCGGCCGTGGTACAGTTGTTACCGGTCGTGTAGAACGCGGAGTCATCAAAGTCGGTGAAGAAGTTGAAATCGTTGGTATCAAAGACACTGTCAAGACTACTTGTACTGGTGTTGAAATGTTCCGCAAGCTCCTTGATCAGGGGCAGGCTGGTGACAACGTTGGTGTTCTCCTTCGTGGTACCAAACGTGAAGACGTTGAACGTGGACAGGTTCTTGCTGCTCCTGGTTCAATTCACCCACACACTAAATTCAAAGCTGAAGTCTATATTCTCAATAAAGATGAAGGTGGACGTCATACTCCATTCTTCTCTGGATACCGTCCTCAGTTCTACTTCCGTACTACCGATATCACTGGTATCGTAACACTGGAAGATGGCGTAGAAATGGTAATGCCTGGTGATAACGCAACATTTAATGTTGAAATGATTCACCCAATTGGTATGGATCCAGGACTGCGTTTTGCTATCCGTGAAGGTGGCCGTACTGTTGGAGCTGGTGTTGTAACTGAGATTCTGGAGTAAGACATGCGTGTCAAAGTTCTGATGCAGTGCACCGAGTGTAAACGTCGTAACTACTCGACGATGAAGAATAAAAAGAACACTACTGGTCGTCTTGAATTGAATAAGTATTGCCCTTTTGATAAGAAGCATACTCTTCATAAAGAAACCAAGTAGATTCTATAAAAACGCAGGCCAGTAGTTCCAACGGCTAGAACGCCGGTCTCCAAAACCGGATGCTGGGGGTTCGAATCCCTCCTGGCCTGCCACTTCATTTTGGGAATCAATATGGCCAAGAAAAAAATTAAAAGTGCGGGATCTCAGCAGACCAACGTGGAACCTCAGGGAATGAAAGCTAAATTCAAAGAATTTGGTGAATTCCTAGAGCAGTCGAAGGTCGAGATGAAGAAGGTCATATGGCCTACTCAGAAAGAGACTATTCAGACCTGTACCGCTGTCTTGGTCCTTGTCGTAGTCATGTCGCTTTTTCTGGGTGTTGTTGACCTAGGCCTCTCCAAATTTGTTGAGGCTATATTATCTTAAATCAACCCAAACAACAGAAAGCCTCATGAACGAAGACGCTGAAAAACCTCAGGGAAGGAAAGCCCGTTGGTATATAGTCCATACCTATTCAGGATATGAACAACGGGTTGAGCAAACTGTCCGTGAAATGATGAGAATTGGTCAGGATAATGAACTGATCAAAGAAGTCGTTGTTCCCACGGAAAAAGTAGTCGAATTGGTAAAAGGGGAAAAAAGAACGTCTACTCGGAAATTTTATCCGGGTTACGTCATGATCAAAATGATCATGGAAGATGAGTCCTGGCATCTCATCCAATCTATCCCTCGTGTTACTGGATTCATCGGTGGTAAAAACCGTCCGACTCCAATGCGTGACAGTGAAGCAGCTAAAATCCTGAGCTTGATGGAAGATCGTCAGGAACAGCCGAGACCTAAGTTCAACTTTGACCGGGGCGATGATGTCCGGGTTATTGACGGACCTTTCAGCGGTTTCAACGGCCTCGTAGAGGATGTCAACTACGATAAAGGTAAGCTTCGCGTGTCAGTTTCCATTTTCGGCCGCCAGACTCCGGTGGAACTGGACTTTGTTCAGGTTACCAAAGGGTAATTCAGACTGCACTACATTTTATTCATTTCGACAGTGAGTACCCTCACTGAATTTTTATATAGGACATAAAGCGATGGCCAAGAAAGAAATAGGCAAAATTAAGCTTCAGATTCCTGCTGGTTCAGCAAATCCGTCCCCACCGGTCGGACCTGCATTAGGTCAGCATGGCGTCAACATAATGGAATTCTGCAAAGCGTTTAACGCTAAAACGCAGGATCAGAAGGGCATGATCACTCCGGTCGTTATTACGGTCTATCATGACAGGTCCTTTTCCTTCATTACTAAGACTCCTCCGGCTTCCACATTATTGCTAAAAGCTGCTAAGCTGGCAAAAGGTTCCGGAGAGCCAAACAAGAACAAAGTCGGTACTGTTTCTAAAGCTCAGGTTGAAGAAATCGCCAAGCTTAAAGCACCCGATTTGACCG
The DNA here is from genome assembly GCF_006210265.1 of Desulfovibrio sp. UCD-KL4C. NCBI lineage: Bacteria > Pseudomonadati > Thermodesulfobacteriota > Desulfovibrionia > Desulfovibrionales > Desulfovibrionaceae > Desulfovibrio > Desulfovibrio sp. UCD-KL4C. Next base: position 989,420 of record NZ_VCNC01000001.1, read on the forward strand.
CTGCAAATACTGAAGCTGCTATGAATAGCATCATGGGCACCGCCCGCAGTATGGGCATTGAAGTCACAGACTAGGTGAGGGGAATAGATCATGCCTAAGCACGGAAAAAATTATAGAAATGCAACTGAAGGCACAGATTCATACGGTTTAACCGTAGAAAATGCTGTTAAGCTTGCAGTTGAAAAGGCGTATGCCAAGTTCGACGAAACTGTTGATGTTGCCATCAACCTTGGAGTCGACCCTAAGTATTCCGATCAGATGATTCGTGGCGCAGTAACCCTGCCTAACGGTCTCGGTAAAAGTGTAAAAGTAGCTTGCTTTTGTAGCGGTGAAAAAGAAGCGGAAGCCAAAGCAGCCGGTGCCGATTTTGTCGGTGGTGATGATTTGGTTGAAAAAGTTAAAGAAGGATGGCTCGAATTCGATAAAGCCATTGCTACACCAGATATGATGGCGAAAGTCGGTCTTATTGGTAGAGTACTCGGACCTCGCGGTTTGATGCCTAATGCTAAAACTGGAACCGTTACTTTTGACATCACTAAAGCTGTTACTGAAGTAAAAGCTGGACGCGTTGAATTCAAGGTTGATAAAGCCGGTGTTCTTCACGCTCCTATCGGAAAAGTTTCTTTCGGTGCTGAAAAGCTCCTTCAGAATCTTAAATCTCTTCTTGATACTGTCAATAAGCTTAAACCTACATCCTCAAAAGGGACTTACATGAAAGCAGTTGCTGTTGCGACTACCATGGGCCCTGGATTTAGAGTTGACCCTTTGGCAGCTAAAAAGTACGTAGAGTCCTAAATCATCAGATGCCGCCTTTGGCGGCTTTTGATGTTTAAATACACGGGAAGTTTAGTCGAAGAAAGCAGGAGGGATGGTCCCTTAATATCCTGCCGAGACATTACTTTGACTTGCTTTCCGGGTCAAATCATTAGGAGTGTTAAGGTGAAAAGGCAAGAAAAAGCCCAGATTATTGAGCAGCTCACTAAAGTAGCTGAAAGGGCGAGCATTGCCATCGTTACTGACTTTAAAGGTCTTGAAGCTGACGAGCTTACTGCTCTTCGTTCAAAACTCAGAGAAGTCGGTGTCGATTGCCAAGTCGTTAAGAACACTCTGGCCCGGTTGGCGTTTGAGGGTACCGATCACGGTATTCTGGCCGATAAATTCAAGGAAAACTGTGCAATTGTAACTGGATATGAAGATCCTGTTGCAGCAGCAAAAGCAGTTGCAGATTTCGCAAAGGGAAGCAAAAAATTCTCTGCGCGTTTTGCAAGCCTTGAGGGTAAGTATCTTGACGATAAAGGCATTGAGGCGCTCTCCAAGCTTCCAAGCAAGGACGAGCTCTTAGGCAAGGCTCTTGGCACAATGAATGCTGTGCCTACCAATTTTGTGAGAGTTCTCGCAAATGTACCTCGCGGACTTCTGAATGTTCTTACTGCTGTTAAGGACCAGAAGGAAGCTGCATAACCGCCAAGTCAAGGCAATTCAAAGAATCCCAGGAGGAAATTTCCATGTCAGATATTACTAAAGATCAGGTTGTAGATTTTATTTCCAGCATGACCGTTCTCGAACTCTCTGAGTTCATCAAAGAACTTGAAGAAAAATTCGGCGTTTCTGCTGCAGCACCAGTTGGTGTAGTTGCAGCAGCAGCTGGCGGAGCAGATGCTGGTGCAGCTGCTGAAGAGCAGACTGAATTCGACGTCATCCTTAAGGGTGCTGGCGGAAACAAGATTGCAGTTATCAAAGCAGTTCGCGCTCTCACAGGCCTCGGTCTGAAAGAAGCAAAAGCTAAAGTTGATGAAGCTCCTGCAGCGATCAAAGAAGGCGTAGAAAAAGCAGAAGCAGAAGAAGCTCTTAAGCAGCTTACTGAAGCTGGCGCTGACGCTGAAATGAAATAGCTCAAGCAAATTCATTGTCAATGCAAGAGGAGCGCAAGCCCCCGCACGGGGTTGCGCTCTTCTCGCTGTTAAAAAGATTGACAAAATTGCCTGATCAATTATTTAGAGTAGATTCGGATCGGCGCAGCTGAATCTATATTGCGTAATCTAAATAGTTACAAATTTCTCGTTGAAGGCAAAATTGTTCTGCCGCACTATGTTAGTCTTGCACTTTTTGACGATCCAATGATTGATTATTGGGTTATATTCGTCAAATCGCTTCTTCCCAACCCTAACCTTCTCACTTGATGAGGATACGATGGGTCAGCTCAGAAAAATATTTGGAAAGATCAAAGTCACTCTTCCGGTACCTCACCTGCTTGAACTGCAGGTCGATTCCTTTGTAAAATTCCTTCAAGTCGGCGTAGCTCCGGCAAGTAGGGCAGACATTGGTTTAGAAGGGGTATTTCGTTCGGTTTTTCCTATTGAAGACTTCAATAAAACTGCAAGTCTTGAATATGTTAGCTACGATATCGGTGAACCTAAATACGATATGGATGAATGCATCGCTAAGGGACTTACTTATGAAGCCCCAATCCGTATCAAGGTCCGCCTCGTAGTCTTTGATGTTGATGAAGAATCCGAAAGCAGGACTATTCGCGACATTAAAGAGCAGGACATTTATTTTGGAACCGTACCGCTCATGAGTGAGCAGGGTACGTTTATCATAAACGGTACTGAACGTGTAATTGTTAACCAGTTACAACGTTCTCCCGGTATCATCTTCGAACATGATTCGGGTAAAACTCATACCAGCCGTAAAGTGCTCTATAGCTGCAGGGTTATCCCCATGCGCGGTTCATGGCTGGATTTTGATTTTGACCATAAAGACATCCTTTACGTTCGTATTGACAGACGTCGCAAAATGCCTGCGACAGTTCTTCTTAAAGCGATGGGATTATCAAAGCAGAATATTCTCGACCATTTTTATGAAGTTGAAGAATACAAGCTTGATAGACATATTGTACGACGTAAAGTTGTAGAAAATCAGTACCGCAAAGAAACTGCATGGGTTGATCTTACGCTCGAAGATGGCACTGTCATCGTAGACCGTGATAAACCTATTACTAAATTCGGCTGGCGTAAGCTTATTCGCGGCGGAGTTGAGTACATTGAAGTTGATCCTAAATCAATAGTAGGTCAATTTGCTGCTAATGATGTAACTGATCCGGATACTGGTGAAGTTATTGCTGAAGCCGCTGATGAAATTACTGAAGAGATCTTCGAAAGAATTCAGGAAGTCGGACTCAAAGAATTGAAAGTTCTCCTTACTATGGGGGCTGAGACTTCTTCTTCATTGCGTGACACTCTTATGATGGATAAGAGTACTGACGTTGAAAGTGCACAGATTGAAATCTATCGCAGACTACGTCCAAGTTCTCCTCCTACAGCAGAGATTGCAGCGAACTTCTTTGAAAATTTATTCCGCAGCGCTGATTATTATGATCTTTCAAGCGTTGGTCGTTATAAATTGAATGCTCGTTTGGATGTTGATACTCCTCTTGAGCTGAAGACTCTTACTAACGTTGATATTTTAAAGGCTGTTTTGCTTCTTTGTAAGCTTAAAGACAGTCATGGTCCTGCTGATGATATTGATAACCTCGGCAACAGACGTGTACGTCCTGTTGGTGAGCTTGTCGAAAATCAATACAGAATCGGTCTTGTCCGCATGGAAAGAGCTATCAAGGAGCGCATGAGCCTCCAGGAAGTAGCGACTTTGATGCCTCATGACCTAATCAATCCTAAACCTGTAGCAGCAGTTCTCAAAGAATTCTTTGGAACTTCACAGCTGTCACAGTTTATGGACCAGACAAATCCACTTTCTGAGGTTACTCACAAACGTAGATTGTCTGCTCTTGGACCTGGTGGTCTTACCCGTGAACGCGCAGGATTTGAAGTTCGTGACGTTCATGTAAGTCATTACGGCAGAATCTGCCCTATTGAAACTCCTGAAGGTCCAAACATCGGCCTTATCGTTTCTTTGACTACTTATGCCAAAGTTAACGAATTTGGTTTCATTGAAAGTCCTTACCGGACAATCAAAGATTCTACCATGACTGATGAAATACTATACTATGATGCGACTAGAGAAGTCGGACACGTCGTAGCACAGGCGAACGCACCAATTACTTCTGAGGGATCATTCGAGAATCCGCTTGTTACCTCACGTCTTAATGGTGATGTTTCCATGATGCCTCGTGAAGATGTTTCTCTCATGGACATCAGCCCGAGTCAGACTGTATCCGTTTCAGCTGCTCTTATTCCGTTCCTTGAACATGATGATGCTAACCGCGCACTCATGGGATCGAATATGCAGCGTCAGGCTGTTCCATTACTTAAGACAGCGCAGCCGCTTGTCGGAACAGGTATGGAAGCTAACGTTGCACAGGACTCTGGTAGTTGTTTACTCGCTGAACATGATGGATATATTGATTACGTTGACGCTGAGCGTCTTGTATTAAGATATGATGACGGGATTTATCCTGAAACCGGCGGCGTTAAGCATTATGAGCTTCAGAAGTGGCACAAGTCCAATCAGAACTCATGTTACGGTGCTCGTCCAAGACTTCAGGTTGGAACTCGTGTTGCTAAAGGTGAAGTTCTCGCTGACGGACCTGGTATCAAAGACGGAGAGCTCGCTCTTGGTAAAAACATGCTCGTAGCATTTATGCCATGGTGCGGTTACAACTTTGAAGATGCTATCCTGATTTCTGAACGTGTTGTTAAAGAAGACGTTTATACCTCAGTTCATATTGAGGAATTCGAACTTGTCGCACGTGATACCAAGCTTGGACCAGAAGAAGTTACCCGTGATATCCCTAACGTCAGTGAAGATATGCTTAGCAATCTTGACGAATGTGGTATCATCCGCCTTGGAGCTCGTATTGTACCTGACGATATTCTCGTAGGTAAGATTACTCCTAAAGGTGAAACACAGCTTACTCCAGAAGAAAAACTTCTTAGAGCTATCTTCGGGGATAAAGCGCGTGATGTTAAAAACACCTCTCTCAAAGTTCCACCGGGAATCGAGGGTACTGTTATTGATGTCAAAGTGTTTAACCGCAGATCTGGTGAGAAAGATGACCGTACAAGGGCCATCGAAGATTTCGAGCTTGCCAAACATGATATGAAAGAAAGCAAGCATATCGATTCTCTCACAACTAAGACTCGCGAAAAAATATCCGTAGTCGTTAGTAACAAGCAGATTAATCAGACTCTCATGGGACGCAGAAAAGGTGAAGTACTTGCAGAAGCAGGACACACAATCACTGATGCTATTCTTAGTGAGATTCCTCTTAAGAAGCTTGGCGGACTGTTCTCAGATAAAGACACCAATGAAGCTGTAAAATTGCTTCTTGGTGAATACGATAAACAGATACGTGTTATTAAGGGTATTTATGACGTCAAACGTGAAAAAGTCACCGAAGGTGATGATTTACCTCCAGGCGTCATTAAAATGGTCAAAGTTTACATTGCGGTTAAGCGTAAGCTTTCCGTAGGTGACAAAATGGCTGGTCGCCATGGTAATAAGGGTGTTGTTTCCCGTATTCTTCCAGAACAGGATATGCCGTTCTTTGCTGACGGTACTCCAATGGATATCGTTTTGAATCCGCTTGGTGTTCCTTCTCGAATGAATATTGGTCAGATTATGGAAACACATCTTGGTTGGGCAGCTCTGGAGCTCGGACATAAGTTCGCCAGAATGCTTGATGCCGGTGATGCTCTTGATCAGATTCGTAAAGAGGTTAAAAGCACCTTCGATTCAGAAGATGTTTTTGAACTTGTCGATAGTCTTGATGATGATGAATTCAAAGATGCTCTTAAAAAAGCTCGTGAAGGTATTGTCACTAAAACTCCTGTTTTCGACGGTGCTACTGAGGAAGAGATCTGGGATCTGGTTGTTAAAACCGGAATCGCTGACGATGGTAAAGTCACCCTTTGGGATGGCCGTACCGGAGATCCTTTCCAGAATCGCGTAACTGTAGGGGTTATGTATATTCTAAAACTTCATCACTTAGTTGATGAAAAGATTCACGCCCGTTCAACTGGACCTTACTCGCTGGTTACTCAGCAGCCTCTTGGTGGTAAAGCCCAGTTTGGTGGACAGAGACTCGGGGAAATGGAAGTTTGGGCACTTGAAGCATACGGCGCAGCCTATCTGCTTCAGGAATTCCTGACCGTCAAATCCGATGATGTTACCGGTCGTGTTAAGATGTATGAAAAAATCGTCAAAGGAGACAACTTCCTTGAAGCTGGACTCCCAGAATCATTTAACGTTTTGATCAAAGAGCTTATGTCTCTCGGTCTCGATGTAAATTTGCTTCAGGATGACGAGGAAAAAGAGGAAGAAAACTCTTCCGCTATAACTCAATAATGAGCGCGGGGCCGCAAGGCCCCCGCGACTAGATAAACCTTTTCACGAAAGGGGTATATTAATGAGTCTGGACGAATTGTTCACTATGCGTAGAACATCCGGAGCAGGTGACGCTGGGCGTGGCCTCAAAGGAATTCAGATTTCCATTGCTTCGCCCGAAAAGATCAGAGAATGGTCATTCGGTGAAGTTAAGAAGCCCGAGACAATTAACTATAGAACTTTTAAGCCAGAAAGAGACGGTCTCTTTTGTGCTAAAATTTTCGGACCAGTTAAGGACTACGAGTGTAACTGCGGTAAGTATAAACGCATGAAGCATCGCGGCATTGTCTGCGAAAAATGTGGCGTTGAAGTTATTGCTTCCAAGGTTAGACGTGAACGTATGGGGCATATTGAACTTGCAGCCCCTGTTGCTCATATCTGGTTCCTTAAAACACTTCCTTCCAAGATCGGCACGCTTTTAGATATAACAATGGCTGACCTTGAGAAAGTTCTGTATTTTGATTCATATATAGTTCTTGAGCCTGGCGAAACACCTCTTAAGGCGCATCAGATTATTTCTGAAGATCAGTATTTTCAAGTAATAGATCATTATGGTGAAGATTCCATCACAGTAGGTATGGGAGCTGAAACAATCAAAGGTCTGCTTGCAGAAATTGATATGCTTGCTCTCCGTACTGAGTTGCGCGAAGAATCATTGACTACACGTTCTCAGACTAAGAAAAAGAAAATCACTAAACGGCTTAAGATCGTTGAAGCTTTTCTTGAATCTGGAAACAATTGTCAGTGGATGATAATGGATGTAATTCCTGTCATACCACCTGAACTTCGTCCTCTTGTTCCACTTGACGGTGGACGTTTCGCGACTTCTGATCTTAATGATTTGTATCGTCGTGTTATTAATAGAAACAATCGTCTTAAGCGACTGATTGAGCTCGGAGCACCTGATATTATCATCCGCAATGAAAAAAGGATGCTTCAGGAATCTGTTGATGCTCTCTTTGATAACGGACGTCGTGGTCGTGCAATTACCGGAACTAATGGTCGCCCTCTAAAATCATTATCAGATATGATTAAAGGTAAACAGGGGCGTTTCCGTCAGAACCTTCTCGGTAAACGTGTCGACTATTCAGGACGTTCAGTTATCGTTGTTGGACCTTATCTTAAGCTCCATCAGTGCGGCTTGCCTAAGAAAATGGCTTTGGAACTTTTCAAACCATTTATTTATGCTGAGCTTGAACGCAGGGAGATTGCTACTACCATTAAAAGCGCAAAGAAGATGGTTGAGCGTGAAGATTTAGTTGTATGGGATATCCTTGACGATGTTGTTCGTGAATATCCTATTATGCTAAACCGTGCTCCTACTTTGCATAGACTTGGTATTCAGTCATTTGAACCGATTCTGATTGAAGGTAAAGCTATTCAGCTTCATCCACTTGTATGTTCTGCATACAATGCTGACTTTGATGGTGACCAGATGGCTGTTCACGTACCACTTTCAGTTGAAGCACAGATTGAGTGTCGAGTTTTGATGATGTCATCAAACAACATTCTTTCCCCTGCAAACGGTCAGCCGATTATCAATCCAAGTCAGGATATCGTTCTCGGGCTGTATCATCTGACCGTTGATCGCTCATTTGCTAAAGGTGAGGGCATGATCTTTGCTGGTCCATGGGAAGTTATAACAGCCCTTGATGCCGGAGTTGTAAGCCTTCATGCTCGTGTTAAAGTAAGAATTGATGGCAAAATAGTCGATACTACTTGTGGTCGTATTATTGTTGGTGAACTTGTTCCTGAAGGCATGAGCTATGATCAGGTCAACATGGTTATGACCAAGAAAAATATTGCACGCCTTGTATCCGATGCATATCGCACCTCAGGAAGCAAAGCGACAGTCATTCTTTGTGATAAATTAAAAGATCTTGGGTATGAGTATGCAACAAGAGCCGCTATTACTATCGGCTTAAAAGACTTGACTATTCCTCAGAAGAAAGCTGGTCTTCTTGAAGCTGCTTATGCTGAAGTTGAAAATATTGAAGCTCAGTACCGCGAAGGTATCATTACCCGTACTGAAAAGTACAACAAAGTAGTCGATGTTTGGACGAAAGTTACTAATGATGTTTCAACAGAAATGACTCTTGAAATGTCTGCTGATATTCTGACTGATCCAGTGACTGGGAAACAGGAGTCTAACTCTAGTTTTAACCCAGTCTTTATGATGGCTCATTCAGGTGCTAGAGGTAACCAGGACCAGATGAGACAGCTTGCCGGTATGCGTGGTCTTATGGCCAAACCTTCTGGGGAAATTATTGAAACTCCGATCACATCTTCATTCCGTGAAGGTCTATCGGTTCTTCAGTACTTTATTTCTACTCACGGTGCTCGTAAAGGTCTCGCGGATACAGCTCTTAAAACTGCGAACTCCGGTTATCTTACTCGTCGTCTTGTTGATGTTGTTCAGGATGTTACTGTTGCTGAGAATGATTGTAGAACAGTTGATGGTCTTGAACTTACTCATTATATTAAAGGCGGTGAGATCAAAGAGCGTCTCTCCGAAAAAGTACTTGGTCGCGTGACTATCCATCCCGTAATCAAGGAAGGAACTGATGAAATTTTAGTTCCTGCAGATACTTTAATTGACGAACGTTATGCGAAACTTATTGACGAAAACGGCATCAACTCGCTGATAGTCCGTTCACCTCTTACTTGTAGAAGTAAACATGGTGTATGCGCCATGTGTTACGGTCGTGACCTCGCAAGAGGACATATCGTAAACGTTGGTGAAACAGTCGGTATTATTGCAGCTCAGTCAATCGGTGAGCCTGGAACTCAGCTCACAATGCGTACCTTCCATATTGGTGGTACTGCTAGCCGTGAAATTGAACAGTCATCTTTAGAAGCACAGCATAACGGTATAATTGTACTTAACCGTATGCGTTCTGTCCGCAATGCCGAAGGGCATCAAATGGTCCTTGGTAAGAGTTGCCAGGTTGCAGTTGTGGATGAGCAGGGTAGAGAGCGTGAAAAATACGTTCTGCCTCTTGGTGCTAAACTTTACGTGGAAGACGGGCAGTCGGTTTCTCATAATACGGTCTTGGCCGAATGGGATCCACTTGCAGAACCGTTTATCACAGATGTTGCAGGTACGGTTAAATTTACCGACTTAGTTGAAGGTAAAACATTCCAAGAACGAGTCGATGAAGCTACTAACAGAGCTACATATACAATCACGGAATATCGTACTACAAACTTCAAACCGTCAATGTCCATTTGCGGAGAAGACGGAGAGCCTTTGACTCGTCCAGAGTCAACCTTGAAGGCTACTTATCCTCTGCCGGTAGGTGCTATTTTGATGGTAAAAGACGGTGACACTGTTACCGCCGGTGAAGTTATCGCACGTAAACTTCGCGAAACTTCGAAGACTAAAGATATTGTTGGTGGTCTTCCTCGTGTTGCGGAGCTCTTTGAAGTGCGCAAACCAAAGGAACTTGGAATCATTACGGAGATTGATGGTGTGGTCTCCTACGGACCAGAATCCAAAGGCAAGCGCAAAATTATTGTTACCCCTGAAGTCGGAGTTACCAAGGAATACTTGGTTCCAAAGGGTCGTCATATTACTGCTCAGGAAGGAGACTTCGTTGAAGCTGGCGATTTGATGACTGAAGGACTTCCAGAACTTCATGACATCTTGAAAGTTAAGGGCGAAAAATATCTCGCACGTTTCTTGGTGGAAGAAATTCAGGATGTGTACCGCTTCCAGGGTGTTGGAATTAACGATAAGCATATCGAAGTTATTGTCCGTCAGATGCTCAAGAAAGTTTCCGTCGTTGATCCCGGCGAAACTCATTTCCTTGTTGCAGAACAGGTGGATAAACAGCGGTTCATGGAGAAAAATGAGGAAGCTATCAGAAACGGGCTTAAGCCTGCAACTGCACAGACTCATGTTCTCGGAATTACTCAAGCTTCACTTTCAACAGCGTCATTTATTTCTGCTGCATCATTCCAGGAAACGACTAAGGTTCTTACCGAGTCATCCCTGCGCGGCAAGAAAGACTATCTGCGCGGCTTGAAAGAGAATGTTATCGTCGGTCGCTTGATCCCTGCCGGAACAGGCTTCCGCAGATATGCACAAACTGCAGTGATCGTTCCGGATCAGACAGAACGTGCAGATAAGTTTCTTGAGGAATTGGAAGAAGAGCCGTTGCTCATTAATGAAAGATAATGCTCGCGCCAGTACGCAGTTAAACATAATTTTAAAACAGGTCGTTGCAGCCTGATTTTATCTTGATTCACATTTAGACTTGATTTGTTCTTGACAAATCTCGAAAATTTAGTCTAACTGCGTCGGTCTTTGCATAACGAAATAAATTTGGAGGGTTCATGCCAACCATTAATCAGCTCATTAGAAAAGGGCGTGAAAAGCAGCTTAAACGTAAGAAGACTCCTGCTCTTCAAGCTTGCCCCCAGCGTCGTGGCGTATGCACTAGAGTGTATACAACCACCCCTAAAAAGCCTAACTCCGCGCTGCGTAAAGTCGCACGTGTACGTTTGACTAATAGTATTGAAGTAACCGCATACATTGGTGGTGAAGGTCATAATCTTCAGGAACACTCCGTGGTACTTATCCGCGGTGGTAGGGTAAAAGATTTACCTGGTGTTCGTTACCATATCGTTCGTGGTTCACTTGATACCGCTGGTGTCGCAGATCGTCGTAAGGGTCGTTCTAAGTACGGCGCTAAACGTCCTAAATAGTTTTTATTCTAAGGAGTATTAATATGCCTCGTAAAGGTCCAATACCTAAGAGAGCAATTCTTCCTGACCCAGTTTATGGAAGTCAGCTTGCAACTAAATTCATGAATAGACTCATGTTAGACGGCAAGAAGAGTGTCTCTGAAAAGATATTTTATGAAGCTCTTGCATTTCTAGGTGAAAAAACCCAGGAAGATCCAATCAAGGCTTTTGAAAAAGCAATTGAAAATGTAAAACCACATGCTGAAGTTAAATCTCGTCGTGTTGGTGGTGCAACATATCAGGTTCCAGTAGAAGTACGTCCAGAACGTCAGGGGTCTTTAGCTATTAGATGGCTGATCAACTTTGCTCGTTCCAGAGGTGAAAAAGGTATGGTCGCTCGTCTTAGCGGTGAATTCCTCGACGCTTACAACAAGCGTGGCGGAGCTGTTAAGAAGAAAGAAGACGTTCATCGTATGGCTGAAGCTAATAAAGCTTTCGCTCACTACCGCTGGTAATCGGAGTCTATTGTGTCTAAATTACTCTCAAGTGATAAACAGCGTAATATAGGTATTATGGCCCACATTGATGCGGGTAAAACTACTACTACTGAACGTATATTATATTACACTGGTGTTTCACATAAAATAGGCGAAGTTCATGACGGCGAAGCCACCATGGACTGGATGGTTCAGGAACAGGAACGCGGTATCACTATTACTAGTGCTGCTACTACTTGTTTCTGGAAAGAACACCGTATAAATATTATTGATACTCCCGGTCATGTTGACTTCACAATGGAAGTTGAACGTGCTCTGCGTGTACTTGATGGAGCCGTTGCAGTATTTGATGCTGTTGCAGGTGTAGAACCTCAGTCTGAAACCGTTTGGCGCCAGGCTGACAGATACAATGTTCCACGTATCGCTTTTATCAATAAAATGGACCGTACCGGTGCAGACTTCTTCCGCTGTGTAGAAATGCTGCGTGATCGTTTAGGTGCTAAGGCAATACCTTTACAGATCCCTATCGGAAGCGAAGATGCGTATCTTGGATCAGTTTGTCTTATTACTGGTAAAGCTTACTTGTATCATGATGATACCATGGGTAAGGATTACAGTATTGAAGATATTCCGGCAGATTTAGTTGAAAAATACGAATCAATGCGTCTGGAAATGATCGAAGCTATTGCAGAAGAAAATGAAGAACTTCTTGATAAGTACCTCGGTGGTGAAGAACTTTCCCCTGAAGAAATTATCAAAGGTATTCGTACAGCAACAATTGCTCTGAAAATATGTCCTGTTCTTTGCGGTACCGCATTTAAGAACAAAGGCGTACAGCCTTTGCTTGATGCTGTTATTGATTATCTTCCTTCTCCGCTTGATATACCTGCAATGGTCGGTATTGATCCTGATACTGGTGAAAATATTGAATGTCCTTGTGATGTTAATAAGCCACTCGCGGCTCTTTCATTCAAGTTGATGACTGACCCCTTTGTCGGTCACTTAACATTCCTTCGTCTTTACTCCGGTAAAATTGTCAGTGGTGATACTTTCATCAACGCTGCCAACGGTAAGAAAGAGCGTATTGGTCGTCTTCTTAAAATGCATGCTAATAAGCGTGAAGAAATTAAAGAAGCGTATGCAGGGGATATCGTCGCTGCTGTTGGTCTAAAGACTATGGCTACTGGTGATACTCTTGCTGAACAGAAGAAAGCTGTAGTTCTCGAATCACTTGATATCCCTGAACCGGTTATCGAAGTTGCTATCGAACCTAAAACCAAGGCAGATAGAGACCTTCTCAGTGCTGGTCTTGCTAAGCTTGCAAAAGAAGATCCTTCTTTCCGCGTCCAGGGTGACGAAGAAACAGGGCAGACTCTTATTGCAGGTATGGGTGAACTGCATCTCGAAATCATCGTTGATAGACTCCTTCGTGAGTTCAACGTTAATGCTAACGTAGGTGCTCCTAGAGTTTCCTATCGTGAAAGTATTACTAAGAGTGTAGAATCCAATCTCAAATACGCTAAGCAGTCAGGTGGACGTGGTCAGTATGGACATGTTGTCGTCACCATTGAGCCAAATACTGAAAACGAATTTGATTTCATTGACGAAATTAAGGGTGGAGTTATTCCTAAGGAATACATTCCTTCAATTGGACGCGGTATTCATGACGCTATGAAGAACGGTGTAATTGCAGGATTCCCTCTTGTAGATATTAAAGCTACTTTGACCTTCGGTTCTTATCATGACGTTGACTCCTCTGAACAGGCTTTCTACATTGCCGGTTCTATGGCGCTCAAAGATGCTGTTAAGAAAGCTGGTCCACAATTGCTTGAACCAATCATGGCTGTTGAAGTTGTTACCCCTGAAGATTACCTTGGTGATGTCATGGGTGACCTTAACGGTCGTCGTGGTAAGGTTAGCAACATGGAAGCCCGTGCTAATGCGCAGGTCATTAAATGTGATGTTCCTCTTAGCGAAATGTTCGGTTATGCAACTGACCTTCGTTCTAAGACTCAGGGACGTGCAACATTCTCCATGCAGTTCGACCATTACGAACCAGTTCCAGCAAGTATTGCAGAAGAGTTGATCAATAAAAGTTAAGATTAAATTTAACTTTATCTTAGATTTTACTTGACAGCGACAGCTGAAAAGCAGTAAGCCTCCCGAACCCACAGTGTTTGGGAGGCTCTTTTTTTTTACGGGAGTCGCCCCGTGAAACCACAGAGATAAGGTATAAGGTCCGGCATGCTGGCTGGACGACCATACCAGGCAATAAGAGGAACCTCACAGCCTTTTAGCCGTTGCAAGCTAGCCGTCTCTGAATCTATTCAGGAGTATTATTATGGTTTCTATGACTAATGATCGAATTCGTATCAAGCTCAAGGCTTACGATTACCGTATCCTTGATAAAGCTGTAACTGAGATTGTGGATACTGCCCGCAATACCGGCGCAGCTATCGCAGGTCCCATTCCATTGCCTACACAGATTCATCGCACAACCGTGCAGAAATCTGTGCACGTAGACAAAAAGTCTCGTGAGCAGTTTGAAATGCGGATCCACAAGCGCCTGCTTGATATCCTTGAACCCACCCAGCAGACAGTTGACGCACTTGGCAAGCTTAGCCTTCCAGCAGGCGTTGACGTCGAAATTAAGCTATAGGGGGGGGGGCAACATGGCAAAAACTATCGGATTACTCGGTAAAAAATTGGGCATGACCCGCGTGTTCTCTGACGATGGTAGCATTGTACCAGTCACAGTACTCGAAATTGGTCCATGTCCTGTCATTCAGGTTAAGACTGAAGAGAAGGAAGGCTACAACGCCATCCAGATCGGCTATGACTCACTGCCTGAGCGTAAGGTGAATAAACCTTCTAAAGGTCATCAGGAAAAAGCTGGTAAAGGCTATTTTCGTCACCTTCGTGAATTCCCGCTTGAGTCTGTAGCTGATTATGAACTTGGCCAGGAGATCTCTGTTGATATCTTTGCTGCTGGTGAGAAGGTTAAAGTAACCGGAACATCTAAAGGTAAAGGTTTTCAGGGTGTAATGAAGCGCTGGAACTTTAAAGGAATGAAAGCATCTCATGGTGCTGAAAAAGTTCACCGTTCACCTGGTTCAATCGGCCACGCTACTTTCCCTGGTAAAGTCTTTAAGGGTAAAAAAATGCCCGGTCAGATGGGTAACGAGCGCGTCACTGTTTCCAACATTGAAATCGTAGACGTTCGCACCGAGGAAAACGTTCTCGTGGTTAAGGGACAAGTTCCTGGACCTAAGAACGGATTGGTGATGATCCGCAAGACCAGCTAGAGGGAAAAAACATGGCTACCATTACTATATACGATCAAACGAAAAAGGAAGTAGGGAGCATGGATCTTGCTCCGGAAGTTTTTGAAGTTCCGGTCAAACCCGAAATCCTGAACCTTGTTGTCCGCGCACAGCTCGCTGCAAAGCGTAGCGGTACACATGCCACGAAGACTCGTGCCATGAAGCGCGGCGGCGGCGCCAAACCTTGGCGTCAGAAAGGAACAGGACGTGCACGTGCCGGTTCCTCACGTTCTCCGCTTTGGCGGGGAGGTGGTGTGACTTTCGGTCCACAGCCCAGAGACTACTCCTTCAAGGTTAATAAAAAGGTCCGTCGTCTTGCTCTCAAGATGGCTCTTACTTCAAGACTCAGCGAAGAACAGCTGATGATTGTGAAGAATATCGACCTTCCCGAGATTAAAACTAAGCTTTTCGCTCAGGTTGCAGAAACTCTCGGACTTTACAAAGCCTTGATTATTGTCAAGGATGCTGATAATAAACTCCTCCTTTCTGCGAGGAATATCCCAGGCATTAAAATGATCTCTGCTGACCAGATAAATGTTTATGACATTTTGCGTCACCATCAGGTTGTTATGCTTGAGAATGCAGCACAGGATCTGCAGGAGAGGTTAAAATAGTCATGGACTATACTCAGATTCTTATCAAACCGGTTATTTCAGAAAAGGCTACTGACATTAAAGAGACTTCTAACCAAGTTACTTTTTATGTTTTGCCATCTGCAAATAAGGTTGAAGTAAAAAAAGCTGTCGAAAGCGCTTTTGATGTTAAAGTTGATTCCGTACGTATTGTTCGGAAAAGACCCGGTCTTCGCAGAAAGTTCGGTCGCGTTGTCGGCAAATTGTCCGGCTACAAGAAAGCTTATGTTAAGCTTTTAGCGGGCGAAAAAATCGAATTCTTCGAGGGAGTTTAAGAGATGGCTACTCGTAAACTGAAACCTACCTCACCTGGTCGTCGGTTCCAGACTATCTCAACATTTGATGAGATCACAAAGTCTACACCGGAAAAAGCTCTTACTAAAGGGTTGACCAAAAAGGCAGGTAGAAACAATAACGGTAGAGTTACTTCCCGTCATCGTGGCGGTGGTACTAAACGTCTTTACCGTGTTATCGACTTCAAACGTAATAAGGTTGAAGTCCCAGCAACTGTTGCTTCAATAGAATACGATCCTAACAGAAGTGCTCGTATCGCTCTGCTTAATTATGCAGACGGTGAAAAGCGCTATATTCTCGCTCCGGTTGGTCTCAACCAGGGTGATAAAATTATTGCTGGAGAGAAAGCCGATATTAAACCCGGTAATGCTCTCGTGCTTAAGAATATCCCTGTTGGTACTATCGTTCATAATATAGAATTGCATCCCGGTAAGGGCGGACAGTTTTGTCGCGCTGCCGGTACTTACGCTCAGCTTGTGGCTAAAGAAGGTAAATATGCTCTTATGCGTATGCCTTCCGGTGAAGTTCGCAAGGTTCTCGCAACATGTTGTGCTACCGTTGGTCAGGTTGGAAATATCCAGCATGAAAAGATCTCCATCGGTAAAGCCGGACGTAACCGCTGGCTTGGTAATAGACCAAAAGTCAGAGGTGTTGCTATGAACCCTGTTGACCATCCTCTCGGTGGTGGTGAAGGTCGTAGCTCTGGTGGTAGACACCCTTGTTCTCCGTGGGGTATGCCTGCTAAGGGATACAAAACACGTAGTAAGAAGAAACCTTCTTCCAAGCTCATCGTTAAACGCCGCGGGCAGAAGTAGGAGACTGTAATGCCAAGATCACTGAAAAAAGGCCCGTTTATAGACGATCATCTGCTTAAAAAGGTCGTAAAGGCACAGGATTCCGGAGACCGCAAGGTAATCCAGACCTGGTCCAGACGTTCAACCATCATTCCAGAAATGGTGGGACTGACCTTCGCAGTTCACAATGGCCGTAAGTTTATTCCTGTCTTCGTCACAGAAAACATGGTAGGACACAAGTTGGGTGAATTTTCACCTACTCGTACTTATTATGGACATGCGGCAGACAAGAAAAGCAAAGCCAAACGCTAGAAGGTGTTAAGCAATGGAAGCTAGAGCTATTGCAAAATATATGCGCATTTCTGCACAGAAAGTGCGCTTGGTAGCGGAAAACATCAAAGGGAAGCCTGTTGAGGAAGCTCTCAACATTCTGAAATTCACACCCAAAAAGGGTGCTGACTTACTCAGTAAAGTGCTTTATTCTGCTGTTGCTAACGCAGAGCAGATTCCCGGAGTGGATGTTGACACTCTCCGAGTATCCGTCGTCAAAATTGACGAAGGTCCTACTTGGAAGAGGATTCAGCCCAGGGCTATGGGGCGTGCCTTCAGAATTTTGAAGCGCACAAGCCATATAACCGTCGTAGTAAAAGAATCGTAGGGTAGCGTCATGGGTCAGAAAGTACATCCATACGGGTTCAGGCTTGGTTATACCAAGAACTGGCTTTCCAGGTGGTTCAGCAAAAAGGACTACCCCGCTTTCGTCTACGAAGACGACAGCATTCGTAAATATGTTAAAGAGAAAATCTTCCACGCAGGTATAGCGAAGATTGAGATCGAACGTGCCGGTGGCAAAATTCGTCTCATCATTCACACAGCTCGCCCCGGTATAATTATCGGTCGCAAGGGTGTTGAAATCGAAAAACTGCGTAATGATCTTCGTCAAAAATATAATAAAGAATTCGCCCTTGAAGTAAGTGAAATTCGCCGTCCTGAAACTGACGCGCAGCTCGTTGCTGAGAGTATAGCTCAGCAGCTCGAACGCCGTGTAGCTTTCCGTCGTGCGATGAAACGTACTGTAGGTCTTGCTCGCAAATTTGGAGCAGAAGGAATTAAGGTTGCATGTGCTGGTCGTTTGGCTGGTGCTGAAATCGCACGTACTGAATGGTACCGTGATGGCCGCGTTCCTCTTCAGACTCTTAGAGCTGACATTGATTATGGTGTTGCGAGAGCAAACACTACTTACGGTGTCATCGGTATTAAGGTCTGGATCTTTAAAGGAGAAATTCTTGACCAAGAGGTGAACCAGTAATGCTTTCACCAAAAAAAGTTAAATTCCGTAAACGTCAGAAAGGCCGCAATAAGGGTAAAGCTCTGCGTGGTTCCACTATCGCTTTTGGTGATATCGCCATTAAGACTTTGGAACACGGCAAATTGAGCAACAACCAGATTGAAGCTGCTCGTATCGCTATTATGCGACACATTAAGCGTGGCGGACAGGTTTGGATCAGGGTTTTCCCTGATGTTCCTGTAACTGCCAAGCCTGCTGAAGTTAGACAGGGTAAAGGTAAAGGTTCCCCAGTTGGTTGGTGTGCACCTGTCAAACCAGGACGTATTCTTTATGAAGTAAAGGGTGTTGACCTTGCGCTTGCTAAAGAAGCTCTGGTTCGTGCATCTCACAAACTCTCTGTCAAGACTATGATTGTAGTTAAGGAGGGTTTGTAATATGAAAACCAAAGAAATGCGTGAACTCGATACTACTGCTCTTGCTGAAAAGTTGAAAGATGCCCGTTTAGAGTTGTTTAATTTACGCTTTAAGCATGCAACTTCTCAGTTGGAAAATACCCAGAGTCTTGTCAATGTCAAAAAAGACATTGCAAAGCTTCAGACAATTCAGCGTGAAAAGGAACTGGGAGCATAAGCCATGGCAGAGCTTAATTTAAAAGGAAACAGACGTGTTCTTAACGGACTAGTCGTAAGCGATAAGGGTGACAAAACTATTGTTGTCCGCGTCGAGACTCTCGTTAAACACCCACTGTATAAAAAATTCATCCGCCGTCACACAAAGTTCATGGCACACGATCCTGCTAATGAATGCGGTGTTGGCGATAAAGTACAGATTGTAGAATTCCGTCCCCTTAGCCGACGCAAAAGGTGGCATTTGGATAAAATTCTGGAAAAAGCAGTTTAGGGGTATATGCCATGATTCAGGTAGAATCCAGACTAGACGTAGCTGACAACTCTGGCGCCAAACAGATTCTTTGTATAAAGGTTCTCGGTGGTTCTAAGAGACGTTACGCAAGTGTCGGAGATATTATTGTGGTTTCCATTAAGGAAGCTATGCCCCATTCCAAAGTGAAGAAGGGCTCTGTGATGAAAGCTGTCGTAGTACGTACCAAAAAAGAAATTGGTCGTCCTGACGGATCTTACATCAAGTTTGACAATAACTCTGCCGTTCTTCTGAACAGCTCAAATGAACCAGTAGGGACTCGTATTTTCGGTCCCGTTGCAAGAGAATTGAGGTCAAGCGGCTTCATGAAAATAGTTTCTCTTGCTCCTGAGGTTCTTTAAATCCTTATCATAAGAGAAGGTTAACGGCATGAACAAGATACATGTTGATGACAAGGTAATGGTCATCGCCGGCAAGGATAAGGGGAAGATCGGCAAGGTCTTAAAGATCAACCGCAAGAAGGATAATATCCTTGTTGAGCAAGTTAATAAGGTTTCTAGGCATACTAAGCCTAATCCTTATGCTAACCAGCCCGGCGGTATTGTTGAGAAAGAAGCCCCTCTTCACATCTCCAACATTCAGGTTGTGTGCCCATCGTGCACAAAAACAACCAGAGTTGGAGTTCGTGAAAACAATGACGGGACGAATGTCCGTTTTTGTAAAAAATGTAACGAAATCATCGACTAGGGTCTTGCGATGACACGTCTCGAACAAATATATACGGACAAGGTCGGCCCGACTCTTAATAAAGAGTTTGGGTATAAGAGTTCAATGGAGATCCCTTCCATAAAGGCTATCTCTCTAAACATCGGACTCGGCGAAGCAAGCCAGAACGCAAAGCTCATTGACGGCGCAGTTGCTGAACTTACTGCTCTTGCAGGTCAGAAAGCAGTTGTCACTAGAGCCAAGAAATCCATCGCAGCATTTAAGTTGCGTGAGGGTATGCCAGTAGGCGCCCGTGTAACTCTTCGCAGAGAATACATGTGGGATTTTCTTGATAAACTCGTTAGTTTTGCGCTCCCTCGCGTGCGTGACTTCCGTGGAATACCTGATAAAGGATTCGACGGTCGTGGTAACTTCACTCTTGGTATCAAGGAATTAACCATATTCCCTGAAATTAAGCTTGATCAGATTGAGCTTACTAAAGGAATGAACGTGACAATCGTCACCACCGCTAAAACTGACAAAGAAGGCAAGATGCTCCTCGAGCTTCTTGGAATGCCCTTCAAGAAATAGGAGGTCAGTGTGGCCAGAACAGCGTTAAAAGTTAAGGCTGGACGTAAGCCTAAGTTCAAGGTGCGCGGATATAATAGATGTCCAATATGTGGACGTCCTCGTGCATTCCTGCGGAAATACGGCATCTGCCGTATTTGCTTCAGGGAGAAGGCCCTCGCGGGTGAACTTCCCGGCGTGCGTAAAGCCAGCTGGTAATATAAGGAGTTTGATATGCCTGTTGTCGATCCAATCGCCGATATGCTGACCCGCATACGTAATGCTCACGGTGCTTACCATAAGACTGTGTCCATTCCAGGGTCAAAAATTAAAACCGCAATTGCCGGAATTCTTAAGGAAGAAGGTTATATCAATGACTTCACTGCTGAAGAAAAAGATATCACTGTAACTCTTAAGTATGTTGATGGAAAATCGCTAATCAGCGGTATGAAAAAAATCAGCACACCCGGAAGACGCGTATTTGTAGGCGTTGAAGATATTCCCAGTGTCCTTAATGGACTAGGGGTTTGCATACTTTCCACTTCAAAGGGCGTAGTTGACGGAGTCAAGGCGAAAGACTTGAACGTCGGTGGCGAGCTCTTGTGCGAAATCTGGTAGAGAGGGTTTAAGATGTCCAGAATTGGAAAAAAACCTATTGATATACCTTCTGGCGTAGAAGTTACTGTCGGAGCTGATTCAGTTTCTGTCAAAGGACCTAAGGGTTCTATTTCTACTCCTATACACCCCATGGTCAGCTATAAAATAGCTGACAATGTGGTAGAGGTAATGAGGTCTGGCGAAACTCGTCAGGAATGTGCACAACACGGCCTGCACCGCACCCTTCTTTTCAATTGTATTGAAGGAGTCTCCAAAGGCTTCTCTAAAACATTGGAAGTAATCGGTGTTGGTTATAAGGTGTCTGTTCAGGGTAAAAACATCATACTTAACGTAGGATATTCACACCCCGTACAGTTCCCACTTCCTGCTGGCATTGATGCTAAAGCAGAAGGTAGCAAGCTTACCGTTGGCGGAGTTGATAAACAACTCGTTGGCGAAGTTGCCGCACAAATTCGTCGTGTACGCCCACCTGAACCTTACAAAGGTAAAGGTATTAAATACATTGACGAACAGATTAGACGTAAAGCCGGTAAGTCCGGTAAAAAATAGGGTACAGCCATGAAAATGACTAAAGAACAGGCAAGAAGACGTAAAAAAGTACGTATCCGCAAAAAAATCAGCGGTACTGCTTCACGTCCACGTCTTGTCGTTTTCCGTTCAAATAAACACATGTACGCTCAGCTCGTAGATGATTTGATTGGCAAAACCGTGACAGCTTCCTCTACTAGCGCTCTTTTTAAGGGTGACGATGCTGTGAAGCTCACCTGCAAGGCCGCTGAAGCTGTTGGTAAAGACATTGCTGCCAAGGCTAAGGAATTGAATATCGATAAGGTCGTTTTCGACCGTAGCGGATATATCTATCACGGCAGGGTGAAGGCCCTTGCAGACGGCGCTCGTGAGGGTGGCCTGAAATTCTAAACTTATGGGAATATCCATGGAACAGAATGATCTGGGTCTGATTGAAAAAATCGTTTATCTCAACCGAGTTGCTAAAGTCGTAAAAGGCGGTAGAAGGTTCTCCTTCAGTGCCCTGGTTGTGGTAGGTGACGGTAAAGGTCAAGTCGGTTTTGGACTTGGTAAGGCTAACGAAGTTCCTGAAGCTATTAGAAAAGCTTCAGAAAGAGCACGGAAGGATATGATTTCCGTTCCTCTTCTTGATGGAACACTTCCTTACGAAGTGCTGGGCCGTTATGGTGCAGGACGCGTTATGCTCAAACCCGCTTCAAAGGGTACCGGAATTATTGCCGGTGGACCTGTTCGTGCGGTACTTGAAGTTGTAGGCGTTCACGATATCCTTACTAAGGCTATCGGCACTAATAATCCGCATAATGTACTTCGCGCGACTATCGCCGGGCTTGCTTCTCTGCGTAGCGCAGACGAAGTTTCTCAGCTTCGCGGGAAGAAAGTTGTGACTCCCAGAAAGTAGGAGTACTTTAAATGCTTAAAGTTAAACTTATTCGCAGCAAGATTGGTTGCAATCCTAAACAGCGCAAGACTCTTGTCGCTATGGGACTGCGTAAGATCAGACAAGAAAGAAGCTTTGAAGATAGTCTCGTTATTCGAGGTATGATCAATAAAGTTTCTCACCTTGTGGAGGTATCAGAATCATGAGGCTGCATGAATTATATCCGTTCCCTGAGGAACGCAAAAATCGCAAACGCATAGGTCGCGGTGGTGGATCTGGAACTGGGGGAACCTCAGGAAAAGGTCACAAAGGTCAGAACGCACGTTCTGGCGGTGGTGTCCCTGCCTGGTTCGAAGGTGGACAGATGCCTCTAGCTCGCCGTTTGCCTAAACGTGGTTTCAAGAATCCTTTCCGTGAAGAGTATGTTGCTCTGAACATTGGAGCAATTCTTGGAGCATTTGAAGGCAAGACTGAAATCTCACTTCAGGATATTTATGATCGTGGTCTTTGTAAAAAGAATGCTCTCGTAAAAGTTCTTGGAATGGGCGAAATCAGTACAGCTGTTACCATTGAAGCTCATCGCTTCAGTGCGTCTGCAACTGAAAAAATCACCAAGGCCGGCGGAACGGCCACAGCTCTGGAAGGATAATTGTGGCAACTGCTGGAGTTGACAATCTTTCCCGACTGCCGGAACTAAAGAAAAAAATCCTTTGGACGTTTTTTCTTCTGGCTGTCTACCGGGCCGGGATTCACATCCCGGTTCCCGGTGTTGACAGTGCAGCATTAGCCGATTTTTTTGAGAGTGTTTCTAATACTCTCTTCGGCTTATTTGATATGTTTTCCGGTGGCGGGTTGCGTAATCTGTCTATATTCGCGTTAGGCATCATGCCTTATATCTCCGCGTCTATTATCATCCAACTTCTTAATGTAGTAAGTCCAGACCTCAAAAGACTTAGTCAGGAAGGGGCTCAGGGACGCAAGAAGATTACTCAGTATACCAGGTATGCTACTGTATTAATTACAGTCGTACAGGGATTCGGTATCGCTATGGGACTCGAAAGTATGGTTAGTCCTACTGGCGCACCGGTTGTTCTCTATGCTGGATGGTCCTTCCGCCTAATTACCATTCTCACTTTAACTGCTGGAACTGTTTTCTTGATGTGGCTCGGTGAACAAATGACCGATCGCGGAATTGGAAACGGAATTTCAATGATCATTTTCGCTGGTATCGTAGCAGGCCTTCCGGCAGCTATTTTTAATACCGTAAGATTAATGAAAGCTGGAGAGATTACTCTTTTCCTGCTTATTTTTATTTTAGCTTTTATGATCGCTATTCTTGCTTTTATCGTGTTTATGGAAAGAGGTCAGCGTCGAATACCTATTCATTACGCTAAACGTATGATGGGACGTAAAATGATGGGTGGGCAGACTACACATTTGCCTCTTAGAATTAATACCGCAGGTGTTATTCCTCCGATTTTTGCTTCCAGTATTCTACTCTTTCCTACTACTTTGGCAAGCTTCTCTAATATTGAGTGGTTGTCAGAGATGTCTGCGCATTTTAGATCGGATTCTATCCTCTACAATGTAGTATTTGTAGCTCTGATTATCTTTTTCTGCTAT
Source organism: Desulfovibrio sp. UCD-KL4C (assembly GCF_006210265.1). Lineage (NCBI taxonomy): Bacteria > Pseudomonadati > Thermodesulfobacteriota > Desulfovibrionia > Desulfovibrionales > Desulfovibrionaceae > Desulfovibrio > Desulfovibrio sp. UCD-KL4C. Next base: position 1,013,079 of record NZ_VCNC01000001.1, read on the forward strand.
TTTTATACAGCGATCATTTTTGATCCTAAAGGAATTGCAGAGAATATTCAAAAGCAGGGTGGTTTTATCCCTGGTATCCGTCCCGGCACTAAAACTCGTGAATACATTGACCGAGTTCTTGCAAGAATTACCCTATGGGGTTCCTTGTATGTAGCTGCCATTTGTGTAATTCCTATGTTGTTAATCGCGCAGTTCAACGTTCCTTTCTATTTTGGAGGAACTGCACTGTTGATCGTAGTAGGTGTAGCCATGGACTTCATGGGCAAGATTGAATCCTACTTGATTTCCCGTCAATATGACGGACTCATGGGTAAAGGAAGCAAGATTAAGGGCAGGTAGTAAGTTTTGAAGAAATTCAGAGGGATATACCTCAAAAATGACAAAGAGATTGGCCTCCTTCGTGAGGCCAATCGTTTTGTTTCTTTGATACTAGATATGCTTGGTGAATCAGTTAAATCTGGTATTAGCACTATGGACCTTGAGGATCTTGCAGCTAAAGCTTGTGAAGATTTTGGTGTTGATCCTGCCTTTAAGGGCTACCATGGATTTCCATTTGTTTTATGCTGCTCTGTGAATGAAGAAATAGTTCATGGGTTTCCATCAAAAGAACGTATTTTGAAAGATGGGGATATCATCAGCATTGACATGGGAGTTGTTTATAAAGGTTTTGTTGGTGATTCCGCCCGTACATTTGCTGTTGGTTCAATCCCTGAAAGTACCCAAAAGCTGCTTGATGTAACTTATGAATCTTTAATGAAGGGAATCGAACAAGCTAGACCGGGTAATAATCTTTATGATATTTCAAGGGTAGTTCAAGAACACGCAGAATCCAATGGATTTGGAGTAGTTCGCAGATTTGTCGGCCACGGTATTGGTCGTAATATGCATGAGAAACCCGAAGTTCCGAATTTTGTCCCTGTCGGTTTACCGGGAGTGGCTCTTAAAACGGGAATGGTTATAGCCATCGAACCGATGGTTACAGTTGGTTCATATGAGGTAGAAATTCTATCTGATAATTGGACTGCAGTTACCAAAGACAGGAAGCTGTCTGCCCATTTTGAACACTCAATTGCCATAACATCTGATGGCCCAATGATATTGAGCCTATCTTAATTTTGATTAATTACTTAAACAGTGCTTGATTTTTAGAAATTAGTTCTGTATAAGTCATCCTTTGAATTTTCGTGGCAACGGAAGACTTAGCATGGATTCAACTGCCTTTTAGCCGGGTAGTTGAGACATCATTGGCCCGCAGTCGGCTTGCTCCCGATTGGTTAAACTGTTAAACTGCATTATTTGGAGACGGTCATGAAAGTAAGACCATCTGTTAAGAAGATTTGTCCCAAATGCAAAGTAATCAGACGCAAAGGTGTTCTTCGGGTGATATGTGAAAACCCAAGACACAAACAGCGTCAAGGATAGAGAGGTATAACTGTGGCTCGTATCGCTGGAGTAGACCTTCCGAAAAATAAGCGTTTGGATATTGCATTGACTTACATTTTTGGTGTAGGTCGCACTACTGCACTCAAGATTCTTGACACCGTAGGTGTTGACTGGATGTTGAAAACTGATGACCTTAGCGGTGAACAGGTAAACGACATTCGTAAAGAACTTGAAGATAACTATAAAGTTGAAGGTGACCTCCGTCGTAATCAAGTTGCTGATATTAAGCGCTTGATGGACATTGGTAGTTACCGTGGACTCCGCCATCGTCGCGGACTGCCCGTACGCGGACAGAGTTCCAAAACCAACGCAAGGACTCGTAAAGGTCCCCGTCGCTCAGTAATGAGTAGGAAGAAATAGTAAATAAGATCAATCCGCAGACTTTGAGCCAGATTTTATAGGGTCTTCGTGCTGCTGGTATAAATTCAACTCATCTGGAGAGAATGGTATGGCTAGACCTCGCCGTTCCGGCAAGAAAAAAGAAAAAAAGAATGTTCCCGTGGGCATCGCCCACGTTAAAGCGACATTCAATAATACTATAATTACCTTCACTGATTTAAAAGGTAACGTTATCAGTTGGGCTACTTCTGGTGCTTCTGGTTTTAAGGGATCTAGAAAATCTACTCCCTTCGCTGCTCAGATTGCAGCAGAAACCGCCGCTAGAAAAGCTCAAGACCAGGGTATGCGTACCGTGGGAATCTTTGTAAAAGGCCCCGGTTCCGGTCGTGAGGCTGCTATGCGCGCCATCGGTAACATCGGTATGAAGGTCAACTTCATTCGCGATATCACGCCCATACCGCACAACGGCTGTCGTCCGCCGAAGCGCCGCAGGGTCTAACGTTCGCAGGAGAAAAACCTTGGCCAGATATACAAAAGCAAAATGCAGACTCTGCCGTAGAGAGGGCGAAAAGCTCTTCATCAAAGGCGACCGCTGCTTTACTGATAAGTGTTCATATGAACGTCGTCCCTATGCGCCTGGTATTGCTGGACGCATGAGAAAGAAAATGAGTGACTATGCTATTCAGCTTCGTGAGAAGCAGAAAGTACGTCGCATGTACGGTATCCTTGAAGGTCAGTTCCGCGGTTATTTTAAACGCGCTGATTCTATGAAGGGTGTAACCGGTGCGAACCTTCTCATTATTCTTGAAAGTCGCCTTGACAACACCATTTACCGTTTAGGATTTGCCAACTCTCGCAATCAGGCTCGCCAGCTTGTTAGACACGGTATCTTCAACAAAAATGGAAGACGTGTAGACGTTCCTTCCATGCAGGTAAAACCTGGTGATGTTATTGAAGTTCGTGAAGAATCCCGTAAAATTCCGGTAATTCTCGAAGCTCAAGAAGTCATCGCTCGTCGTGGATGCCCTGAATGGCTCCAGTCTGACGGTGCTGCCTTTAAAGGCGAAGTAAAAGCGATGCCGACTAGGGAAGACATACAGTTCCCTATCAACGAACAGCTGATTGTCGAGCTGTACTCCAAATAAGAAGGATTAGTGCATGCTTATTCAAGACGGTGACAAACTCATCAACACACGCAACTGGGCCGAGCTTGTCAAGCCGGAACAGCTTGTGCGCGATTCCAAGTCCAACGAGCTTTATGGCAAGTTCATTTGTGAACCCTTGGAGCGTGGATTTGGCACAACCATAGGCAATTCCCTTCGTCGGGTACTTTTGTCTTCTATGCAGGGTGCAGCTGTGGTTGCTGTTAAGATCGAAGGCGTACAGCACGAATTCACCACCATTGAAGGTGTGATGGAAGATGTCACTGAAGTCGTGCTGAACATCAAACAGATTAGATTCGCAATGACAACTGATGAACCTCAGTTTCTTACCTTATCGGTAAATAAGCAGGGTGTCGTCACCGCAGCTGATATTCAGGAAAACCAGAACGTCAAAGTCCTCAATCCTGAGCAGACTATTGCGACTCTCTCTGAAAAGATGGTACTCGATATGACTTTCGAGATCCGTATGGGCAAGGGATATGTTCCTGCTGATATGCATGAGGGTCTTGTTAACGAAATAGGTCATATTCAATTAGACTCAAGCTTTTCTCCGATCCGTAAGGTAGCTTACAGTGTAGAGCAGGCTCGTGTCGGTCAAATGACCAACTATGACAAGCTCGTTCTTGAAGTCTTTACCGATGGTTCTGTCACTCCTGAAGATGCTGTCGCTTATAGCGCCAAAATTCTTAAGGAACAGCTTTCTGTTTTCATTAATTTTGATGAAATGGGCTCTGAACAAGAAGAGTCTAAAGAATGTGACCTCGACCTGAACCCGAATCTATTCAAAAGTATCGATGAACTTGAATTGTCCGTTCGCGCGACTAACTGCCTCAAGGCTGCTAACATTCGTATTGTTGGTGAACTTGTACAGCGCACTGAACAGGCCATGCTTAAGACTAAGAACTTCGGACGTAAGTCTTTAGATGAAATCCGCAGAGTTCTTGACAGTATGGAACTTAAGTTCGGGATGCCCTTAGAGGATTTCGACAAAAAGCATCAGGAATGGCTGAAGAGGAAAGAGAAAAATGAGGCATAATAAGTCCGGAAGAAAGTTCAACAGAACCGGTTCACATAGAAAAGCCATGTTCCGTAACATGGTCCGTTCACTGTTGACTTATGAACATATGCGTACCACAGAGCCAAAAGCGAAAGAACTGAGAAGTTTTGCTGAAAAGCTGATTACTCTCGCTCTTCGCGACGACCTACACTCAAGACGTCTTGCTTACAAGACTCTCGAGAACCATAGTCTCGTTCAAAAGCTCTTTGATGAAATCGGTCCCCGCTTTGTAGGCGGAGGCGGTGGTTACACTCGTATTATCAAACTCGCTGAACCACGTAAGGGCGATTGCGCTCCTATGGTGATCATCGAACTTACAAAACGTGCTGAAGCTCCTGTAGCTGCGGCGACTGAGACTCCTGCAGAGGAAACTCCTGCAAAAGAAACTCAGGAAGCATAAATTATGCTACTTAGAAAGGGGCGGAATTATTTCCGCCCCTTTTTTTTAATTTTATGTATAGATATTTCTGATAAGAGGTATTGAAATGGACTTACGAAGACTTGAAGCTTTTTGTAAGGTTTACGAATGTAAAAGTTTTTCTAAGGCTGGAAGAGAATTATTTCTTTCACAGCCTACAATTAGTGCTCATATTTCGACTCTTGAAGAAGAACTTGATGTACAGCTTTTTGACAGATTGGGAAGATCTATTTTGCCGACTCAGGCAGGAGATGTGCTATATCGAAATGCTAAAAATATTTATGACCTGATTGGAAAAGCACATTCTGAAATTAATTTGCTTCGTGATAAAGTTGTGGGTGATTTAGATATCGGAGGAAGTACAATACCTTCGCATTATCTTTTACCTGGTATTTTATATGAATATTGTAAAAAATATCCTGATGTTCGAGTTCATCTCTCTGTTGGCGACACTTCTGAAATTTTAAGCAGGATTCGTTGCGGTGAACTGATTGCCGGAGTCGTCGGCGCAACAAGTGAAGCTCCAAATATTGATTTTGTTCCCATTATGAGAGATGAGCTTGTAATTGTTGCTCCTCCTGTTCTGGTAAAGAACTATGAAGGGATTGTAGATATACAGCAGCTTGCTGAATTACCTTGGGTAATGCGTGAAGAAGGTTCCGGGACTCGTAAAGCTCTTGAAGCTGGTCTGTCAGAGATTGGGACCAGTATACGCGACCTCAATGTAACTGTCTGGGTAGAATCGACTCAGGCCGTAGTTCAGTGTGTTAAAGCAGGGCTTGGTATCAGTGTTACATCACGTCTTGCTGCACAGTCTTTAATTGATTCAGGTGAACTTGTTCATATTAGCGGCTTACCTTTGAACCTAGAGCGCAGTTTTTATCTTGCGCACCTCAGTGGTAGAGATTTTTTTCCTGCCGTTTGTTATTTTATTGAACACATAAAGAACAGTACTTTCTCTTTTTAAGAGATCTTGATTTTAATAAAAAAGCCGGAAACTTGAATAGTTCCGGCTTTTGTTATTTTGTTATATTTGAATAAAATTAAGATCAGGAATTTTTGATATTTGCCCTGTCTTTTTTAAATATTTTGCAAAGACCTTGAGCCCTTCAGTTTCAGTTTCTTTCAGGTTGTATACTAATCCTTCATAATAAGAACTCACTTCAGGCAGTGCAAGAACGCTTTTTTCCGCAGTAAGCTCTGACATGCGGCTAATATTAGCCTGTCCCCATTCCTTACCTTTTATTAAAGTGCGAACAGCATCTTTAACAGCAGGGTTGTCAGCTACATCTTTACGTACGACCCATACTCCAAAGATAAAGGGGAGGCCTGTCCACTTTCTCCATGCTTCACCTAGGTCCAATTTATATGAATAATCTTTGTGATGGCGCAGATTCAAAGCTTCATCACCAATTGTCAGAATAGCTTCCGGTCTTTCTCCTGATTCAATCAATTCTGCAGCATTTCCTGTTTCATATTCTGGATAAATAGGAATATACTCAGTTAGTAAAACTTTGAGTAAGGCTGCTGAAGTATGTGTCTGTGCACTGACAAGAATTTTACATCCTTTAAGATCCTTAATCGGCTTGCGGCTGATTAGTAAAACAGACTGAACTGGTCCACAGCTGCCGATAGCAATGTCAGGGATTAGTTTATACTGTTCTGCGTGGCGCAGGTATTCAATTGAAGATGTTGATGAAATATGAAGCAATCCCTCAGCCATCAACTTATTCAGTTGAGCAGGAGGGCCATAGAAAAATTTAAAGTTATTTTCTATGATTTTAGATTCCAGTGGGTAATATATCGGCAGAACATTTAAATATGAGATTCTGCCTACTTTAATTTCATCAACCATTACTTTTCTCTGTAAGAGTATAATCCATCAGCCTTTGCTTTGGAGTAAAGCCTGCTTTTTTGATTAGGTTAGCTATTTCATTTTCAGATAAGCTGAAACTTACTCCAGCAGCTTTAACAACATTTTCTTCAATCATTGTTGATCCGAAGTCATTACCGCCGTATGAGAGTGCAAGTTGGGCTATTTTAGGCCCCATTGTGACCCATGAAACCTGAATATTATCAAAGTTATCTAGCACTATTCGTGATACAGCCAGCATGCGCAAATATTCAACGCTGGTCAGCCTGCGCGCATTTGGAATGTTGGTATTGTCGGGCTGAAATGTCCATGGAATGAATGCGGTAAATCCACCTGTCCTATCTTGAACTTCGCGAAGGGCAAAAAGATGTTTCAGTCTGTCTGAAGGCTGTTCCGCATGACCGAACATCATGGTCGCAGTCGTTCTGATTCCCATGTTGTGAGCTGTTTCCATGACGTTAAGCCATTTAGCCGTTGAGCATTTGTTTGGTGCAATATCGTTTCTTACTTCATCTACAAGTATTTCAGCTCCGCCACCGGGAATGGAGGCAAGCCCCGCGTCAATAAGTCTTCTTAAAACTTCTTTTACCGGAATTCCTTCTAGTTCGCTGAAATATACAATTTCCGGTGGCGAAAAAGCATGAATATGAATTGGATAGTTATCTTTAATAAATCTGAGCATGTCTTCATAAAAAGTAAGCGGTAAATCAGGATTGTGACCGCCTTGCATAAGAATTTGCGTTCCGCCCAGATCTATTGTCTCCTGAATTTTTTGCCCTAGCTCTTCTCTGCTGATGACGAAACCGCCATCTTGACCCGGAGCTACATAAAATGCACAAAACTTACAGCCGCATGCGCAAATATTTGAGTAGTTGATATTTCTATCAACTACGTATGTAACGTCCATATCAGAGTGTTTAGCCATTCTTACCTGATGAGCTAAACTTGCCAGATCGAATATGTCGGCCTTTTCAAGAAGAATCATTGCTTCATCAAAATTAATGCGTTCTCCTGCTGAAACTTTTGCACCTATTTCTAGGACTTCAGCCGGACTTTGAGTAATATTTGTCATATTAAATTATCCTTCTGACTCAGGAAATTTTATTAAAAGCAGCATCGCGTTCAACCGGAACAAATCCGCAACCGATAATCATCTCTTCCAGATCTTTTCTGGTGATAGCCTGATCAGATGATGCTCCTGCCATATGCCCGATTATTTCTTCCACAACTGTTCCGTCAAAATCATCTGCTCCATAGTGAAGAGCAGCCTGAGCTTGTTTTACAGTGAGCATTACCCAATAGGCTTTTATGTGTGGAATGTTGTCCAGCATAAGTCTGCTTATGGCGATAGTTTTCAGTTCGTCTAAACCAGTCAGCGGGTTTTCTATTTTAAGCTTGCTGTTCTCTGTGAGGAATGGAAGAGGGATGAAGCAATTATACCCTCCTGAAATATCTTGCTGTTTACGTAGCCTATCCAAATGATCAAGGCGGTCGGCAATTGATTCGACATGCCCGTAAAGCATTGTACAGTTGGTGGAGAATCCAAGTGAATGAGCTTCGCCATGAATTTTAAGCCATGTTTCGGCATCGATTTTTTTAGGACATATTTTGTTGCGCGTTTCAGGTGCGAATATTTCAGCTCCTCCACCTGTCAGCATTTCAACTCCGACAGCTTGTAATCTTTTTAGAATTTCAAGTGTCGTAGTTTTTTCAATGTTTGCGAAGTTTGCAATTTCAACAACTGTAAAGCATTTCAACGTTGCTTTGGGAAATTCTTTTTTAACCTCTGCGAAGGTTTCTTCAAAAAAAGAAAGAGGAATATCCGGATGGCAACCGCCGACCACATGAATTTCACGTGGCGAAACGGGAGCATTGCGCAATTTTTCTAAGATTTCACTCTTTGATAAATGAAATGATCCTTCCTCGCCACGTTGGCGGGCATATGCACAAAATTTACAACCGTTAATACAAATATTGGTATAGTTGATATGACGGTTTAAAACATAAAAAGCTTTGTTCCCGTGCAATTTGCGTCTTGCTATTGATGCCAGTGCGCCCAGCGCAGTGATGTCAGTGCAATTATATAGGGTATGACCGTCTTCGATAGAGAGTCTTTCCCCGTCCAGAACTTTTTCCAGAATGGAACCAAGTCCGACGTTGTCGAAATATTTTTTTGAAATCATATGTTCACCTTTGTTGAATCGTAAATAAAAGTCGGCTCGTACTATGTCAATACTGGATTTTATATCAGTAAAAATATAAAACTCATTCCCATGAGTAAAATATTAAAATTGGGATTTTCACCATGCCCTAACGATACCTTTATATTTCACGCTCTCGCAAGCGGAGCAATTAATATTGAACCTTATAACCTAGACATTACCCTTGCTGATGTTGAAGAACTTAATTCTCTGGCTCGCACAGGGCAAATGGATATCTGTAAAGTTTCAGCTCATGCCGCCGCACATATTATGAATGATTATATCCTTCTGCGTGCAGGGGGAGCTATGGGCAGAGGAGTCGGGCCGCTTTTACTGACTCGGGAACCTTGCACCATACAGGCCCTGAATGGCAAGCGTGTTGCTATACCAGGTGTCCACACAACTGCAAATTTATTATTCAGCCTGATGTGCCGTGAAGCCGGTATACATGTTGAAACCGTTGAAATGGTTTTTGATGAAATTATGGTTGCGATTGCTTCCGGTAAAGTAGAAGCCGGTGTTGTTATCCATGAAGGGCGATTTACATTTGAAGGGATGGGACTTGCAAAACTTGCTGATCTTGGAAAGTGGTGGGAGGATTATTCAGGTTTGCCCATTCCGCTCGGCTCTATCGCTATAAAAAGATCACTTGGAAGCGAAGTTGCTTCCTTGATAAACTCCGCAATACGTAGAAGCTTGACTCTTTCGCAGGTCGACCCTAGTCAATCGTGGCCCTACATAAAAGGTCATGCGCAGGAGATGGACGAGAATGTGATCAAAGAGCATATAAGCACCTTTGTTACCGACTACAGCATGGATGTAGGTAAAGAAGGAGAGGAAGCTGTTTCCAGACTTTTGCGTGAAGCAGCTCAAATGGATTCTCTTGAACTTCCTGACGGTCCCTTTTTTATTAAGGAATAGGGGTAACTGTTAATTTAGTTTTTTTATGGCTGCGACGATCCTGACTGAGGATTACACCAAACATTACAAGTCCTGCTGCTAGGAGCTGTATGGTGTTTAACTTCTCATCCAGTATCGTCCAGCCCATGATCAAAGTAAAAACAGGAATCAGATTCACATATGCGCTGGTCTGACTGGCCGGCAACCGGCTCATTCCATAATTATACAAACCGTATGCTCCTAAAGTGATTCCTATTCCCAGATAAACAATTGAAAATACTGCAGCAGGGTGGAATTCTTTAGGCAAAACAGTTGTCGGTAGTGCTAGCAATGGTAGATAAAAAATTGCTCCCATGATTGCTTGAAAAGCGGTGATGAAAACTGGTGAATATCGGGAGGTCATTTTCTTTAAAGTTGTCATATAGCCAACACAACAGCACATTGCTAAAAATTCAAGAAAATTTCCCAGCGCTGGGTTTGGTGATGATTCAGTTGAACTACTGTAAATAGAGAGCCAAATTCCTCCGGTTACAGCCAGTATGAATCCAATAAGAGTTTTTCGACTCAGTTTTTCCCCTAAAATAAACCTTGCTGACACTGCCATAAGCAGTGGCAACGCAGCCACAATCATTCCGGCTTCTGATGCGGAAGTGTACAACATCGCATGGCTTTCAAATATAAAGTACATGCACGGTTCACAAAATGCCATGAAGACCAGTAACTTGAAATCGCCTTTTTGAATTTTTTGTTTTCGTATGGATGGAAGAAAAAATATGATGCATAGTGACGCCAGCATCATTCTGCCGAAAATTACAACCATGGGGTCGTAGACTGCCAAGGCAATTTTAAGAACAATAAATGAACTTGCCCACAAGAAAACAGCGGTAACAAGGGCAACTATAGGTAAATATTTTGAATCAGCAAAGGGCATTTTGTTACTCTTAACAGTCATCTTTTACAGGTGTAAGGTAAAACCAAACATTAAAAGAGAAACCCCGGAAGAACTGATTCTTCCGGGGTTTTAGTTACTTTAAAGAAGATTCAGACTATTTGCACCACGCAAGCAGATTGAATGGATGGTAATTGTTATCCGGGTTTTCTGCATAACGGCAACCTAAGTTTGAGTCATCGCGTTTGTTGATGATATCAGAATCAGATCCAACAAAAAATTTACATTTGTTATTGTTGCAAACAACGATAACTCCCCATCCTGATTCAGGAGGAGCAATCCATGGTGAAAGAGGCTCGTTACAATGAGGGCAAACTCTTTCTTCTAATTCAACACCGCTATAAATATAAGTCATGGCTAGTCTCCTTGATATATGCTTAAAAAGATTGTCGCTGTGAAATAATTCACAACATCTATAAAGTAATGATCATTGATAGAACGTCAAGAGGGTAATTCAACTACTTCGCGTAAAGCCTTGAATAGAGCTTTGGAAGATTTAGGAGGTTTTCCCAAATCTAATTCCTTTTTAGCATTTCTGGCGAGCTGTGCGATTCTTTGTCTTTCTGCATGAGGATGAAGTTCCATGATTTCATCAAGCATGGTCATATCACCATCAATAAGCCGTTTTCTCCATTTTTCAAGCATATTGAATCTCATGTTATCTTCACTGTTGCCGAATTCGACGTCATTTAGAAAATCGATTACGGGCTGAGTTTCAATTTCACGCATCAATTTACCGAGGTATTGAGTTTGACGTCTTTTCGCTTCGTGAGCAGTGATAGCTATAGCGTCCAGAACTTCATCTATAAAATATTTTGGAAGACCTGATTTTTTAAGAGACTCAGGGCTAAGCTTCATTAAATCTTCAGCTAATTTCTGTAACTTAGTCATTTCCCTTTTTTTTTGGGAACGGCTAGGTCCTGAATATTCCTCTTCTTCTTCGTAGTATTCTTCTTCGTAGTTAGACATATTTTTTCTGTTTTGTAGTTATGGATACCCATAACGAAATGATGATTTTTTTAAAAAAGGATCATCCACTTTTTTACAAATAATCACAAGCTAAGATATTCAGCTCCTGTTAGTAAGCCAGACCCCGCTGATTGTAAGAATTCCACCGATAATTAGCGGCATTCCAACGGATTCACCAAGAAAAATAACCCCAAGAAGTATGGCTGTTATAGGAACAAGGTTAATAAATATGCCTGTTTTTGAAGGACCGATTTTTCCGATAGCATCGCAGTACCAGCTGAAAGCCAGAGTTGTTCCAAGAAAAGAAAGATACAAAATACTACCTAGATCAAGTAATGACATAACCTTAACTTCGGCAATTAGGTTATTAGAAAAGGCTGGAATTGCCAGCATTCCTGTGCCGAATAAACATGACCAAAAGACGGCATTTAAGGGTGAAGTTTTTTTCATTACAGGTTTTCCAGCTAATGAGTAAGCTGTCCAGCTTAAAACACAGCCTATAATACAAAGATCACCAAAGCTGACTCCTTGAGTCAGCAGAGTAAATGGATTTCCATTTCCGATAACCGTGCATACTCCTGCAAGGGCAAGTAGAAAGCCGATTACTTTTGATAGAGTGAATTTTTCTTTAAAAATTATGGCAGAACCTATGGCAATTACTGTCGGCATCGCTGCTATTATCAAAGAAGCTCTGCCAGCTGAAATAGTTTGAAGCCCTTTGAAAAACATAATATTGTAAAGAAAAACTCCGCTCACTGCGAGAAACATCAAAGGAAGGATTTCGACTTTGCTACACTTTGGAGGTTTTCCAGTTGATCTGCATACAAGTATAAACATGAAAAATGTTGCGGATAAGAACCGGAGAAATGCTGCTGAGTATGGTGACATATCTCCGGCTAAAATTTTCCCGGCAATCCATGTTCCACCCCAAAAGACTACTGATCCGATCAGTTTAAAATAAATAATGCGAGATGGTGACATTAGTTTTTTTGTTCGCTTGTAAGGATGTTTAGAGTGTAGTCAGTAACTTCTTCAACGAGATCTAAACAGACTTTTTGCTTAATATCATTGTTTTTGAATTTATCTCTGCCTTCAGTTATCGATAAGTCACAATCGATAATCTTAAAACAGTTGTCACTATTGAATTTGTTTTTAAAATGGGCCGTAAGTTGCTGTGTAAGTTTATAGCACAGATCTACTGACTGGTCAGGCTCTGTCCGTCCATGAATTAAGCTTATTGCCAGAATTCCTCCTGCTAAAGCTCCGCAATTTCCCTTGGTTCTCGCTGTTCCTGAACAGAACGCTGTAGCAATAGCCGGAATACTAGAATTTTCAATCTTCTGTGCTTCACAGATTGCAAGCAAAACGCTTTCCGCACACATATAGCCGTTTTCAAAATAATATCGTGCTTTTTGTCCGTTCATATAAAAATCCTCTGGTAAAAATAGGGATGCTTCAGGTGTGTATTGGTAATGATGGATAGGACTTGGTAATATTTAACCCTGTGATGGAAGTGAAAAATAGTTAGTTCTTATAAATGTGTCAAGATTGTTTAAATGTGATTTGTGAATTCTTATTTATATATAAAATGTAATTTTACGAATATTATGCTGTAAAAGCTTCCAATTCGGCACAAAAGACTTTAATTGAATGGTAGATTAGCTTATTTTTAGAGTATTATTGTGTATGGTGGTTTTAGAACTACCAGTTTTTTGTTTGCACGCAGCTCAATTCATGGTTGATGAATCATAATCTTTATTTTAGTGAGAACATGAGTTCTTTTACTGATTTATATTCTTTGAATTTGTTGTTTCTCAAAACTTTAATCTGTGTTGTGGTGTTAATTGCGTCTTTTATCTTGACAAAATCTGTAAAATTGAATTTTATTCGAATAAACACATGAGTAAGAAAAAAATCGACGAAACTGACAGAAGAATTCTGACAATACTTCAGAATAGCGGAAGAATTTCGAATGCCGATATCGCAAGAAAAGTCGGAATGGCTCCTTCTGCTGTGCTTGAGAGAGTGCGTAAGCTGGAAAGCAAGGGCATACTTGTCGGATATGAGGCTATTGTGTCCCCTAAGGCTGTAGGGCGATCTTTGACAGCATTTATTTACGTTAATGCAAGTGAAGGGGTTGGAGCTACAGATACTGGCGCAGAATTAGCTAGGGTGCCCGGGGTATTGGAAGTGCATTATTGTGCAGGGCGGGATAGCTATTTGATTAAGGTAAGGTGCGAAGATACTGACGGCCTTGCGATTATGCTCGGCAGTATTGGTCGTATTGATACCGTAAGAGATACAAATTCCACTATCGTTTTAAATACGATTAAGGAATCCAGATCTATTCCCCTTGGTGAAGACATTGATGAAGATTTTTAGCAGACTGTGCAAATCTCCTGCCGATAGTTTTGCAGTATAGCATGAATTGGAGCTGTGAATGCTCCAATTCTTGGATAGCGTGAAAACTTAGGTGTGATTTTTAATCAGTCTGCGAAAATAATTTCAAAGGCGAACATTAAAAATCATGGAGAATTTTTATGAGTGTAGAAATTTCTACTCTTGACCCGCAGGTCATTGAGCGCGGCAAAGTCTTTTTTAAATCTATTTCAGGTGAGGCCCCATCCGTTTTTAATAAAGGGTGGTGGACTGGAAAAGTTATGGACTGGGCAATGAAGAATGAAGACTTCAAGGTCCAGATGTTTCGCTTTGTCGATGTATTGCCATATCTGAATACTTCTGATTCACTTTCAAGACATATTAAAGAATATTTTGCAGCGGATGATAGCAATATTCCTGATGTTCTAAAATGGGGAGCATCTAAAACTGGATTCGGTGGAGGGCTTGTTGCCAAGGTTCTCAATAAAACAATCCGCACCAATATTGAAGGTATGGCGCGCCAGTTTATCATCGGTCAGCAGGCTAAAGAAGCTGTAAAAGGTATTCGTAAACTTCGTAAAGACGGCTTTGCATTTGTTTTGGATCTTCTAGGTGAAGCTACTGTTAGTGAAGAAGAAGCAAAGGCTTATCTTGACGGGTATATGGAAGTTTTAAACGCCATCGAAAAAGAATATAAAAAATGGGATGGCCTTGATAGTTCCGGTGATCTTGACTGGGGAAGTGCTCCGAAAATAAATGTAGCTGTAAAACCATCAGCATTTTATTCACAGTCCAAGCCTGTTGACCTTGAAGGAACAGTACAGGGCATGATTAAAAGCATTGAGCCTATTTACCAGAAAGTGATGAGTATGGATGGGTTTATGTGCATTGATATGGAGTCTCTGAAATATAAAGAGCCTACCGTTGAAATGTTTAAAAGGCTCAGAAAGAAATATCCTGAATATCAGCATCTCGGAATAGTTTTTCAAGCATATCTCAAGAGTGTTGATGACGATGTTAAAGATTTGCTCGATTGGGCTAGAGAAGAAAATTTGCCCATATCCATACGTCTTGTAAAAGGAGCTTACTGGGATTCTGAAACAGTTATAGCTAAACAGAATGACTGGGAAGTTCCTGTTTGGACTCATAAGCCTGAAACTGATGCGGCTTATGAACGTGTTGCTAAAATGATCCTCGAAAACAGTGATATCTGTCATTTTGCCTGCGCATCACATAATATTCGTACTATTTCTGCTGTTATGGAAATGGCTAGTGTTATGAATGTTCCTGATGAAAGGTACGAATTTCAGGTCTTGTACGGAATGGCTGAGCCTGTCCGTAAAGGCTTAAAAAATGTTGCCAAGCGTGTTCGCTTATATTGCCCTTACGGTGATCTAATTCCCGGTATGGCGTATCTTGTTCGCCGTTTGCTTGAAAATACCGCAAATGAATCTTTCTTAAAACAGACTTTTGCCGATGAAGCAGATGTCAGTATTCTTCTTGAAAATCCTGAACTAACTCTTGAACGGGAGTTGGCGAATAAACCTGTCGCTAAGCCTGATGCCAGAGTGCGTTATCAAGGCGTTGAAGGTGAACTTGAGCCTTTCAATAATTTCCCTCCAGTAGACTTTACTATTAAAGAAGAGCGTGAAGTATATCCTGCTGCTATGAGCAGAGTCCGTAAGGATTTCGGTAAAAAGTATGCTCTGCATATTAACGGGCAGGATATTGTAACTGACGATACTTTAGACTCTTACAATCCTGCTGATCCTTCAGAGATCGTCGGAACAGTATGTCAGGCCGGAATTTCTGAAGTTGATCAGGCTGTAAGCGCAGCCAAGCAGGCTTACATTGATTGGCGCAATGTGGCACCTAGAGAGCGTGCTCAGTATCTTCTCAAGGCTTCTCAGTATTGCAAAGAGCATATTCATGATCTCTGTGCATTACAAGTTCTTGAAGTAGGTAAGCAGTGGGATCAGGCTCAGGCTGATATAGGTGAAGCCATTGACTTTATGGAATATTATGCTCGCGAAATGATCCGCCTTGGTGATCCTAAACGTATGGGTAATTCCCCCGGTGAATTCAGTCAGTATTTTTATCAGGGTAAAGGTGTCGCTGCTGTAATTGCTCCTTGGAATTTTCCTCTGGCAATCAGTGTCGGAATGGTTTCAGCTGCGATTGTCTGCGGTTGTCCGGTCGTCTACAAACCTGCAGGTATTTCATCTGTAGTAGGGCACGGACTTGTTGATATGTTCAAGGCGGCAGGGCTGCCGGACGGTGTCTTTAACTACACTCCCGGTCGCGGTTCTATAATGGGTGATTATCTTGTCGACCATCCTGATGTCGCAGTCATAGCTTTTACTGGATCAATGGAAGTAGGTCTTAGGATTCAGGAACGTGCTGCAAAGGTTCACCCGGGGCAGGAACATTGCAAAAAAGTTATCGCTGAAATGGGTGGTAAAAATGCAGTCATAATTGATGACGATGCCGACCTTGATGAAGCCGTTCTCGGAGTACTTTATGCAGCTTTCGGATTCCAAGGGCAGAAATGTTCTGCATGTTCCCGTGTAATTGTCCTTGATTCCATCTACGATAGATTTGTGCACCGTTTGAAAGAAGCTGCTGAGTCCGTTAAGCTTGGACCTGCTGAAGATCCATCAAATTATATGGGACCAGTTGTCGATAAGGCTGCTCAGAAAAATGTTCTAAATTATGGAAAAATAGCTGAAGAGGAAGGTGTAATTCTTGTTAAGCATGAAGCTCCTGCTGAGTACACTTCAAAAGGTGGATGCTATACGCCTCTACTTATTGTGGAAAGTATTACTAAGGAGCATCGCATTGCTCAGGAAGAAGTCTTCGGGCCTATACTTGCCGTTATGAAGGCAAGCACATTCTTGGAAGCTGTCGATATTGCAAACTCAACAAAATTTGCATTAACAGGGGCAGTTTATTCCAGAAGTCCTAAAAATCTTGAATATGCTTCCAGAGAGTTCAGAGTTGGTAATTTATATCTTAATAAACCAAGTGTCGGAGCTCTTGTTGAAAGGCATTCATTCGGTGGATTTAAGATGTCAGGTGTCGG
Source organism: Desulfovibrio sp. UCD-KL4C (assembly GCF_006210265.1). Taxonomy (NCBI): domain Bacteria; kingdom Pseudomonadati; phylum Thermodesulfobacteriota; class Desulfovibrionia; order Desulfovibrionales; family Desulfovibrionaceae; genus Desulfovibrio; species Desulfovibrio sp. UCD-KL4C. The sequence continues at coordinate 1,029,852 of NZ_VCNC01000001.1, forward strand.
CTCAAAATCCGGTGGTCCTGATTACTTATTACAGTTCATGGACCCACGCTTAGTTTGTGAGAATACTATGCGTCGCGGATTTGCACCTATTTCTGAAGATGATGATTGGGTAGCATAAACTGTAAATAGTTTATTAGTTAATCAAGTAAAAAAGGGGGCTGCATATGCAGCCCCCTTTTCTTATTTATTATAATTGTTAAGTTTACCTATTAATGAATGGAGAGATCCGGCAAGTGAGGTTATGTTTTTTACCGTATTGATAGATCTATCGACACTGTCAGATGTCTCGGTGGAGATAGTATTGATCTCTATGGTAGCCACATTTATCTGTTCACATGCTGCTGATTGTTCTTCTGTTGCTGTGGCAATAGAATGAACTTGATCAGCAGACTCAGCTACAAGATCAACGATGGATTTAAGAGATTGCCCCGCCTCGGTGGCAAGTTCAGAGCATTGTCTGACAGAGTCTTCAGTATCGTTCATGATCGTCAGGCTGGAGGTCGTGCCATCTTGAATGCTGGAAATAGCTTTGCCTACTTCCTGTGTTGCGGTCATTGTCTTTTCAGCAAGTTTGCGGACTTCATCTGCAACTACAGCGAAACCTCGTCCTGCTTCACCCGCTCGGGCTGCTTCAATTGCAGCGTTTAAAGCCAGAAGGTTTGTTTGGTCTGCAATGTCAGAAATGACTCCCATAATCTGACCGATTGCTTCCGCTTGATGGCTATGTTCAGCAAGCGCGTTTTTTAAAGAAGAAGTATTGTTTTGAACTTCATCGGTCGCAGTTACAACCTGTTCAACAATCGTGAATCCTTCTGTAGCTTTTTTATTTGCTTCCGATGTGCCGTTTGAAGCATTTGCTGAACTTCCTGCAACTTCTAATATTGTAGCGTTCATCTGCTCTACGGCTGTAGCTGTTTCATGGGTGCGATCTTTTTGGTTATCAGCACCTGTTTTAATCTCACGGCTTTGCTCAGACAGTTGTTCGGTTGCGGTATTCAAGTCTACAGTAATAGTTGCAATTTCATTTGATATTGCAGACATTTTATCGATCAAAGAGTTCGCGTATTCTTTTTCTTTATGTGCTTCCAGCATTGATTGCTTAGCTTTTTCGGCTTGTTCATTAGCTTCAACGCTTTTTAACTGTGCGTCATTCATACTCTGTTTCAGCTTAATGATCATTTGCGCAATAGTTACACGAAGCGATTCCAATTCTCCTGATAGTTCCATTTCAGAGCAAGCTTCATAATTCCCTTCGCTGACTTGCAGAGCGCATCTTTCAAGAGAATTCAGAGGGGTAAGAATAGATTTTATAATAAGTGTTATTGCAATGAGCAGTATGAGAGTAGTAGCAATCTCAACACAGATAACTATCGATGATATCGTGCTTTGTCGCTTCTGGCGAAAAACTCCAGCTTTTGCTGAGAGTTTTTTAAGAATAGGCTCCATTTGGCGGGCAATTTTTATAAACTCAACGTCATCTTTTTTAATTTTCAGTGTTAAGCTAGCATAATTTTCCATGTCACTTTGATAACTGGATAGAAGCTGTAAAATTTCTTGTTTTCTTCTTTCAGTGAAGTTGGATTGTTTAACACGCTCTATTAAGCTGGTTATAGTTGATTTAAAATTATCAATTTGCAGGGCTTCTCTCCACATCATGAAATTTTTTTCATAGCGGCGGAGCATGTTAATCGACCCTTCAAAAGATTTGTCTTCATCAATTATGTTTTTTTCAACTGATCGAATGGTGTCCCGCAGCTTTCCTTGCACCCCTTCTGTTGGAATAAGTCCTAATTTTATGTAGTTATCGGAAATGGTTGAGAAGGCCGCCATGTATACAGCTGCTTGCTTTATTCCTTCTGTTGAAATCTTTTGTAAATCAGGTTCGTTAATTTTTTTAAGATATCGTACCATGATTTCATAATTCGACTTCATTCTATCAAGATACTTAGCATCCTTTCTCATCAGGAAGTTTTTTTCTTGTCTGCGTGTTTGCAGCAAAAAAACATCTGCCTTAACAGCATTGTCTTCAAGGATAATAGCTTCAGCGATTAGTTTTTCACCTACGTAATTAACAGTGAAAATTGTTGCTAATCCTACAATTGCGCATAAACCGATGAGCCATAATTTAACTCTAATTGTCATTAGCTTGCCTTTTTTGCCATTCAACCTCCGATTCAGATAATTAGAGAGTAAAATACAAGATGATAAACTTCAATAGTAATAGTATAATAGTAACGTTTGATTTGGTTATTTTATAAAATTATAAGCATTGATTATTAATTTAATAGATAACTATTTATTAATTATAGTTAAATTAAAAAATATTATATAATCCTCTTGTAACACAGCCTTTGTTTGTTATAAGAATGCAAGTATATGCTCATATATTCATCTTTTGAATATTTTTTGTAGCTTTCTTTTCATCTTTTCTCCTGATAAATATATATGTTAATAGTTATAAAACATTAAACCATGAAGGATGTATGGGATCAGGTTTTATTAAACTTGAAAAATCAGCTAACAATATTAAGCTTTCAGGAAGGCTTGATGGTGAAGGAGCTGGGAAAATATGGGAACAGGCGCGTTCTGCCGTTTCTTCAGGCATCAATTCTGTTGATTGTTCTGCCGTTGACTATATGGACGGTGGCGGAGCTTCTCTTTTTATGATGTTGGACGTTGCTTGTCGCGATAGAGGAGCTACTTTAAGTGTTAACGCTTTGGATCCTGAATTTGTGAAATTTCTAGAACTTTTTGATGTTGAAAAAGCTGCTCCTCCAAAAACAGCAGAAGCCAAAACAACCGGTTTGTATAGTTGGGTTTGCTCTATAGGTGAATCTGCTCAAACAGTTATGAAGGATATGCGAGAGCAGATAGAATTTACGGGCAACTGCGTACTTGCTTTTTTTGATGTTTCGACAGGCCGCCGCCGTCTTCGCTGGCCTGATTTTTGGTTGTCATCTGAGAAGGTCGGTGCTGACGGATTGCCGATTATTTTATTGATTGGTTTTTTGATGGGGCTGATTATGTCATTTCAGTCAGCTGTTTCGCTCAGGCGGTTTGGTGGTGAAATTTTTGTGCCGAACATGCTTGGGCTGGTAATGTTCAGAGAGCTTGGCCCAATGGTCACTGCTATTTTACTCGCTGGTAGAACAGGTTCTGCATTTGCTGCAGAAATCGGGACCATGAAGGTAAACGAAGAACTTGATGCGTTAAGTACTATGGGGCTTAATCCGGTAAGTTTTTTAGTTATTCCGAGAGTTCTTGCTACCGTTTTTGTGACGCCGCTTCTCACTTTATTTTTTAATTTTATGAGCCTGGTAGGCGGAGCTATTGTCATGATGTCCATGGGGTATCCATTGGCTACATTTTGCGGAAGAGTTTTTCAAAATGTGCAGTGGATGGATTTTTCAGGTGGAATGATTAAAGCCGTTGTATTCAGTTTTCTTGTTGCCGGGATAGGGTGCCAGCGCGGTCTTGTTACTAAGTCCGGAGCAAGTGCTGTAGGTGATTCTGCAACAAGTGCAGTTGTCAGCGGTATAATTCTGATTGCTTTTTTTGACGGCATTTTTGCTGTAGTATTTTTCATGGCGGGTATTTAATTGGGTAAGCCTGAAAAAAATATAATAGATGTTCAGAATCTGACCTGTGCATATGGTGATTTAGTCATAATAAATGATATTTCATTCGGGGTTCAGCAGGGTGAAATTTTTGTAATCCTCGGTGGATCTGGTTGTGGTAAAAGTACAGTTCTTAAGCATATGATAGGCCTTTATCCTCCTGCGCACGGGGAGATCTTAATTGATGGAGATGACATTGGTTCCGCCAGAGGGAATGCAAGGCTCGATATTTTACGTCGTATCGGAGTTATGTATCAGATGGGAGCCCTGTTTGGTTCCATGACTCTACTGGAAAATGTTAGGCTTCCGCTTGAGGAATTTACATCCATGCCGGTTGAAGCCATGAATTATGTTGCCAGAATGAAGCTCTCCCTTGTCGGGCTCGAAGGTTCTGCTGACAAAATGCCGTCTGAATTGTCGGGGGGAATGCTTAAGCGTGGAGCAATTGCCCGTGCAATGGCGCTTGATCCTAAGATTTTATTTCTTGATGAACCTTCAGCAGGGCTTGATCCTATTACATCTGCTGATCTTGACGAATTGATTCGAAGTCTTTCTCGTTCACTTGGGGTAACTTTTGTAATCGTAACTCATGAGCTACAATCAATTTTTTCAATAGCAGATAGAATTATTATGCTTGATAAAAATACAAAAGGCATTATTGCCGAGGGAGATCCCCGCAAATTGCGTGATAAGTCTGAGATCCCTCTAGTCCGCCAATTTTTTCATAGAGAACTGACTGAAAAGGCAAGTACCGTAACCCCAGTCATGGAGACATTATGAGCCGCAAGACAAATCCCTTCAGGCTGGGACTTTTTGTGATAATTGGATCGCTTCTATTTATAGTTGCACTTGCAATTTTAGGGGCAGGTAAAATATTTGAAAAAACAATCAAAATGGAAACTTATATCAACGAGTCCGTTAACGGTCTTGAGGTTGGTTCTCCTATTAAATTCAGAGGCGTGAAAATTGGTACTGTAAGTAAGATAGGATTTGTTACTGATGAGTACGTTGCAATAAATGAAAGTGAATTACGATATGTCTATGTCCTTGGTGAACTTGACAGTAAATTGTTTAGTACAATTGAAGGCAAGGAAATGAAGGACTCTTTGCAGATAGAAGTTGAACGCGGTCTTCGTGCTCGTCCTGTGTCACTAGGCCTTACTGGGCAGCTTTTTCTTGAAATTGATTATGTTAATCCAGAAAAAAATACTCCGCTTGAAATAACTTGGAAGCCTGAATATCTTTATGTTCCATCTGCTCCATCTATACTTAGTAGAGTTGAAGGTGCTGTAGCTTCAATCAGCGAGACTTTGGAAGATATTAGCCAAGCCAAGATTGCCGCAGCCATTGATGATGTGAGAAATGTTGCAAAAAGCGTTAGTGCGTTTTTAGATAAAGCCGATGCTGGAGAGCTCAGCAAACGGCTAAGCGGAACTCTTACTCAGGCAGAAAAGTTTATTACCCGTGTTAATGTTCTGCTTGCAGATCCGAAGGTTGATTCTTTAATGCCGGATGTTGCATCCGCGGCTCATAATTTAAAATTTGTTATGGAATCTTCTTCCGGTGATATTGTTAATGCACTAAGCGATATTCGCAAAGCTTCAGCTAGTGCTAAGAATGTCAGCGGTGATTTAGAAGGATTTCTGCAAAGCCCTGAAGGCAAGAATACTTTAAAAGATTTATCAAAAACTTTAAATAATATTGGGCAAGCTTCTGATAAGATTAAGGATGCTGCTACCAGATTTGAGGGCACACTTTCACGCGTTAATGTAATGGTTGCAGGACAGCAGGGAAATATAGAAGCAATTTTAGAGAACGTTAGAAGACTTGTTGAAAATTTACGAGAGCTTAGCAATGAGGCTAAAAAGTACCCGTCCGGAGTGCTTTTCGGTGATCCTCCAAAAAAATCAGCGGTAAAATAATGGAGCGGACTGTGAAAAAATATGTCTCAAAAAAAATGATAACAGTATGCGTAGCAGCCTGTTTCTTAATGGTTGCATCTGCTGGATGTGTTAAGCTTGAACGTCCATCTCTTGATCGTAAATATTATACTTTGTCAGCTGCTCGCAGTGGGCAGGCTGTTTATACTAATGGAAACTTAGAAAATTTAATTGTTCGGCGTATTAAAGTCTCACCTCGTTATGAGGATAGAGATTTAGTTTATCGCGTATCTGAAAATGGCTATGAATCTGATTACTATAATGCTTTTTTTGTGGCGCCGGCTTCCATGGTGACACAAGAGCTTAAAGTCTGGATGGCGGATTCAGGTATTTTTGCGAATGTTCTGGGTACTGATAGCATGGGAACAGGAGAATTCCTGCTTGAAGGGGCTGTAAACTCTATATACGGAGATCTTAGTGGCTCTTCGCCTAAGGCTGTTATCAATATGCAATTTTTTATGATTGATAATTCAGACGCGGATATGCCGATTATTTATTCGCGAACATTTAACAAGGAAGTTGTTGCAAAATCGTCTAGCGCATCAGCGATTGTTGTTGCAATGAATAAAGGGATCACTGATATTTTTAGTGAACTTGAGAAAGATATTGCTGCTGTTGTAAAAGTTAAAAACTAAAAGCACAGGTTGTGGCCATTTTTTGTTGCCATTAAAAGTAGACTCTGTTTTTACCTTTTATTTTAGCTCGGTACATATTTTCATCCGCGCGCTTTAACATTTCATCAAGAGATTCTTCAGGCTGGTACTGTGCGATACCAATGCTCATGGTTTTTTGAACTGGGTCGCCGCTATTTGGATGAAACTCTTTTTGGGCTAAAGTTATGCGTATTTCTTCTGCTATTCTGATAGCTTCTTTCTGCTCAGTTTCAGGAAGGACAGTGATGAACTCCTCACCTCCGTACCTGAAAGCACTGTCAAACTCGCGCAGAGAATCTTTGATGATTCTGCTTACACTTTTCAATACAACATCACCTGCGGAGTGCCCGTAAGAGTCATTGAAGTTTTTAAAATTATCTACGTCCATCAGTAGGATGCATAGTGGTGTTTTATTCTTTTTATTTCTGGCTAGTTCACTACGTGCTACATCTTGTAAATGTCTACGGTTATAAAGACCTGTCAACGGGTCTGTAATGCTGAGACTTTTGAACATTTCTTCGCTTTCCCGCAATTTTTTTTCAGCTTTTTTTCTTTCAGATATTTCTTTTTCAAGTATTAAATTTTTATCATCAAGTTCATGTAATAGAATCGAGAGTTGTGCGGAATTGTCTTCCTGCAGTTCTTTCACTTCCATTAGCTCTTGAATTAGTTCTTCGTTGCGGAGTTTATTTTCTTTTTCTTTGGTAATGTTTTTAAATATGCATATTGAAGTGTCGCACGAATTACTGTCTTCTTTGAGGTGCTTTATAGACATATCAACCCAAATTTCTTCATGGTTTTTATTAACCATTTGGAAAGTTAAGTTCGTACTATCTATAACGTTAGAAGAAATATTTTTTATAAAGTCGGCAGTGCTTTTATTAGGTGAAAGCATAATTTGATGAATGGGTTTCATCAAAATTTCATCTTGCGAAAATCCAGTAATATTATTGAACATTTTATTGGCGAAAACAATCTTTCCACCATCGTTTAGTACAACAATAGCAGAAGCAGCGTGTATAAAAAGATCTTTAAATTTAGCTTGTCCGCATTCAGGGCACTTTATTGCAATTTGCTGCTTGAGCTCTTCATACTTTCGACGTAAAAAATTAATTTCAGCGGTGTCCGCTGAAATCTTTAGTCCCTTGTTCATATCAACCCCCAGTTCCACCTTTGATTGAATATTAGAGACACAAACTACACTGATTCTGTTACTAATCAAGTTTTTTTATGGAACATAAATTATAATCATACAGTGATGTATATAAAAATAAATAAAATAGTATTGTTGCGAGGCACTTGCTCTTTTATAAATTTTAGACAAGTATGTCATCGCACTTTGCGAATAAAGCAAAGAAGTAAAATAGTTAAGGGAATAAAAAAACGATGATTACAATGAAGCTTCTTCTTTCACCGGTTATATGTGCGCTAATCGGTTGGGTTACAAATTTTCTTGCTGTTAAAATGCTTTTTCACCCGCATAAGGCTATTCACATTGGTCCATTTGTTATTCAGGGTATTTTCCCTAAACGACAAAAGGAACTTGCTAAGAGCCTAGGAGAAATGATTGAACGTGAGCTGATATCACATGCTGATATTAAAAACGTTATTAATGATCCTTCTTTTATTGATAAACATAAAGATGTTGTTCTGGAATATCTTGATTTGTTTTTCAGAGAAAAACTGACAACTCTTCATCCAATGGTCGGGATGTTTCTTAACGATGATACGCTTAAGACTGTCAGGGGTATGCTCTCCAAAGAACTTGATGAAATGCTGCCCAAACTGATTAATACAACTGCATCAGAACTTGAATGCTCACTCGATTTTAAATGCCTTGTTCAGGATAAAGTTGAATGCTTTTCAATGGAACAGCTTGAAGCTATCCTTTTCGGCATAATGAAAAAAGAATTTCGTTTTATCGAAATTATCGGTGGTGTTCTTGGATTTATTATAGGTCTTATTCAGGTTGGTATTTTTCTTTTATAAGTTTAAGCTTATATTTATTCTTTAGTGGCTATAATATGAAACGAAAAAAGCGTCTCTGGAATTTAATCTAGAGACGCTTTTTTGTTGTTTATAAGCTGGAACTATTTGCCTGCGCAACGTTCAACAAATAATTTATGACGTTCTGCGTAAGGAGGAAACTTAAAGAAAGCTGAACCTGAAACAAGTACGTCAGCGCCGGCTTCTACAAGTTCTCTACAGTTATTAATGGTGACACCTCCGTCGAGTTGAATGAGGGTGTCAGCTCCCTGTTCAGTTATCATGGTTTTTAAATCCCTGACTTTATCGGTGCAGAAAGGAATATATTTCTGTCCTCCGAAACCAGGGTTAACGCTCATGATAAGAACCATATACAACTGCGGAATCAGGTATTTAATTGATTCCAAAGGAGTTGCAGGGTTGAGGGCAATCGCTGGTTTAGCTCCGGCTTCAACAATAGCTGTAACAGCTCTTTCAAGGTGATTTGTAGATTCCGCGTGAATACAGATAAGATCTGCTCCGGCATCTGCAAATTCAGTAATATATCTTTCAGGCTGCTCAATCATCAGATGACAGTCGAAAAACAAATTACATTCTTTACGCATTGATTTGATTACAGGTGGGCCAAAAGTGATATTAGGTACGAATTTACCGTCCATGACATCTAAGTGAGCCCATTTAAGTCCGGCCTCTTCGAGAGCTTTAAGTTCGTCGGCAAGCCTACTGAAATCGCATGAAAGCAGTGATGGTGAAATAATGGTTTCTTTTTCAGCCATTAGTCATTCTCCTTGTCATCATCCATATTAAAATCAACTTTAATTTTAAACATGGAACTTGCCGGAAGGTTCAGAATTTTGATTCCAGTTTTATCGGTGATAGACTGGAGAGTATTAACAACATTATCCAAATCTGTTCCGATGTAAGTGAACCATATGTTGAATTCATTTTCGCGCAGATAGTTGTGAGTAACACCTTTGTGTCTATTCACTTCTGTAACAAATTCATCAATCTTGTCTTCGGGAACTTTCGCCGCACAAAGAGTTGATTTCCAGCCAAGCTCTCTTGAACCGAAGTTTGCGCCGATTCGGCGGATAACTCCGTCTTTTCTAAGCTTTGTTACGCGACTTAAGGTTTCTTCTTCGGTGATTCCTATCTTTTCGCCTACAACCGCGTAAGGGCGGGTGGCGATAGGGAATTCTGATTGGATAATACCAAGTATCTGCTTATCGACTGCGTCCATTTAGGATTCCTTTTTAGCTTTTTTCTTTGGAGTGTATGAACACAAAGGCTCAGGTCCGAGATAACTCCCTTCCATTGTGGCGGCGCGGGCGCGGCATCCTCCGCAAACTTTTTCAAATTCACAGTGTCCGCATTTACCATCATAAGTTTCTGGGTTTCTAAGATTTAAAAACTGTTGCGATTTGCTCCAGATCTGCGGGAAAGGAGTAGTGCGAACATTACCGCAATCAAGCTCAAGGTAGCCGCACGGCTGAACTTGACCTGTATGTGAGATAAAGCAGAACCCAACTCCGCCCAGACATCCTCGGCTTACGGCGTCAAGACCAAAATTCTCGAAATTAACCGGAATTCCGTCTTCTTTAGCACGCTGTCTCAGGATGCGGTGGTAGTGCGGGGCGCATGTTGCTTTTAGTTGCATGTCAGTTGTTTTCTGGAAATCGTAGAACCAGTTCAGAACTTCTTCATATTCATCAGCACTGATAACCTGTTCGCCTAGTTCTGCAGCTCTGCCCATAGGAACCAGCAGGAAAATATGCCATGCTGAGGCGCCGAGGTCTTTGGCAAGGTGGAAGATTTCTTTGAACATATGCAGGTTATTACGTGTCACAGTTGTGTTGATCTGGAACTCTATACCTGCATCCTTGAGGAATTGAATGCCGCGCATTGAAGCATCAAAAGCACCTTTTTCACCTCTGAATTCATCGTGATGTTCAGCTGATGCTGCATCGATTGAGATTGAACAGCGTTCAATTCCGACTTCTTTGAGGTGAACAGCATTTTCAGCAGTAAGAAGTGTTCCGTTCGGTGCCATTACGCAGCGCAAGTCTTTTGTCTTGGCGTAGGCGACTAGTTCGAACACATCTTTTCTGAGCAGAGGTTCTCCGCCTGTGAAAATGATGATTGGATTCCCTGTTTCAGGAAAAGTATCGATGAGAGCTTTTGCTTCATCGGTTGAAAGCTCACCGGGGTAAGGTTCTGGGTGAGCCTCCGCACGGCAGTGTTTGCAGGCAAGGTTGCATGAACGGGTTACTTCCCATGCAATAAGGCGCAGTGGGGGGGAACCGTCCGCATTTACTTGCGGGATAGGGTTTACGCCTGGATGTCCACCTGGGTGGCCACCCATTTTGCCAGGGTGTCCTTTCGGATGACCAGCCGGATGTGATTTATTATTATCGCTCATATTATTTATTACCCATGTATTTGAGTACGTCTTCTGTGAAGTAGGTCATGATTAAATCTGCTCCGGAACGCTTAAGCCCGAGGAGTGATTCCAAAACTACAGCTTTTTCATCAATCCAGCCGTTTATTGCAGCTGCTTTGATCATTGAATACTCACCGCTGACCTGATAGGCCGCAACAGGAGTATCAAATGAATCGCGGACCATACGGATGACATCCTGATAAGGTCCTGCCGGTTTAACCATAATTATATCCGCGCCTTCAAGGACATCTGCAGCTGCCTCGCGAAGTCCTTCGCGTGCGTTTGCAGGGTCCATCTGATAGGTCTTACGATCGCCAAATTGAGGTGCACTTTCCGCCGCTTCTCTGAAAGGTCCGTAGTACGCAGATGCATATTTGACAGCGTAAGACATTATCGGAAGCTCTTCAAATCCTGATTCATCAAGCCGTTCACGGATTGCAGCAACACGTCCATCCATCATGTCGGAAGGAGCGACTATGTCAGCTCCGGCTTTTGCATGGGACAGGGCTGTTTGTGCGAGAAGCTCAATGGTTGGGTCATTCAGGATTCTACCGTCTTTAATCAGGCCGCAATGCCCGTGGGAAGTGTATTCGCAGAGACATACATCTGTTGCAACAACAAGGTCAGGCCAGAGTTTTTTTATTCTTCTGACAGCCTGCTGGACAATTCCTTCTTCGGCGTAGGCTTGTAATCCTACAGGATCTTTTTCTGCCGGTAGTCCGAAAATCATTAGACTTTTCAGGCCGTTTGCAACCGCTTCAGCTACATGCAGTTCAAGTTGTTTAAGGCTTAGCTGAAACTGTCCGGGCATAGAAGATATAGGCTTTTTGTAGTCCTGATCGTCTGTTTCAATAACGAAATAGGGCATCATCAAATCAGCGGATGAAAGAGTTGTTTCTCTGACTAAGTCACGAATTACTGAGGTGCGTCTTAGTCTGCGCCCTCTGTGAAAGTCGAATACCATAGCTTACTCCGTTATAAACGGTGAAACGTTATTAGAAATCCGGCGTGTATCAGCCGGGAAAGCTTTATAGCGCAAATCCCGACGGACCTCAAAGAAGACCGCCGGGATTAATGTGTCATTGTCGTCTAGGCGACTGCTGAATGTTTGTTGCGAGCAACAGTAAACAGTGTGTCTAGTCTTTTTTTATTTCCTCGTCGGTGAGGTAACATGCTGGGTCTTGAGCCCAAATGTCGTCGTAGTATGCCTCAGCTCTGGAACGGAAGTTTCCGGCACAGATATTGAGGTAACGACACTGTGCACATCTGCCTCCTACATGAGGCTTTTTATCTTTTAATTTGTGCAACAATTCAATTTTTGGGTCGGTCCAGATTTCTGAGAAAGGACGTTCGAGTACATTACCGAAAGTATGGTTACGCCAGAACTGGTCTGCATGAACCTGTCCATCCCAAGAAATACAGCCTATACCGCGACCGGAGCTGTTGCCTTCATTATACTGCAGAAGTTCTAAAACTTCTTTAGCGCGTTCAGGGTCTTCTTTTAGCATGCGCAGATAAACGTAAGGTCCATCAGCGTGGTTGTCTACTGTCAGGATTTCTTTAGGAGTTCCTGCGTCTGCCATGGCTCTGGTTTCGTCCATGATAAGGTCAACAACCTGACGGGTTTCTGCGTGATCAAGATCTTCTTTAATGAGCTCAGATCCGCGGCCTGAATATACTAGATGGTAGAAACATGCTCTTGGAACTTCAAGGTCTTTAAGAAGCTTGAATATTGTTGGAATTTCTCTCCAGTTGCGTTTATTAATTGTGAAGCGCAGACCGACTTTTAGTCCTTCGGCTTTACAGTTTTCAATACCCTCGATAGCTCTTTTGAATGCGCCGTTGACGCCACGGAATTTATCGTGAGTTTCTTCAGCTCCGTCGAGAGATATTCCGACGTAAGAAAGATCAACTTCTTTAAGCTCTTTAGCCTTTTCTTTAGTAATAAGAGTTCCGTTTGTGGAGATAACTGCTCGCATGCCTTTACCTTTGGCGTGGTGAGCAAGTTCGACCAAGTCTTTACGGACAAGGGGTTCTCCTCCGGAGAAAAGCATAACTGGAGCACCGAACTGTGCAAGGTCGTCAATCATGGTTTTAGCCTGAGATGTTGAAATCTCATCTACACCGTCAGGGTCAACAGCCTGTGCATAGCAATGAACACATTTAAGGTTACATCTTCTAGTCATGTTCCAGACAACAACAGGCTTTTTATCTTCGGAGAATTGGAGGAGGTGAGATGGAAGTTTTGCTGAATCGCGGCCGTAGCGCAGCACATCAGAAGGTTCAACCGCTCCACAGTAAAGTTTTGAAATACCAATCATTTAAAAAGTCCTCACTAGCCGGGAAAATAGCTTCCGTGCCAGGTTATTGGGTTAGAACGATTTTTTTCAGGGACGGATATCACTTTATTAAATCCTGATACCGTCAACTCATGAAATCATCGATTATTCATACTGAATGAGCTGTGTCGATTACCACAAATGACGACAGGGGAAAAGTCGAAAATAGGTGTATTCTATAATGTTTGTAATTGTATGATTTTATAGTAATATTTTCAGAAAGTAGCCTTTTGGGGATATGTTCTTCATAAAAAAACATCCTCTTTCGGTTCCATTTCGAAGGAGGATGTTTAGAGCTTCAACAAATTTATGACTAAGGAGCAATTGAAACCTGAACTCTGCGGTTCAAAAGTTTATTATATTTAGTACTGTTGGGGACCAAAGGTCTGGATTCACCAAATCCAGTAGTGGCTATTCTGCTAGAGTTTATAGGAAATTTTTGGGTTAGGTATGCTTTAACAGCCTCAGCCCTTTTTTTACTTAACTCTAAATTATATTCTGCAGAAGCATCAGAATCTGTGTGCCCCGCAATGACAACACTTTTATCGTTAAGTTTGTCACTGGTCAGAGCTTTCCCCAGCTCGTTTAAAAGAGGGTAGGATTCTGGATTTATTATTGCAGAATTTACATCAAATTGAATTGCTAAATTAATTGATTTAGCTTTCGGCGGAGTAACTGGTGAGCTGTTCGGTGTAGATGTTATTTTTGCCTGTGATTCTTGTGGAGATGTTTGCACTGTTTGCGGTGACTGTTGAGGAGTGTATGATATCATCTGTGGTTTATCTGCATCAGCCTTGGCGACAGTAAGTCCTGCGATGATCCCTTTATTGGTGTTTTCATACCTTGCCCATGATGTGAGCGGTACAGCCATATCTGTTGCAATAGATTGAATTATTTGGAAAAAAGATGAATCAGGCATGCGGTGTTCGCGCTTAGCAATGATAAAGTCATCATCCATTCGCTTAGGTAGGCGTCCTGACTGCTCAAACGAGCAAACCATTTGTCCGTGTTTCGTTTCATATATTTTAACTTGAAGCGTTACGGCAGAGTCATCCATCGTATGTCCTAAGTAGAGATACGGAACAAAGCCGACGACTAACAAATCAAATCCTCTTGAACGTGCGGTGAACATGGCGTCATCCAGCCCGCGGTATACAAGCTTATCATCAAATACCATTGAGGGAAAAATTTGTAGGCTTGTCCAGTTTTGCCAGACATTTTTGCTGATCAGTTTACCCCAGTCTTTTCCATCTTTAATTGTTTGAGTCACAAAATATGGATAGAATAAGGCAGAAAGTGGACCGTAGTGAGGTTTTTCCGGTCTGGAATAAACCATAAGCTGCGACAACTGAACTTTTGCATCTTCGTAAAAGATGGATTGAGTTGTCAGCTGAGGTTCAAATTTATTACATGCAGATAACAGTAAAATTAATATTATCAGATACTTTTTCATTGTATATATCGTAGGTGAAAGGTTGCATTCCGGTGCGTCCGAAAAATGACTATAAACCGTCTGATTGTAAGGAAGCAATATTCATGCCGCGAAATT